>NZ_JAQGLS010000181.1 GCF_028292805.1 Ramlibacter sp. | reverse complement strand
CACGTACCTGTTTCGCTAGAAAACGCGCCTACGGCCGGTTCATCCCCACGCACGTGGGGAACACCTGTGCGGCTGCCACACGCTGACGTGCGTAGGCGGTTCATCCCCACGCACGTGGGGAACACCGGTGGTGTTTGCGATACGTTCCATGGTACGTCGGTTCATCCCCACGCACGTGGGGAACACATGCCTGCGGCCTTAGCTGCCAGCTTCCAATACGGTTCATCCCCACGCACGTGGGGAACACCACTGTAGCACACTACAAACGCCTGTCAATATCGGTTCATCCCCACGCACGTGGGGAACACACCAATCCTAGCCCATTGATTTCAAACGACATTTTCCCACTCGGCATTTCTACCGAAGGAAATGCGTTCCCAAGTCGAGTTGTTAAAGAGCGTCGGCGCCAAGTTCGGGGTGGAAGCTCACCAACTGCACCCCGTCGAAATCCGCCGGCATGCGCCGGTTGCTCCCCAGGGTCGTGAATTCGAATCCGGCCTCTGCAGTGCTGCGCCACATCAGCACGGCGTTGCCTTCCTCGATGCCCGCCTTGACCTGCATCCAGATGTGCTCACGCACCCGCTTGGAGTAGTTGCCGACATACACACCCGCACGAACCTCCAGCAACCAGACGGCCAGGCGCCCCCGCAGACGGGGAGGTGCATTCTCAAGAACGATGACCAGCATCGCCAAGGCTCTCGGGGTTGGGCAGTGCCGGGCCCACAGCGTCTGGCGCCGGCTCGGGGCGCGGGATCTCGCCGGCCGACAGGATGTCTTCAATGTCCGGGATGATCCGGTCCAGCAGCTTGGTTTGCCGAAACACATCCCTGCAGCCCAGGCGAACCGCGCGCTCAGGATTCCCCGCAGGATGCGAAGCCGCCACCTTGAATGCGATGGGGACCACCGTCTCGAATTTGTACACGTCCGCAATGTCGTACACGAAGGAAAGTGGCTTTCCGGTATGGATGAACCCCACCGCCGGCGCATAGCCCGCGGCCAGCACGGCCGCTTCGGTCACGCCATACAAACAAGACGTGGCAGCGGACAAGCATCGGTTGGCCAGGTCCGCCGAGTCCCAGTCTTCGGCGTCATAGTCTCGCCCCTTCCATTCCACGCCAAACTGCTGGGCCAGAATCTGGTAGGTCCGGCGCACCCGTGCTCCTTCAATGCCGCGTAGCTGCTCCACGCTGCGTCGCGCAGGGGGCTCCTCACCGAACCGCACTGCGTACATCTTGCGCACCACCTTGAGCCGCAGGTTCTCGTCCAGCGCCAGGCGGGCCTGGTAGAGCAACCGATCGGACCGTGCACCGCCCGGTTGCCCGGCGGAATAGAGCCGAACTCCAGCCTCGCCCACCCAAACAAGCAAGGTGCCCACGCGTGCTGCCAGTGCCGCCGCGCGATGCGACACCCGGGTGCCCGGCTCCAGCATGATGCACGCCACGCCGCCCACCGGAACGTGCGTCCGAATCCCGGTCACGTCCACCACCACGAACGCGCCATCGAGCACATCGATTTCTCCGCGCTCGATGAAGATGACAGAAATCCGGTCCTTGATCGGAATCGGCTTCAACGGCGGAAGGAACGTGCTCATGCTGACCGCGCGATCAAGCGTCCATTCGACGCACCAGGAGTAGGCCACAGCCAAAGGCTTTGGCGCTGCCGATGCCGCCCACCAGCGCGGCCTGGAAGGCCTGGGGCTCGGTCACGGTCATCTGGCCACTCAATTCCACCGTGCTGAAGCAAAGTGCCCTGTCAGGCTTCTCCTGGTGCTGGACATAGCCATCGACCATCAGCGTGTCTGCCTCCAACGAAAAGCCCAGGGCAGTCCCCCTGCGTTGCAGCCATGAACTGCACGCAGCGTGCTGCAAGGTTTGAAGACTGGGCTTGTCGTCCCCCGTCCAATCGGCCCAGCGCGAGAAACCACGTTCGGCCAGCATTTTCTTCTTGGCCTCCATCACCACATCGTGCCGTTTCGACTTGCCGTCCCGGCCGTGCCGCACGGTCGGGTTGGCGCGCAATTCGAAGTGCAGTCGGTCGCCCTCCTGAAGCGACGGCGCATAGCTGCGGATCTGGGCTCGCCAGGCACCCATCTGGTCGACCGGGGCGCGTCGGGAGACGACGTGGTAGCGGGGGATGCCGTCTGCCTCGCGCTGCCTGAACAAGAAATCGCGCGGCGCCCCCTGGTCGGTGGGAAACCAGCGCCACAGCCATTGGTGATCGGCATAGGGGCCGTCCAGGCGCTCATGCACTGCATCGCGTTCGCGGCCCTCGGCCGGCGTGATCAGACTGAAGTACATGGTCCGGCCTCGGTGCAGACGTCATCAGGAATGATCGCGATGTACTCGGTGCGGTCGGCGAATTGCCAACCCTTGCGCCGGATCAGGCGATCCTTGCGCCGAGTGCTGAGGTCATGCGGCACACCCGCTTCAATATGGTCGTCAAACGCAATCCGGCTGACCCGCGGCAATGGCTCCAGCGGCTGCCTACCGCGATTGTCGGCAGCGGCCCGGCGCGCGGCTTCAAACAACACCGCATAGGCAGCAAAACCGGCCTGGGCGGATTCCGCCTCGATCACCTGCGGCCACAGCGGGGCTCCTGGCGCGCACGTCTTGCGGCCCAGGTAGAGCGTGAACTTCGGATGGCGCAACGCCGAAGCTAGATCGGCCAGCGTGTGCGGTGGCGTGCCGCCGCTTCTCGATTGCATGGCCACCAGGCTGCCCGCGTTCTGGCGATAGTCGCGGGTCGACAAGATGGTGCTGAGCGCCGTCCTGGGAACGGCCAATTCATGGCGCCGCGTGGCTTGCGGCCGGCCCTTCAGCGCCGCCCGCGGCGGCACTTGGGCAGTGTGGTAATCGCGCAGCAAGCTGCCGCCGGACAGCAGGGCGACTGCCACGCCGTAGCCATCGCGCAGCGCCGCGTGCGCCGCCTCGTCGTCACGCAACAGCCCCAGCGCGGCGCCCACCAACCCGACCACGGCTGACTGCGTGGGATGCTCCGCCGTGCCGCGGAATTCACCCACCGCCGATTCACCCCAGGACGACAGCGGCGCCTGAAGTTGGAACACCAGATAGTGCATCCTGCTCACCCCGCCACGAACGTGGCCAGTTCGGCGATGGAACCTGCCGGTGTCTCCACGTTTACGGTGTAGCGCTTGTCTGCGCACGCACCGTAGACCGCATCGAAGTTCTTGAAGCGAGTCTCCAGCGCGGCGACGGACTGGTCGAAGAGATTCTGGTCGCCATGGGGCTTGACCGGCTGGAGGAAGGCTTGCGCTAGCGAGCGCGGCTGCTGGTCGCCCTTTTCAGCCAGGACATAGCCGGCGTAGGCGCGTGAGGCAAAACTGTTCTGCATTCCCGTGGGCGACACCTTGGTGGCGGCATTGACCAACGCATCCAGCGCGCGGGCAGTCAGCGCTTCGTCATTGCCGAGGTTCTTCTTGAGCAACTCGCGGTCGATGGACAGGTACAGGTAAAAGAGTCCCGCGCCGTAGCCCCGCTCGCCAATGTGGGATGCCCCCGTTTCTTCGCGCTTGTTCAGGTCGTCCACGGCGCTGAAGTAGTCGTCTTCCACTGCCGCACGGTGAACGGTGAAGGCGTGCGAAACCTGCACCGCAGCTTCGACATTGAACTCGGCGGCGTCGGCGAGCATCCGGCCGAACATCGCAATGTCCACCGCCCGGCGCGGGCGGCTGAGCAGCTTCAGTTCGTCTTCAGTCGGCTTGTCCTGACGCGCGGCCAAGGTGGCGATCAGGGCCTTGATCGCCTCCTGCTCTTCGGGGCTGAAGTGAACGAGCTGTTCGATCTCGAGGTCCACATCGTTCTCGGTCTTCTTGTCGGACTTGAGCTTGCCGAACTGCCTGGCAATGTCCTTGGCCCATTCGCGCGCCGCCTTCTCTGGAACACCGCCGTCCTTGAGTGCCTGGAAGGCTTCCTGTCCCATGCGCTTGGTGCGGGTGCCCAGGTGGCCGGCCAGCGCTGCCTCAAAAGCCTCCGACGTGCGCCACGCGCGCTTCTGGCTTTGCGAAGAGATGCGCAGGCGGTTGGCGTCACCCACCAACGCCGTCTTGGGCCTGCCGGTGTCGTCGCGATTGAGGTTGGACGGCGGATAGCTGGTGAGCAAATGGAGCTGAACGAAACGGGTCATGAAGGACTTTCTGAATGCGCGACAGGGGTGGACCAACGGGGACTGCACGGGGGCGGACTGGCCTATCCGTCAGACTTCTCGGGCCACCTGTAGGCGTAGGCCCAGCGTTTCTTGACCGCATCGCTCCAGCCGTAGATGTCGTCGGCCAGGGTGGCCGGGTCAACCTTGTTCTCGATGAGTGGCAGGCTGCGTCGCAATCCCGTGAACAATGCCTCGATGTCCGGTGCATCCAGCAACCGGGAGAAGCGCAACTGGCTGACCGGATTGCGATCGTCACCGTCCGCACGGTGGCTCATCGCTTGCGGCAAGGACATGGGAACTTTCTCCGTCACATGTGCCGCCACCGCGACCAGCGCGGCGATGCGTTCCTGTTCGAATGCGCGCCATGGCTCGCCGCTGTTGGCTGCGGCCATCCTGCGATAGAGGCGCTGGTAGGCCGATGTACATGCTACGGCGGTCAGCGTGTCCGCTCGCTTGAGAACGGCCCGGTCCGCCCGAGCCGTGCCGCTTGCGGTCTCGCTGGTCAAGCCGTGCCACCACGACATGAATTCCGTCCGCACGGGACCCGAAAGAACATACCTGCTTCGACCGCTTGACATGCTTGCTCCTTACGCCGCCTTGACGGCCGCTTGCTTGCTTTTCCTGGCTGGCTTGGCTGCGACTGGCAGTTTCAGTTCCGTCCTCAGCTTGGGGCCGCGCAAGCTGGCCATCAGCTGCTCATGCGCCTTCGCAATGCGCGCGGGATTCTGCCGCTCGATGGGCCCCGCGCCCACGAGATCGACATCGAACAAGTGCTCGGCAACCTGGTGCAATGTCGCCAGCCAGCGCTCTCCCGTCGCAGCGCCATCCATCACCTTGCCTTCTCCTGCGGCCTGTATGCGCTCTTTCAGCATGGCATAGAACCCTGGCTCGGTGCGCCCCCAGAAACTGGCGTCGATGAAGCTGAAGTCCCCTCGCGCATCACCGCCGAACCACGCGTCCTTGACGGCACCGCGCAGATAGCTGGCCGCCAATTCGGCTCCCGCGAGCCACGCGCCGACGTCTTCGCGCAAGCTCTTTTGCGCTTGGGGTGAACAGTCGCCCAGCGCATAAAGCGGCACGGTGGCCTCGTACCAGCAGCGGGCTTTCATGCCGTCCATGTCGTAACCGAAGGCCCACAATCGAAGCCCGATGCCAGCCCGCCGCTGCGTCACGGCCTCGAAGAAGTGCTGGACCACCGCCGCGCGTTCGACCTTGCGCTTGTCGTTCTGCATGCCCAGCACCCATCCCATCCAGTGCCGATAGCCAAGCCCCCCGGGCTGGGGATGCAGCGGCAGCATGCCCTCCTTGGACTCGTAGTACGGCGACAAGGGGTGCTGCCACGGCCCTTTGTAATTGAGTCCGCGGTTGCGCGCCACGTACCGCTGAACGCGACGATCCGACTCGCGACCGCAGACGTCGCACTGCCCCGCGCCAAGCGCATCGAAATCCAGGCGTATACGGCGCGGCATGGCCCAAAAGACATGGGCTGGATGGACCTGGATCGGGGTAATTTGCCCTCCGTCCCTTTGCAGGCCATGAATACTCGCAGCCCACGGAAAAGTAAAGTGGCGCTCACTCTTGCCGGGATCACCTCCAACAGCCTCGAAGCTGTGGCGCTCCTGAACGTTGAGCCACAGGCTGTGCCAAAGACTGCGCGGGGCGTTCGGCTCGCCGTCGGCGACCAACAGAGTGGTCAGCGGTCCGCCTCCGCGCAGACCGGTCCGATTCCCCCTCCCACCCTCTGGCGCACTGACTTGAAGGGTGAACAGCGCCAGGGCCGCGCAATGGGGACATAGGCCCTTGACCTGGCCACGCTTGATGAAGTGGTCGCTATTGCGTTCGATAGCGTTCCCACTCGCGGCCTCTATCAACAAGCTGCCGATGCCCACCGGTTCGCCATCGCTTGCGCGCAAGTCGAAGTCCTGCATGAAGCGGGCGCCATCGCCGTCCAACTCGAACGCGCCAACGTGAGGGGCAAACCAGGCCTGAAGTGTTGCTTCGTCGGGCGGCAGTTTGAGCAGATCACGCCAGGCAATGACGCTGTCTACTGGCGAGGCGGTCTGGAGCAGGCCGATGGCGAACTGGGCCAGGGCGCCATTGAAGTCGGGACGGTCAGCGTCGAAGGCGGCAAGCCTTGCGTCCGACAGTTGACGCGGCCCTATCCATTCGCGGCCCCCGTCGTGCAAACGTACCGGCATCCACGCGTCTTCAAGCAAGTTCATCCGCCATCCTCGGTTGTTGTCTGCTCGGTGCGCAAGCCGGACTCAGCGTCGTAGACCCACACGTTCGAGAGGGGCGGTTGGCCTCCTCTGGCCAAGGCTTCCGCTCGCCCAATGTGTCGCCCGTCAACGCTTTCCAGCGCGAGCAACACCACCCATTCACCACCGCCTGGAAGCCTCTCGAGCTCCGCCTGCAGTACGGCCAAGCGTGCTGGCGAGCGCTCGGTGGCCGCGGCTGCAATCGACTTCTTCGCCACCCGCACCGTGCTGTAAGCCCAGGCATGCTGCAGCTTGTCGGCGCGCCACGGCTTGAGCTGATCGCCCTCCCAGCGTCCCAGCAACACGTCGATGGTGTCTTCCCCCAGCCTGGAAGGAGCGACGGTGTCGGGATCCCATTCCATCCCCCTGCGCACATAGCCACCAACGAGCTTCACGCTCTTGAGATCGGCCAGGCTGGCGTCGCCATAGGCCTTGCCTTCCGCCTGGTTGGCGTTGCCCTGCAAGCCCTCGGGCACACCGCTTTCATGGCCAAACACGGTTTCGATCAGGAAGCGGGCGTCGTCGGGCATCGTGAGCGCGCCGACGCGCAACATCTTTGCTGTCGACCACAGCTGCCCGTGGTGGGGGTACACACCTGCCGCCTTGGGAAAGGGTTGCTTGAACCATGACGACGCCGGCTCATCGTCCCAGAGCGGCCCAAGCACCCACAAACAAGGCGCACCACGCTGGTCGGTGGCGCCTGGCTCGTAACGGCGTTGGCCCCTTGCGTCTCTCACATGGCGACGCAGCCGGCCAGCACGCTGGATGAGGCGGTCGATCGGCGCCAGATCGGACACCACCAGGTCAAAATCAATGTCCAGGGACTGCTCCGCCACCTGGGTGGCGATCAGCAAGCGCCCTGCCCGATCGGCGGGCCCGCTGCCGGGTCCGAAGGTGCGCAGTACAGCCTCTTCGATGTCCAGCCGATCCCCCAGCGCGAAGCGGGCATGGAACAGGATGATGTGTTCGGCGGGAACATGGGCCACCAACGCAGCCCTGGCATCCAGCGCATCGCCCACGGTATTTCGGATCCAGGCCACGCATTGGCCCGCCGCCAGTGCCGCGGCAATGCCCGCCACCACGCTGGCGGAGTCGGTCTCATAGCGCACGTTGACGGTGCGGCGCACGTCCGGACGCGTCGCGATGGCCGCTTCAAGGGCCACGTCGGGTTGCGCTGCGGACCAGGACGTGGCCAGTGGATAGGCTTGCGACCCCAACGCGGGCACGCGGTGCCCGCACCCTTTGGCGAAGGCCTTGAGCAGGGCCGTCTTCATGCGCTGCGTGAGCGTGGCAGACAGCAAGATGGCGCTGCCGCCGGCATGCGCATGGAACTCCAGCAGAACTTCGAGCGATCGCTGCATGTAGGCGTCGCAGGCATGCACCTCGTCGACAACCAACACCTTGCGCATCAGCCCCAGCAGGCGCAGCGACTGGTGCTTGCTTTGCAGGGCACCCAGCAATGCCTGGTCGACCGTGCCCACGCCTGCGGGCGCCAGCAAGGCCCGCTTGTTGTGGTCGGCCAACCAGCGCGCACAGCGACGCGTCGCGCTTTCATCGAGTTGACTGGCATCGCCTTCGTCGCGGCCAGGCTGGATCACCGATGCTGCGAAATCTTCCACCAGCGTCTTGCGGCCGTGGGCCAGCACCAGGCTCGCGCGGTCGGCAAACAACAGGGCATACACATTGGCGATGCGGTCATACATGGCGTTGGCCGTGGCCATGGTGGGCAGGCCGATGAAAAAGCCGTCGGCGCAGCCGCTGGCCATCAGCCTGTGCGTCAGGATCACCGCCGCCTCTGTTTTGCCGGAACCCGTGACGTCCTCAAGCAGATGGATTTGCGGGCCCGGCGCGATCTCCACCGACTTTGCCCAATCCTGCAAAGGCGACGGCTGCCGGATCTTCGGAAACAGTTCGCCAAAGGACCGGTGGGCTTGTCGGGCAGCCGGCATGACTCCAGATTGCGACAAGGCCACGTCGGCCAGCTTCAACGCCTCCTGCCAGTAGTCCTGCAGCGATGACGACGGCGTGTCGCGGTACTTGAAGATCTCCGCGTTGGAGCCGATCCAATCCGCCAACACCGCCAGTCCGGCGATCCACCAGGACAGTTCGCGGCTGACACGCTCGAACGCTTGCGCACCGACATCAGCCGGTACTGCCGCAGCCCCAGCCGGTAGCAGCAGCTCCCGCATTGCGTCCACGAACGCCTGGCCCGCCACAACATCGCGCGGCCGATAGTGGCGCGCCATCTGCTCCACCTGGCTCAGCGGGGGCTGGCCGTGATGCCCTGTCACCGCACGGACCCAGCACAGGATGCCGTCGAAAGCATCGAGATCGTCACCAAACCACGCTTCGTCTTCCGCTCGCGGCTGAACATGGTCCGTCCAGAACTGCATGCCCAGGCTGTCATGGCGAACACCAGCCAGGCCAACGGTGGCTGGCGGATCGCCTTGAAGGCGCGCCACCAAGCATGCTTTCTGTCCCTGAAAGCTGATCGAAAACTTGCCCAGATCGTGCAACGCCAACCAGAAGGTGACCCACTTGCACAGTAGCTCGCGGTCGGTAAAGCCAAGCTGTTCGCTGAGCCAGGCAAGCAACGCTGGCGCTTGTTGCAGGTAGGCCCGGCCAACGGCCGCCACGTCGAGGCAGTGGTATGGCAGCAGGTGCAGGTCTGGCTCGCCATCCGCCGGACGCGCTTTGCCCCAATAGGTCCAGTAGCTCGGTCGGCCCGTTGGCGATGTGTCTTGCGGTGGCATGACGTCACTCACCCAGGCCCGGAGGCACACCGGAGGGGGATGCCGTCCCAGCCGCGCCCGGAATCGCGGTCAGGCGTCGCACATCGACGTCGATGGACAGGAGCATGAATTGGCGCAATGCCAGCGGATCGACGTCTTGCATGGGGCGTCAAAGTCCACGCGAGACAATCGGTGCCGACGATGACTCGCAGTTCCCGATCTTCATCGTTGTCCTTCCAGAAGCTGGAAGTATGGACCGGAGCTCAACAGCGGACAATGCAGTGAAAAGGCTTCCTCAGGCCTGTTCAATCCATGCGAACGAGGCCTTTTTGATACCTCGGACAGCTGGACATGGATCAGCCTGATGCCCGGCAACCCAGTTGAATTCAGCCCCGCCGCTTGCCGCTGTCAAACACCTGTTCGCCATCCGACTTGGTGAACGGCGCCAACGGCCCCACCGGCAGGATCTCCAGCACTTGTTCCGACGGCCGGCACAGCCTGGTGCCCAGCGGCGTCACCACCACCGGGCGGTTCATCAGGATCGGATGGGCGACGATGAAATCCAGCAACTGCTCGTCGCTCCACTTAGCGTCCGCCAGGCCGAGCTCGGCATAAGGCGTTCCCTTCTCGCGCAGCAGACCGCGCGCCGGAATGCCCAGCGCGGCCACCAGCTCGCGCAACCGCTCCTTGGAGGGCGGCGTCTTCAGGTACTCGACCACTTCGGGTTCGAGGCCGGCGTGCCGCAGCAGGGCCAGGGTGTTGCGCGAGGTGCCGCAGGCGGGGTTGTGGAAGATGGTGATGGCGGGCATGTCGGCATTGTCTGCGCGGCCCGGCCGGGCGCACAATGCGCCGCATGAAAATCACCGAATCCCGCTTTTGCCGGCGCTTCGCGCTGGACACCGCCATCGCGCTGGCGCCGATGGCGCTGGCCAGCGGCGGCGCCCTGGCCGCAGCCAGTGCCCGCGCCGGCGCGCTCGGCCTGGTCGGCGGCGGCTACGGCGAGCTGGCCTGGACCCAGCGCGAATACGCGCTGGCCCTGCAGCAAGGGCCACGCGAGCGGATCGGCTGCGGCTTCATCACCTGGAAGCTGGACGAGGACGCCTCGGCGCTGGACTGGGCGCTGGAGCACAGGCCGGTCGCCGTGATGCTGTCGTTCGGCGATCCGCGGACCTATGCGGGCCGCATCGCGCGCAGCGGCGCGGCGCTGATCTGCCAGGTGCAGCGCCTCGAGCAGGTGGCGCAGGCGGTGGAGGCCGGCGCCACGGTGATCGTGGCGCAAGGCGGCGAAGCCGGCGGCCACGGCATGAACGGCTTGAACAGCCGCGCCACCATCACGCTGGTGCCGGAGATTGCCGACTGGCTGGCGGCCCGCTCGCCCGGCACCTTGCTGCTGGCTGCCGGCGGCATCGCCGATGGCCGCACGCTGGCGGCGGCGCTGGTGCTGGGCGCCGACGGCGCGCTGGTCGGCTCGCGCCTGTGGGCGACGCGCGAAAGCCTGGCGCCCGAAGGCGCCAAGCAGCAGGCCGTGCAAACCACCGGCGACGGCACGGCCCGCAGCGAAGTGTTCGACATCCTGCGGCGCAAGAACTGGCCGGCGCCGTACGACTTTCGCGCCATCCGCAACGACCTGCACCGCCAGTGGGAAGGGCGCATCGAGGCGCTGCGCGCCGACCCCGCAGCAGCCCGCGCCGCCTACGACGCCGGCGTGACAGCCGGCGACTTCAGCCGTGCCCACGCGACGATCGGCGAATCGGTGGCGTTGGTGCGCGACCTCCCGCCGGCCGAAGAGATCATCGCGCGGATGACGCGCGAGGCCCAGGCGCTGCTGGGGGACTGACGCTCTGTCGGTGTGCAGCCTGCCGCGCCCCGCACGGCCGCCGATGGTGCGCAGCCTGGCTGCACACGCCACGGATCAGGGATGCAACAGTGTCCGGACCCGCTGCGGCGTGACGTCGTGCAGGCAACGCAAGTGCCCCAGCGGGCATTCGCGCTGAAAGCAAGGCGAGCAATCGAGCGGCGGCAAGTAGTCGGGATCCTGCTTGAGCCACACCACCTGCGCCCGCGGGTTCAGCGGCGGCGTGTGCAGCGGGCTGGACGAGCCGAACAGCGCCACCTGCGGCGCGCCGAAAGCGGCGGCCACGTGCATCAGGCCGGAATCGTTGCTGACCACGTTGCCGGCGCCGGCGATCAGGGCGAACGCCTCGTCCAGCGAAGTCTGGCCGGCCAGGTTGCGGCAGTCGCCGCCGGCCTGCGCCCGGATCGCTTCGCACAGCTGGGCCTCCTTGCCCGAGCCGAGCAGCAGCACCGGCTGCGCCAGTTCCTGCGCCAGCGCGCCGAAGTGCGGCCAGCGCTTGGCCGGGCCGTACTCGGCGCCCGGCGCCATCACGACGTAGCCGCCGTCAACCAGGCCGTGCTGGCGCAGCACCTGGGCGATGAAGCCCGGGTCCAGCTGCAGCCGCGGCGTGTCCTGCTCGATGCCGGGCTCGCCCGCCAGCGCCGAATAGAAGGCCACCATCGGCGGCTTGCCCTTGGGGTTTTTCAGCCGGTGCGTCAGCAGGCCGACGCGCGACTCGCCCAGGTAGCCGATCCGGCGCGGGATGCCCGCCAGCAGCGGCAGCAGCGCGCTCTTGAGGGAATTGGGCAGCACGTAGGCGCTGTCGAAGCGGCCGTGCAGCTGCTTGCCCAACGCCCGCCGCTCGCGAAACTGCAGCCCGCCGTGGCGAAACGGCAGCTCGATCACCTGCGCCACCTGCGGCATGGCGCGGTAGACCGGCGCCACCCAGGGCAGCGCCCCCACCGCCAGCTGTTCGCCGCGCGCGTGCAGGCGGCGCAGCAGCGGCTCGGTCATCACCGCGTCACCGATCCATTGGGGGGCGATGACGAGAGCGCGCGTCATCGGTGCTGAACCGGTGCGCCTTCGCCAGCGGTCACCGCGGCACCGGCTCGGCCGGGCCGCTGGTGGCGCTCCCTGGAGGGGGCGGCGGCCGCAGGTCGCTGCGGGGGGGAGTCAATGTGCGCCGCCGAAATGCTCGCCCTCTTTGAGCTGGTAGACCGTGCCGCAGTACGGGCACTTGGCGGCGCCGCTGCCGGCGACGTCCAGGTACACCCGCGGGTGGCTGCTCCACAGCTTCATGTCCGCCTTGGCGCTGGGGCAGAAGATGCCGCCGTTGCCGTTCAGGTCCTTGGCCACCAGTTCCACCACGGTGTCCTTGCGTGCCGTCGTCGTCATGCTCAGACCTTGGTCAGCCAGTGGGCGTACTTGGGATTGCGGCCGTTGACGATGTCGAAGAAGCCGTTCTGCAGCTTCTCGGTGATCGGGCCGCGGCGGCCGATGCCGATCTCCACGCGGTCCAGTACGCGGATCGGCGTCACTTCGGCGGCGGTGCCGGTGAAGAAGGCTTCGTCGGCGATGTAGACCTCGTCGCGCGTGATCCGCTTTTGCACGATCTCCAGGCCCAGGTCTTTGGCGATGTGGAAGATCGTGTTGCGGGTGATGCCGTTGAGCGCGCCGGCCGACAGGTCGGGCGTGTAGATCACGCCGTCCTTGACCACGAACACGTTCTCGCCGGCGCCTTCCGACACGAAGCCCGAGCTGTCCAGCAGCAGGGCCTCGTCGTAGCCGTCGTCCACCGCTTCCATGTTGGCCAGGATCGAGTTGCTGTAGTTGCTGACCGCCTTGGCCTGCGTCATGGTGATGTTGACGTGGTGCCGGGTGTAGCTGGAGGTCTTGACGCGGATGCCGCGCTGCAGGCCTTCCTCGCCCAGGTAGGCGCCCCACGGCCAGGCCGCGACCATCAGGTGGATCCGGTTGCCCTTGGGGTTGACGCCCAGCTTCTGCGAGCCGATCCAGACCAGTGGCCGCAGGTAGCACGACGCCAGCTTGTTGGCCTTGACGACCTGCTTTTGCGCCTCGTTGACCTGCTCCTTGGAGAAAGGCATGGGCATGCGCAGGATCTTGGCGCTGTTGAACAGTCGGTCGGTGTGCTCCTGCAGCCGGAAGATGGCGGTGCCGTCCACCGTGTCGTAGGCCCGCACGCCCTCGAAGGCGCCGCAGCCGTAGTGCAGCGTGTGGCTCAGCACGTGGATCTTGGCATCGCGCCATTCGACCAGCTCGCCGTCCATCCAGATCTTGCCGTCACGGTCGTCCATCGAGGGGGCTTGCGCGCTCATGAGAGTGTCCTTCTGCGGGTTCGCTTCAAACCGGTGATTTTACGGTGCCGGCGGAACGCCTTGATCAGGCTCGGCCGGCGGGCGCACCAGCTCCCAGCGCACCAGCTTGCCCAGGCGGAACTCGCAGGTGACGTGCGAGCCCGAGTTGTCGGTCCATCGGTAGACCTCGGGCTGCTCGCCCTTGGGGCTCAGCTGCTCGCCGATGGCCCGCGTCATGGCCACCACGTGCAGCAGGTTGACCTTGAGCTGCAGCTTGGCATTGAGCATGACGGCGCTGTCGGTGTAGCCCACGGGCCGCTCGGAGGCGCGCTGCAGCACCTTCATCAGGCGGGTGAAGTGCAGCAGCATCCACATGACGATGCCGCTGGCGGCGAACGCCACCCCGGCCCAGCCGGCGGCCCGGTAGCCGACCACCACCACCACGACGCCCACGATGGGCAGGACGATCTTCTGAAAATTCATGGGGGGATTGTCAGGCCAGCCCGCGCACGACCTCCAGCGCCTCCTCGATCCGCTCCACCGGATGGATCGTCAGCCCCTCGAATTCGCGGGCGCCGCGGCCGCCGGCCTTGGGCGCATTGGCCTTGGGCACGACCGCCACGGAAAAGCCCAGCTTGGCGGCCTCGCGCAGCCGCTCCTGCCCGCGCGGGGCCGGCCGCACCTCGCCGGCCAGCCCGACCTCGCCGAACGCCAGGAAGCCCTTGGGCAGCGCCTTGCCGCGCAGCGACGAGGTGATGGCCAGCATCACGGCCAGGTCGGCCGCCGGCTCGCTGATGCGCACGCCGCCGACCGCGTTGACGAACACGTCCTGGTCCATGCAGGCCACGCCGGCGTGCCGGTGCAGCACCGCCAGCAGCATGGCCAGCCGATCGCGGTCCAGGCCCACCGAGAGCCGGCGCGGGCTCGGCCCGCCGCTGTCGACCAGGGCCTGGATCTCCACCAGCAGCGGCCGCGTGCCTTCCAGCGTCACCATCACGCAGCTGCCGGGCACCGGCTCGCTGTGCTGCGACAAGAAGATGGCGCTGGGGTTGGCCACGCCCTTCAAGCCTTTTTCCGTCATGGCGAAGACGCCGATCTCGTTGACGGCGCCGAAGCGGTTCTTGATGGCGCGCACCAGCCGGAAGCTCGAATGCGTGTCGCCCTCGAAATACAGCACCGTGTCGACCATGTGCTCCAGCACCCGCGGGCCGGCCAGCGCGCCTTCCTTGGTGACGTGGCCGACCAGCACGATGGTGGTGCCGCCGGACTTGGCGGCCCGCGTCAGGTGGGCCGCGCATTCGCGCACCTGCGCCACCGAACCGGGCGCCGACGTCAGCTGGTCGGAATACACGGTCTGGATCGAGTCGATCACCGCCACCGCCGGCTGCTGGGAGGCGATGGTCCCCAGGATCTTGTCCAGCTGGATCTCGGCCAGCACCTTGACCTGGGACCGGTCCAGCCCGAGGCGGCGCGAGCGCAGCGCCACCTGGGCGCCGCTTTCCTCGCCGGTGACGTACAGCGTGCTGGCGCCGCTGCGCTGCAGGCCGTCCAGCGCCTGCAACAGCAAGGTCGACTTGCCGATGCCGGGATCGCCGCCGATCAGGATCACGCCGCCTTGGACGATGCCGCCGCCGAGCACCCGGTCGAGCTCGTCGATGCCGGTGGGCGTGCGCGGCACCTCGGCCGCCTCGATGTCGGACAACACCGCCACTTCCGACACCGGCGCCAGCGAGGCGAACCGGTTGCGGGCCGTGCCGGCCGGCTCGGCCACGCCTTCGATCAGGCTGTTCCACGCTCCGCAGTTGGGGCACTTGCCCTGCCACTTGGGCGTGCTGCCGCCGCACTCGGTGCAGCTGAATACCGTCTTGTCCTTGGCCATGGGGCAGGAGTCTAGGGGTTGGGGGCTACGGGTTCTGGATTCTCCCTAGACCTAACCCCTAGACCCTGGCGTCGCGTTCATTTAACATGTTAAATAACCATGCCGGCAACCACCTTCGTCCACCGCAACCTGCCCCGCCTGCTGCTGCAGGCGCGCGAGTCGGTGATGGCCCACACCCGCCCCAGCCTGCGCGAGCACGGCCTGTCGGACCAGCAGTGGCGCGTGCTGCGGGTGCTGGGCGAGCACGGCACGGTGGACACCGGCCGGGTGGCGCGCGAGGCCTACATCCTGGGCCCGAGCCTGACCGGCGTGCTGGCCCGGATGGAGCGCGACGGCCTGATCCGGCGCCAGCGCGATGCGGCCGACCAGCGCCGCACCAGCGTGGAAGCGACGGCCAAGGGCCTGCAGATGGTGGCGCAGCTGTCGGACACCATCGAAACCCACTACCAGTGGCTGGAACAGTCGCTGGGCAAGCAAAAACTGGAGCAGCTCTATTTGCTGCTCGACCAACTGATCGCACTGGAGCAGCCATGAAGCCTCCCGCACGCGGCACCGTCTACGGCACGCTGATGAATTTCAGCGGCGAGCTGGCGGCGCTGGGCACCAAGATGAACGAAGCCCCGTACCAGGCGCCGCCGCAGGCGCCGGTGCTGTACGTGAAACCGGCCAACACCTTCAGCGAGAACGGCGCCGTCATCCGCCTGCCGTCGGGCGTGACGGAAGTCGAGGTCGGCGCCACCGTGGCCATGGTGATGAAGTCGGCCACCGAGGTGGCCGGTTACCTGCTGCTCAACGACCTGTCGGTGCCGCACGAGAGCTTTTTCCGCCCGCCGGTGAAAGCCAAGTGCATCGACGGCTTCCTGGGCATCGGCGACCGCATCCGCGCCCGCAACGAGGCGGGCGATCCGGCCGTCTTCAAGCTGGAGGTGCGCATCAACGGCGAACTGAAACAGACGGTGCACTTTTCGCAGCTGGTGCGCCCGGCCGACCGGCTGCTGGCCGACGTCAGCGAGTTCATGACCCTGGGCCCGGGCGACATGCTGATGCTGGGTTGCGACGTCGGCCGCCCGCGCGCCAGGGCCGGCGACCGGATCGACATCACCATGCCGGCCCTCGGCACCTTGAGCAACACCCTGGTGGCGGAGGCCGCATGAAGCACGCCCGCGTGATGATGGACGGACTGGTGCACGGCGCCACCGAGCGCGATGGCCAGCTGCTGCTGGACGACGGCCGGCTGGTCACCGAGCACGCCGTGCAATGGCTGCCGCCGCTGTCGGCGGTGGAGCGGCCGCGCACCATCCTGGCGCTGGGCCTGAACTACGTCGACCACGCCAGGGAGCTGGAGTTCAAGCCGCCGTCGGAACCACTGGTGTTCCTCAAGGGCGAGCGCGCCCTGAACGGGCATCGGCAAACCACCCGCCGCCCGGCCGGCGTGCAGTTCATGCACTACGAATGCGAGCTGGCCGTGGTGATCGGCAAGACCGCCAGGAAGGTCAGGCGCGACGACGCCTACGAGTTCATCGCCGGCTACACCGTGGCCAACGACTACGCCATTCGCGACTACCTGGAAAACTGGTACCGCCCCAACCTGCGGGTGAAGAACCGAGACGGCGCCACGCCGCTGGGCCCGTGGCTGGTGGACCGCGCCGACGTGCCCGACCCGATGGCGCTGGCGCTGCGCAGCACCGTCAACGGCCAGGTCACGCAGTCGGGGAGCACCAGCGACATGATCTTCGACGTGCCGTTCCTGGTCGAGTACTTCTCGGCCTTCATGACGCTGAGCCCGGGCGACCTGATCCTGACCGGCACGCCCCACGGCGTGGTCGACTGCAAGGTCGGCGACGTCGTGGTCACCGAAATCGAGGGCCTGGGCGCCCTCATGAACACCATCGCAGCATGAGAATCGACCACCTGATCGCCGGCAAGAGCGTTGCCGGCAGCGACTACTTCCAGACCCTCAATCCGGCCACGCAGCAAGTGCTGGCGCAAGTCGCTTGCGGCGGCGAAGCCCAGGTGCATGCCGCGGTCGCCGCCGCCAAGCAAGCGTTCCCCAAGTGGGCCGGCCTGGCCGCGACCGAACGCGCGAAGCTGGTGCGCAAGCTGGGCGACCTGATCGCCGCGCACGTGCCGGCGATCGCCGAACTGGAGACCAACGACACCGGCCAGGTGATCGCGCAGACCGGCAGGCAACTGGTGCCGCGGGCGGCCGACAACTTCTACTACTTCGCCGAGATGTGCACCCGCGTCGACGGCCACACCTACCCGACGCCGACCCACCTGAACTACACGCTGTTCCACCCGGTCGGCGTCTGCGCCCTGATCTCGCCGTGGAACGTGCCGTTCATGACCTCGACCTGGAAGGTCGCGCCGTGCCTGGCGTTCGGCAACACCGCGGTGCTCAAGATGAGCGAGCTGTCGCCGCTGACGGCCGCGCGCCTGGGCGAGCTGGCGCTGGAAGCCGGCATCCCGGCCGGCGTGCTGAACATCGTGCACGGCTACGGCAAGCAAGCGGGCGAGCCGCTGGTGCGGCATCCCGACGTGCGGGCGATCTCGTTCACCGGCTCGACGGCCACCGGCAACCGCATCGTCAAGGAAGCCGGCTTGAAGAAGTTCAGCATGGAGCTGGGCGGCAAGTCGCCGTTCGTGGTGTTCGACGACGCCGACCTGGACCGCGCGCTGGACGCCGCGATCTTCATGATCTTCTCCAACAACGGCGAGCGCTGCACCGCCGGCAGCCGGATCCTGGTGCAGAAGTCGATCTACGCGGGCTTCGCTGCAAAGTTCGCGGCCCGCGCCGGACGCATCGCCGTGGGCGATCCGCTCGACGAAAAGACCATCGTCGGCCCGATGATCTCGCCGGCCCACCTGGCCAAGGTGCGCGGCTACATCGAGCTGGGCACCAGGGAAGGCGCGACCTTGCTGTGCGGCGGCCTCGAGCTGCCGGCGCTGCCTGACCGCGTGAAGAAAGGCAACTACGTGCTGCCGACCGTGTTCGCCGACGTCGACAACCGGATGAAGATCGCGCAGGACGAGATCTTCGGCCCGGTCGCCTGCCTGATCCCGTTCGACGACGAGGCGGACGCGATCCGCATCGCCAACGACATCCAGTACGGCCTGTCCAGCTACGTGTGGACCGAGAACATCGGCCGCGCGCACCGGGTGGCGGCGGCGGTGGAGGCCGGCATGTGCTTCGTCAACAGCCAGAACGTGCGCGACCTGCGCCAGCCGTTCGGCGGCACCAAGGCCTCGGGCACGGGACGCGAAGGCGGCACCTGGAGCCACGAGGTGTTCCTGGAGCCGAAGAACGTGGCGGTGTCGCTCGGCGGCCACCACATCCCGCATTGGGGAGTTTGAGATGGGCACGCTCGCGCTTGCGGCCAAGATCACCCACGTGCCGTCGATGTACCTGTCGGAGCTGCCGGGGCCCAACTTCGGTTGCCGCGACGCCGCCATCGCCGGCCACAAGGAAATCGACCGCCGCTGCCGGGCGCTGGGCGTGGACACCATCGTGGTGTTCGACGTGCACTGGCAGGTCAACAGCGAGTACCACATCAACTGCGGCCCGCGCTTCGAAGGCAACTACACCAGCAACGAGCTGCCGCACTTCATCAAGAACATGCCGTACGCGTACCCGGGCAATCCGGGTCTGGGGCATTTGATCGCCGACATGGCCAACGAGATGGGCGTCAAGAGCCGCGCCCACTCCGACACCACGCTGGAGCTGGGCTACGGCACCCTGGTGCCGATGCGCTACATGAACGCCGACCAGCACTACAAGGTGATCAGCGTCAGCGGCTGGTGCGACTGGCACGAGCTGCACGAGTCGGCCCGCTTCGGGCTGGCGGTGCGGCGCGCCATCGAGCAAAGCTACGACGGCACGGTGGCGGTGTTTGCCAGCGGTTCGCTGTCGCACCACTTCGCCGACAACGGCCGCGCCCCCGAGTTCATGCACAAGGTCTACGACCCGTTCCTGGAACAGGTGGACCACCGCGTCGTCGAGCTGTGGAAACAGGGCGACTGGAAAACCTTCACCGGCATGCTGCCCATGTACGCCGACAAGTGCTGGGGCGAAGGCGACATGCACGACACCGCCATGCTGCTGGGCATGCTGGGCTGGGACCGGTACCAGGCGCCGGTGGAGATCGTCACGCCTTACTTCGGCAGCTCGGGCACCGGTCAGATCAACGCGATCTTCCCGGTGACGCCGCTGGCCGACTGAGGCACAAGCCATGCCGCATTGCGTCATCCTCTACACGCCCAACCTCGAAGGCAAGGCCGACGTCGCCGGGCTGTGCCGCAAGCTGGCCGACGCCATGCTGGCCATCCACGACGAAGCAGGCAAGCAGGTGTTCCCCACCGGCGGCACCCGGGTGCTGGCCTATCCGGCCGCGCATTACGCGGTGGCCGACGGCAAAGGCGACTACGGCTTCATGTACCTCAACCTGCGCATGGGCGTCGGCCGCAGCGCAGCCGTGCACCGGGACGCCGGCGACCGGCTGATGGCGGTGGTCAAGGCCCACGTCGCGACGATGTTGCAGAGCGAGCACGTCGGCGTGACGCTGCAGATTGACGAAAGCCCGGGCCAGGTGTACGACGGCAAGCACAGCACGCTGCATCCGCTGTTCAACAAGTGAGCTCCATGCTGACCGCCCGACAGATCGACGAACTCGCCACCGAACTGCATCGCAGCGAACAGTCGCGCGTGCAGGTCGAGCACTTTTCCAGGCGCTTTCCCGGCATGACCGTGGACGACGGCTACCAGGTCGCGCGCGCCTGGGTCGCCATGAAGATCGCCGAGGGCCGCCAGGTGCGCGGCCACAAGATCGGCCTGACCTCGCGCGCCATGCAGATCTCCAGCCAGATCGACGAGCCGGATTTCGGCACGCTGCTGGACGACATGTTCTTCGAGGCCGGCGACATCCCCATCGAGCGCTTCATCGCCCCGCGCGTGGAGGTCGAGCTGGCCTTCGTGCTCAGGCACAAGCTGCAAGGCGAGCAGGTCTCGGTCGAGGAGGTGCTGGCGGCCACCGAGTACGTGACGCCCGCCATCGAGATCATCGACGCTCGCATCGAGCAGATCGACCGCCACAGCAAGGCGATGCGCAAGGTGCAGGACACGATCAGCGACAACGCCGCCAATGCCGGCATCATCCTGGCCGGGCACAAGGTGCATCCGCGCGAGGTCGACCTGCCGTGGTGCGGCGCCATCCTGCGACAAAACGGCGTGGTCGAAGAAACGGGCCTGGCCGCCGGCGTGCAAGGCCATCCCGCCGTGGGCGTCGCCTGGCTGGCCCGCAAGCTCGCTCCCTGGGGCGAATGCCTGCAGCCTGGCCAGGTGGTGCTGGCCGGATCGTTCACGCGGCCGGTGGCCGCCAGGCGCGGCGACCGGTTCGACGCCGATTACGGCAGGCTCGGCCGCTTCCAGTTCCAGTTCGTCTGAAGGAATCACAGCATGCAAACACCCGTCAACCCATTCAAGCAGGCCCTGGCCGAACAACGCGCCCAGATCGGCCTGTGGTGCGGCCTGGCCGACCACTACACCACCGAGATCTGCGCCGGCGCCGGCTTCGACTGGCTGCTGCTGGACGGCGAGCACGCGCCCAACGACCTGCGCTCGCTGCTGCAGCAGGCCCAGGTGGTGGCCGCCTATCCCGGCACGCACGCGGTCGCGCGCATCCCCATGGGCCACGGCAACGTCGGCCAGGCCCTGATCAAGCAGTACCTGGACCTGGGCATCCAGACCCTGCTGGTGCCGATGGTCGACACCGCCGAACAGGCGGCGGCGCTGGTGCAGTGCATGCGCTACCCGCCGCTGGGCATCCGCGGCATGGGCGGCGCCCGCGCTTCGCGCTGGGGCCGCATCCCGAACTACGGCAAGGACGCCAATGCCCAGGTCTGCCTGCTGGTGCAGGCCGAAACCCGCGAAGCGATCGCCAACCTGGACGCCATCATCGCCACCGAAGGCGTGGACGGCGTCTTCATCGGCCCGGCCGACCTCTCGGCCACCCATGGTCACGTCGGCAACCCCGGCCATCCGGACATGGTCAGGCTGATCGAGGACAGCATCACCCGCATCGTGCGCGGCGGCAAGGCGGCCGGCATCCTGACCCCGGACGAGACGCTGGCCCGCCGCTACCTGGAGCTGGGCGCCACCTTCGTCGCCGTCGGCCTGGACAACAACCTGCTGGTGCGCCACACGAGCGCGCTGGCGGCCCGCTTCAAGAGCGACGTGCAGGTCGCGCCGGCCGGCAAGACCTACTGAGCGAGCCATGAACGCCGTCCCGCAGCGTGCGCCCGACATGCACCCCCACGAGTGGCAGGCGCGGGTCGAACTGGCCGCCGCCTACCGCATCTTCGACATGCTCGGCTGGGTCGAGATGATCTACAACCACATCACCATCCGGCTGCCGGACAGCGTGACGGGCGGGGCCAGGCAGTTCCTGATCAACCCGTTCGGGCTGCATTACTCCGAGGTGACGGCCAGCAACCTGCTCAAGATCGACGTGCAGGGCAACAAGCTCGACGCGGACAACCCGTGGCCGGTGAACCCGGCCGGCTTCACCATCCATGCAGCCATCCACGACCAGGTGGAGGGCGCGCATTGCGTGATGCACACCCACACCACCAACGGGCTGGCGGTGGCCTGCACCGAAAGCGGACTGGCGCAGAACAACTTCTATTCCGCCCAACTGCACGGCATGGTGGCGTACCACGACTTCGAGGGCATCACCATCCATGCGCAAGAGGCGCCGCGGCTGCTGGCCAACATGGGCAGCAAGCCGCTGGTGATCCTGCGCAACCACGGGCTGCTGGCGGCCGGGCCGACTTTGCCGTTGACCTTCGTGCGGCTGTGGACCTTGCAGCGGGCCTGCGACGTGCAGGTGACGCAGGCGCCGCTGGGGCGGGCGATTCCGGTTCCCGAGCCGCTGGCGGCCAGGATGACGCACGACTCCTTCCAGTTCGACCAGCGCTTTGGCGCCGGCCAGGACGTGTTCGATGCGATGACGCGGCTGATGGAACAGCGCTGCGGCACCGGCTACAAGACTTGATGCCATGAAAGCATGCATCTACGGCGCCGGCGCCATCGGCGGCTGGATCGGCGTGCGGCTGGCGCAGGCCGGCTGCGACGTCAGCGTGGTGGCCCGTGGCGCCACCTTGCAGGCCCTCCAGCAGCACGGCCTGCGGCTGGCCAGCGGCGGCGAGACGGCGGCGGTGCCGGTCCAGGCCAGTCCAGCGCCGGCCGAGCTGGGCCCACAAGACCTGGTGGTGCTCGCCGTCAAGGCGCCGGCGCTGGCCGACGTGGCGCGCGCGATCGGGCCGCTGATCGGCGCCGACACCATGGTGCTGACGGCCATGAACGGCGTGCCCTGGTGGTTCTTCGACGGCTTCGGCGGCGCGCTGCAAGGCACGCGGCTGCAGGCGGTGGACCCCGGCGGCGCGATCGCCCAGGCGATCCCGGCGCGCCACATCATCGGCGGCGTGGTGCATGCCAGCTTCGCCTTGCGCGAGCCCGGCCTGGTGCAGCACAACTTCGGCAACAAGATCATCGTGGGCGAACCTTCCGGCGCCCAAACCGACCGCGCGCAGCGGCTGGCCACGCTGCTGGAGCGGGCCGGCATCGAGGTGGCGCTGTCGGAGCAGATCCAGCGCGACGCCTGGTACAAGCTGTGGGGCAACATGACGGTCAATCCGGTCAGCGCCTTCACCGGCGCCACCACCGACCTGATCATGGAGGACGAGCTGGTGCGCGAGTTCATCTCGCGCGTGATGCTGGAGGCGCGCGAGATCGGCGGCCGCATCGGCATCCCGATCGAGCAGCTGCCGGACGACCGTCACCAGGTCACCCGCAAGCTCGGCGCCTTCAAAACCTCGATGCTGCAGGATGTGGAGGCCGGCAAGCCGGTGGAGATCGACGCGCTGGTGACGGTGGTCAAGGAACTGGGCGCGCTGACCGGCGTGGCCACGCCGTTCACCGATGCGCTGCTGGGCCTGAGCCGGCTGCACGCCCGCGTCCACGGCCTGTATTGACTCCACGCTTGACGCACCCCCGATGCGGAGCCAGGATCGATTTTGGAGCTGTGCTGGAGCCGATGGCCATCATCGAGCGCGCCACGCAGGACGACCGAGCCGCTGCCTGACGCTCAAGAAGCACGGGCAGAACTGGTCGCGCGATTCCATCGCCAGCGCGCTTGACGACGACAGCCAGTACCGGATCGAACTGCGCGAGACGGATCCCCCAGGCCAGTTTGCGCTGGCGCTGCGCTACAAGCTCACGGCCTGCGATGCGGCCTATCTCTGGCTGGCCGCCGAACTGAAGGCGCCGCTGGCCACGTTCGACGAGAACTTGGCGCCAGCGGCGCGAGCCCATGGCGCCAGCCTTTCTGGCCCTCCCGGCGGCGGCCAATGACAACTTCCAAGGCCATCAGCGGCGCGGCCTTCGCCACGCTGCTGCTGATCGCGCTGATGATGGGCGCCAACCACGTGGCGGCGCGGCTCGCGTTCAACAACGGAGTGGACGTGGCCACGGCGGTGGTGTTTCGCAGCGTCATCACCGCCGCGGTGCTGGCCGTGCTGATCGCCGTGCAGGGCGTGGCGCTGCGCTTCTCGCCCCGGCACAAGCGCATGCTTCCCGTCATCGGCCTGCTGATCGGGGTGCAGAGCCTGTGCCTGTATTCGGCCGTGGCCCGGCTGCCGGTGGCGCTGGCGTTGCTGGCCTTCAACACCTACCCGATCTGGGCCGCGCTGTGGTCGGCCATCGTCTACCGCAAGCCACCGGAAAGGCCGCTGCTGCTGGCGATGCCGGTGATCCTGGTGGGCCTGGCGCTGGCGCTGGACGTGTTCGGCGCCACCTCGGGCCTGGGCGCCTCGGACCAGTGGGCGCGCATCGGCGCCGGGGTGGCGTTCGCGCTGGCCGCGGCGGCCACTTTCGCGCTGGCGATGGTGATGACGCAGCACGAAGCCGGCGACGTCGACGGCCGGGTCCGCACGGCCACCACCATGGCGGTGGCCGGCCTGGTCGCGCTGGCCACGGTCACCACCCAGGGCGGCTTCCACCTGCCCACGGCGGCCGCCGGCTGGGGCGGGCTGGTGGCGCTCACGCTTCTTTACGGCACGGCCTTCACCGTCATGTTCACCGTGCTGCCGCGCCTGGGCGTGGTCGGCAACTCCGCCATCATGAACGTGGAGCCGGTGTTCGCGCTGGGGCTGGCCTGGCTGATCCTGGGGCAAGCGATCGCGCCGGTGCAGGTGCTGGGGGCGCTGCTGGTGGTGGGGGCGGTGATGGTGCTGGGGTTGCGCAAGCGCTGAGGCTCCGGCCAGGTCAGCACGAACCGAGGCACGGGGATCGGCTTCTCAGCCAATCAACGAAGCGCTGCTCTTCATCGATGGTCCAGACACGCTTGCCTAGCGTGTCTGGACCGCGAATCCACCGTTGAGGCAACACGCGAACAGCGACCGGACGCGGCCAACTGGGATCGTTAGGTTCTGCAACCGGTTACTTGCCAGGTCTTGGTTCCTGGAACCGTGTTGCCGCTACTCCGCCACCACCACCGGCACCCGCTGCGCCAGCGCGCACATCAGCTCGTAGCTCAAGGTGCCGGCGCTGGCCGCGACCTCGTCGATCGGCAGCACCGCGCCGTTGCCCGCCCGGCCCCACAGCGTCACCTGGCTGCCAAAGCCGGCCTGCGGCACCGGCGTCAGGTCCACCGCCACCATGTCCATGCTCACGCGCCCGACCAGCCGGGTGCGCACGCCCTCCACCAGCACCGGTGTGCCGGTGCTGCAGTGGCGCGGGTAGCCGTCGGCATAGCCGCAAGCGACCACGCCGATGCGCAGCGGCGCGGCGGCAGTGAAGCTGGAGCCGTAGCCGACCGTGTCGCCCGGCTGCAGCTGCTGCACCGCCAGGATGCGGCTGGCCAGCGTCATGGTGGGCTGCAGCTCCCAGTGCGCAGCGTCATGGTCGGGGAAATCGGGGGCGCTGCCGTACACCGCGATGCCGGGACGCACCCAGTCGCCGCGCGCCCGGGGGTCGCCGGCATGGCGCAGGGTGGCCGCGCTGTTGGACAGCGAGCGCTCGCCGCTCAGGTCGCGGCTGGCTTCCTGGAACAGCGCCAGCTGGTGCTCGATGCCGCGCGCGCCGTCGGCATCGCTGAAGTGCGTCATCAGCGAAATCTCCTCGACCTGCGGCAGCGCGGCCAGCCGCGACCAGGCCGAACGAAAGCGTGACGGCCGGTAGCCCAGGCGGTTCATGCCAGAGTTCATCTTGAGGAACACGCGGTGCGGCACCTGGGTCTTGTGGGCCGCCAGCATGTCAATCTGCTCGTCGCAATGCACCGCGTGCCACAAGCCCAGTCGCGAGCACAGCTCCAGGTCGCGCGGCTCGAACACGCCTTCCAGCAGCAGGATCGGGCCGCGCCAGCCCAGGGTCCGGACGCGCTCCGCTTCCGCCAGGTCGAGCAAGGCGAAGCCGTCGGCGCCGGTCAGTGCATCGAACACCCGCTCGATGCCGTGGCCATAAGCGTTGGCCTTGACCACGGCCCAGATCCGCGCGTCCGGCGCGGCGCGGCGCATCCGCGCCAGGTTGTGGCGCAGGGCCTCGGAATGGATGGTGGCCAGGATGGGACGCGGCATGGCACCGGATTTTGTCATTACCCAGCGTGATATAACCCCGCATCGCTTGGAGACAGCAAAAATTTGACGGGCCTTCCGCCTCCTGATCCCGCCCCAACACGCATCGGATGAAGCGCGGTTTCTACACCATCATGGCGGCGCAGTTCTTCTCGTCGCTCGCCGACAACGCGCTGTTCATTGCCGCCGTTGAATTGCTCAAGTCGGAGAAAGCTCCGACTTGGCAGGCCGCTGCGCTGGTGCCGATGTTCGCCCTGTTCTACGTGGTGCTGGCACCTTTCGTGGGCGCGTTCGCGGACGCGATGCCCAAAGGCCGGGTCATGTTCGTCAGCAACGCGATCAAGGTGGTGGGCTGCCTGGCCATGCTGTTCGGCATGCATCCGCTGCTGGCCTACGCCATCGTCGGCCTCGGCGCCGCCGCCTATTCGCCGGCCAAGTACGGCATCCTGACCGAGCTGCTGCCGGCCTCGCAGCTGGTCAAGGCCAACGGCTGGATCGAAGGCCTGACGATTGCCTCGATCATCCTGGGCATTTTGCTGGGTGGCCAGCTGGTCGGAACCGCGGTGGCCAGCAAGCTGCTGGCGCTGGACTTCCCGATCTTCGACAGCGGCATCGACACCGCGCCCGAGGCCGCGATCTTCCTGCTGATCTTCCTGTACGCGGTGGCCGCCTGGTTCAACACGCGCATTCCGCACACCGAGGTGGAGATGCGGCCGATCCCCAAGAACCCGCTGGAGCTGGTGCCCGATTTCTGGACCTGCAACTCGCGCCTGTGGCACGACAAGCTGGGCCAGATCTCGCTGGCCACCACCACCTTGTTCTGGGGCGTGAGCGGCAACCTGCGCTACATCATCCTGGCCTGGAGCGCCGCCGCGCTGGGCTACAGCACCACCCAGGCGTCCACGCTGACCGGGGTGGTGGCGCTGGGCACGGCGATCGGGGCCATCGCCGCCTCGGTCTACATGAAGCTCGACCGCGCCACCTCCGTCATGCCCATGGGCATCGCGATGGGCGTGCTGGTGATCGCGATGAACTTCATCGACAACGTCTGGGTGGCCGCGCCGTTTCTGATCGTGCTGGGGGCCCTGGGCGGCTTCCTGGTGGTGCCGATGAACGCCTTGCTGCAGCACCGGGGCCACAACCTGATGGGCGCCGGCCGCTCGATTGCCGTGCAGAACTTCAACGAGCAGGCCTGCATCCTGGGGCTGGGCGCGTTCTACAGCCTGTCGGCCGGGCTGGGCATGTCGTCGTTCGGCGCCATCACCGCCTTCGGCGTGGTGGTCGCCGGCGTCATGTGGATCATCCAGCGCTGGCACAAGAGCAACTGCATCAAGCACAAGGACGAGGTCGACCACCTGCTGGCGATCGCCCGCCAGGACAACCCGCACGGTTGATGAAGCCGCCCATCACGGCCCGCGCCGCGCCGGTGCTCGCACTGGTCTTGAACGCCCTCGTCTGGGGCCTGTCCTGGTGGCCGTTCCGCCAGCTGCAGGACCAGGGCCTGCATCCCCTGTGGTCCACCTGCCTGATCTACCTGGTGTCGCTGGCCTGCCTGCTGGCGCTGCGGCCGCGCGCCGCCGCCGGCTGCAAGGAGCGCCCGCTGCTATGGCTGCTGGCGCTGGCCGCCGGCCTGACCAATGTGTGCTTCAACTGGGCCGTGACCATCGGCGACGTGGTGCGGGTCGTGCTGCTGTTCTACCTGATGCCGGCCTGGTCCGTGCTGCTGGCTTGGCTGCTGCTGGGCGAAAAGCCCACCGCTGGCGCTTTCGCGCGGCTGCTGCTGGCCCTGGCCGGGGTGGCGCTGGTGCTGTGGACGCCGGGCGCCGGCTGGCCCTGGCCGCGCACCCTGGCCGACGGGCTGGCGCTGGCCGGCGGCTTTTGCTTTGCCCTGACCAACGTGCTGCTGCTGCGCCTGAACCAGGCGCCGGCGGAGTCTCGCGCGCTGGCGATGTTCGGCGGCGGCGCCGTGCTGGCCGGAACCGTCGCCGCCATCGGGACCGTCCAGGGCGCGCTGCCCGCCGTGCCGGCCCTGGCCCCGGCGACGCTGCTGCTGGCGCTGCTGCTGGCGCTGGGCTTTCTGGCCGGCAACCTGGCGCTGCAGTACGGCGCCGCCCGGCTGATGGCCCACACCACGGCCTTGGTGCTGCTGTCGGAAGTGGTGGTCGCCGCCTTGTCCTCGGTGGCGCTGGGCGCCTCGCGGCTGGCACCGGGTGTGCTGGCCGGCGGGCTGCTGGTCCTGGCGGCGGCGGCGTGGTCGGCCTGGCCCGCGGCCGCGCCGGCACCCGCGGGCGCACAATGAAAGCATGGCCACCCTCTACGACTTCGACGCCGTCTCCATCGACGGCCAGCCGGTCCACCTGGCGCAGTACCGCGGCCAGGCGCTGCTGATCGTCAACACGGCCAGCGCCTGCGGTTTCACGCCGCAGTTGGGCGGGCTGGAGGAACTGCACCAGAGCTACGGCGAGCGCGGGCTGGTGGTGCTGGGCTTTCCCTGCAACCAGTTCGGCGCCCAGGACCCGGGCAGCAACGCCGAGATCGGCGCCTTCTGCCAGCGCAACTACGGCGTCTCGTTTCCCATGATGGCCAAGATCGCCGTCAACGGCGCCGACGCCCACCCGCTGTACCGCTGGCTGACCGCGCAAGCGCCAGGACTGCTCGGCTCCAAGGCGATCAAGTGGAACTTCACCAAGTTCCTGGTCGGCAGGGACGGCCAGGTGCTCAAGCGCTATTCGCCGCAGGATGCGCCGGCGAAGCTGGCCAAGGACATCGAGGCCGCGCTGGCCACGCCGACGACAGCGGGATAGCCCGATTGCCGCGCACCGTGCCTCCATGGCAAGCTGCGCACATGAACAAGCGTCACCTCCTGCGCCTGAGCGCGCTGGCCTTTCCCGCCCTGCTGCTGGCCGTGCCCGGCCTGGCCCAGGATTTCCCGCCCAAGAAGGCCATCTCCATGGTGGTGGGCTTCGCGCCCGGCGGCGCGGCCGATGCCGCCGCCCGCCTGATCGCCAAGAAGCTGGGCGAGAACATCGGCCAGACCGTGGTGGTCGAAAACAAGGCTGGCGCCGGCGGCAACATCGCCCACCAGCAGGTGGCGCACGGACCGGAAGACGGCTCGGTGCTGCTGTTCGGCTCGATCGGTCCGCTGACCATCGCGCCGCACATGATGAAGCTGGCCTACGACCCGTTCAAGGACCTGGCGCCGCTGTCGGGCGGCGTGTACTTCCCGAACGCCCTGGTCGTGAACGCCAACGCGGGCATCAAGAACCTGGCCGACTTCGTGGCGATGGCGAAGAAGGAGCGCGACAGCGTGAGCTATGCGTCGACCGGTTCCGGCTCGGCGTCCCACCTCGCGGGCGAGCTGTTCGCGCAGCGCGCCGGCGTGGAGATGGTCCATGTGCCCTACCGCGGCGGCGCGCCGGCCATGCAGGACTTGCTGGGCGGCCGTTTCACCGGCTACTTCGCGGCGCCGGCAACGGCCTTGCCGCACATCGAGAGCGGCAAGCTGAGCCCGCTGGCCACCACCGGCCCGACGCGCCCCGCCTACCTGCCCAACATCCCGACGATCGCCGAATCGGGCTTCCCGGGTTTCGAGGCGCTCAACTGGTACGCAGATCGGAAGAGCA
>NZ_JAQGLS010000116.1 GCF_028292805.1 Ramlibacter sp. | reverse complement strand
CAAGGCTTCGTTGCCCAGCGCCCCGGTGGCGCCGGCGATCAGCAGCCGCGGCAGGCCGGCGGCGGGCGGGCGGCGGGCGGCCGCCTGCAGCACTTGAAGCGGGTCCTGGCGCATCCCATCTATGCTACCTTCGCCCTCACCCTCTCAAGGACGACAAGACAATGAAGAAGTTGCTGCTGATCCTGGCCTGCGCGCTGGCCCTTTCCGGTTGCGGCTACAACGATTTCCAGCGGCTGGACGAGCAGACCAAGTCGGCCTGGAGCGAAGTGCTCAACCAGTACCAGCGCCGCGCCGACCTGGTCCCCAACCTGGTCGCCACCGTCAAGGGCGAGGCCAACTTCGAGCAGGAAACCCTGACCCGCGTGGTCGAGGCCCGCGCCAGGGCCACCTCGATGCAGGTGACGCCGCAGACGCTGAACAACCCGGAAGCGTTCCAGAAATTCCAGCAGGTCCAAGGCGAACTGTCCAGCGCGCTGTCGCGGCTGCTGGTGGTGAGCGAGCGCTACCCCGACCTGAAGGCCAACAAGGGCTTCGGCGATTTGAGGGTGCAGCTGGAAGGCACCGAAAACCGCATCACGGTGGCGCGCAACCGCTACATCACGGCGGTGCAGGAGTACAACGTGCTGGCGCGCAGCTTCCCGAGCAACCTGACGGCGATGGTGTTCAACTACGACCCCAAGCCGGTGTTCACGGTGCAGAACGAAGCCCAGATCTCGGCGCCGCCGCGGGTGGACTTCGGCGCGCCGGCCGCTCCGGCTCCGGCTCCGGCTGCCGCCGCTGCGGCTGCCAGCACGCCAGCCCGCTGACCACATGTTCTCCCTTGTCATTGCGGGCTTGACCCGCAATCCAGGCGCCGAAGGAACATCCTGGGTGCCGGGTCACGCCCGGCATGACAAGCTGCTGTGGACATGGCTGTTGCTGGGGTGCCTGGCACTCTGCACATGGATGGCCCCGGCGCGCGCCCAGGGCGTCCTCCCCATCCCCGAACTCACTGCCCGCGTCATCGACCAGACCGGCACGCTGGACGCGATCGAGCGCAAGGCGCTGGAGGACAAGCTGGCGGCCTTCGAGCAAAAAAAGGGTTCGCAGCTGGTGGTGCTGGTGGTGCCGACGACGGCGCCGGAAGACATCGCCAGCTATGCCAACCGCGTCGGCAATGCCTGGAAGATCGGCCGCAAGGAAGTGGGCGACGGCATCTTGCTGATCGTGGCCAAGGACGAGCGCAAGGTCCGCATCGAGGTGGCCAAGGCGCTCGAAGGGGCGGTGCCCGACCTGGCGGCCAGCAACATCATCGAGCAGGCCATCACCCCACGCTTTCGGCAGAACGACTTCGCCGGTGGCCTGAACGCGGCGGCCGACCAGCTGATTGCCCGCGTCACCGGCGAGGCCCTGCCCGAGCCGCCGGCGCGCCAGGACGATGGCCGCGGCAGCGACTCCGGCTTCGACTGGGGCGGCGGGGCCATCTTCCTGTTCTTCGTGGTGCCGGTTGCCGGCGGCATCCTGCGCGGCATGTTCGGCCGCAAGCTCGGCTCGCTGGTGACGGCCGGCGCCGTCGGCGGGCTGGCGATGCTGTTCACCTCCAGCGCGGTGATCGCGGCGGTGGCGGGCATCGTGGCCCTGGTGTTCGCCTTCATGGGCGGCGGCGGTGGTGGCTTTGGCGGTGGCCGCGGCGCGCGCCGCTCACGCTGGGGTGGCGTGCCCATCATCCTGCCCGGTGGCGGCGGCTGGGGCGGAGGTCGTGGCGGCGGCTTCGGCGGCGGCTTCGGCTCCGGTGGCGGCGGCTACTTCGGTGGCGGCGGCGCCTCGGGAGGCTGGTGATGCTGGCACGCCTGCAACGCATGCTGCGGCACCGCTGGCTGGACGAAGCCGACGCCCGCCGCGCCATCCCGCCGGAGCTGGCGCAGCGGCTGGCCCAGCGGGTGGCCGCCAGCGAGCAGCGCCATACCGGCGAGGTCCGCATCTACGTCGAGGCCGGCCTGCCCATGGGCTACCTGTGGCGCGACAGCACGCCGCGCGAGCGTGCCATCGCCATGTTCGGCAAGCTCGGCGTGTGGGACACCGAACACAACAACGGCGTGCTGATCTACCTGCTGCTGGCCGAGCATGCGATCGAGATCGTGGCCGACCGCGGCCTGGCCCGGCACGTGGACCAGGCGCAATGGCAGGATGTGGTCGAGCACATGCGCCAGGCTTTTCGCGACGGCCGCTTCGAAGACGGCCTGACCCAGGCGCTGGCGGAAGTGTCGGCGCTGCTGGTGCAACACTTTCCCGCCGCGCCGGGAGCCGCCAACCCGGACGAACTGCCGAACGCGCCGCTGCTGGGCTGAGGGACGTCCACGCGCGTCGCCATCTGCCTACAACCGGTTGGTGCCTTGGCCGCCCTGCCGCACCGCGCGGGCCGGTAGAGTTCCTGCAGGGCCCGCCAGCGGCCCGGGAGTTCTCCGCATGCGCTCGAACAAGAAGACGAACACTAGGACGCCGGCCCTGGCCGTCGGGCTCATCGCGGCCGCCGCGCTCGGCGCGGGCGCCTGGCGGGCCGTGGACCATGGCGCGGTGGCAACCCGGGCGCTGCCGCCCGTGCCGGCGCAGACGGCGCCGGCGGCCACCGTGGCCAACCCGCCGTTACCGCAACAACCGCCAGCCGGCACCGAGAGCTCCGCCGAGGCAGCCGCCTCGGTGCCGCTGGAAGGCGCCGAGCCGACCGAGGACGTCGCGGGCGAAGCCAGGCGCAATCCGATCTCTTTCGCCCGCCAGGCCGGCCTGCACCGGGCCAAGGATCCGCTGCGGCTGGCCTCCAGCGCGGCCGTGGTGATGGATCCCGCCAGCGGCAACGTGCTGTATGCGAAGAACGAAAGCGCGGTGCTGCCGATCGCGTCGCTGACCAAGCTGATGACGGCGCTGATCGTGACCGAGGGCAAGCTGCCGATGGACGAGATGCTCACGATCACCGACGAGGACGTCGACCGCGAGCGCAACAGCCGCTCGCGGCTGCGCGTGGGCACCACGCTGACCCGCGGCGAAGCGCTGCACCTGGCCCTGATGTCCAGCGAGAACCGCGCCGCCCACGCCCTGGGCCGCACCTTCCCCGGCGGCCTGTCGCAGTTCGTGCAGGCGATGAACAACCGCGCCCGGCTGCTGGGCATGCGCGACACCACCTTCGTCGACCCCACCGGCTTGTCGAACCGCAACCAGTCCACCGCGCGCGACGTCGCCACGCTCACCTCGACCGCGGCGAAGAACCGGCTGCTGCGGGACTACTCCACCACGCCGCAGCACCAGGTGGTGCTGGGCGGGCGCAAGCTGCAATACCTCAACTCGAACCGGCTGGTGCGCAACGCCGCCTGGGACATCGAGCTGCAAAAGACCGGCTACATCGTCGAGGCCGGCCAGTGCGTGGCGATGTTCACCAAGGTCGGCGGCGACGAGGTCGTCATGGTGCTGCTGGACGCCTCCGACAAAGGCAGTCGCAGCGCCGACGCCCAACGGCTCAAGCGCTGGGTCTCGGCCCGCGACGGCGATCCGCAGGCGCTGGCCGCGGCCAGGCTGCCCGCGGCCGGGAGCTGACTCAGGGCGGCGGCGGCAGCAGCCCCAGGAAGGCGTCGAGGAGGTGGAAGTGGTCGTCGTGGAACTGGTCTTCCAGCGCGGCCAGGCCGGCCACCGGCACCCACATGGCTTCGGCCGCGTCGTCGCTGCCATGGATGTCCGGCCGGCGCCGCCCGCCCAGGTCGAAATGGAAGGCATGGGTGATCACGCGGCCGCGCTGGCTGCGGTCCGGATGGTCGAACACGCGCGTTGCCTTGAGCGCATGGGCCATCTCGCTGGGCAACAGCCGCAGTCCGGTTTCTTCCTCCAGTTCGCGCAACGCCGACTGGCAGGCTGTCTCGCGCTGGTCGATGAAGCCGCCCGGCACGGCCAGCAAGCCGCGCCCGGGCGCGCGGCCGCGGCGAATCAGCAGCACGTGGTCGCCGACCCGGACGATCGCGTCCACGGTCACGAACACCGGGGGATAGGGTGAGCCGGCCCACTTGTCGTGCTCCTGCGCCAGTTCCTGCCACTCGGCGCGCAAGCGCTCCAGGTGCGGCAGCTGGGCCCAGGCGCGCAGAAAGTCGACGGTCGAGCCCGGCACCTGGTCGCGCATGGCCGCCAGCGATGCCTCCACCGATGCGCCGGTGAACAGCGCGGCGCGCAGCGCCTTGCCGTGCAGCTCACCTTGCCGTCCCACGTCCTGCAGCACCCAGCCCGGGAAGTCGTTCAGGTACTCGCTGGTCGGATCCTTGCGGTGGCCCACCAGGGCGATGCGCGGGCCCCCGCCGCCGCTCAGCCGGGCGACGGCGGCCTGCGCCTGGGCCACCCAGCGCTGCTCATCGTAATGGTCGCGCAGCGGGGCGAAGTGAACCCGCGCCCGCTCGTCGTCGGTCAACGCCAGCCGGATCATGTCGGCCCGCTCCTGCCAGCCGAACGGGTTGCGCGGCGAGCGCGCCTGCCAGGCGGAGCCGATCAGCACGGCGCATTGCGGCGCCAGCGCCAGCGCGCGCCGCAGCAGCGCCAGCTGCCCGTGGTGGAAGACCTGGAACCGGCCGATGCAGACGGCCCAGTCGTACTTGGTGTCGCTCATGGCCGATTGTGCGCATGGGATGGGCGCATCCGCCGCTTTCCTACGCGCTGCGTCGGGCTTGGTGGACATGGCGGCTGGGCCGCGGCCCGCACACTGCTGGCAAATGAAAGTCACCTGGCCACAAATCCTGTGGGTCGCGCGGCACGGGCAGAGCGCGGGCAACGTCGCCCGCGACGCTGCCGAGGCGGCCGGGCACGTAATGATAGATATCCACTACCGCGACATCGACACGCCGCTGTCGGCGCTGGGGGTGGAGCAGTCGCGCGCGCTCGGCCGCTGGTTCGGCGCGCTGCCGGCCAAGGATCGCCCCACGGTGATCCTGTGCTCGCCCTATGTGCGCGCCAGGGAAACCGCCCGCCTGGTGGCCGCCGAGGCCGGCTGGAATACCGGCGTCGACCTGCGGCTGCGGATGGACGAGAGGCTGCGCGAAAAGGAATTTGGGGTGCTGGACCGGCTGACGGTGCACGGCATCCAGGGCAAGTTTCCGGAACTGCATAGCCAACGCGGCCATGTCGGCAAGTTCTACTTTCGCCCTCCCGGCGGCGAAAGCTGGTGCGACGTGATCCTGCGGCTGCGCAGCCTGACGGAGATGATGACGCGCGAGCATGGCGGCGAGCGCGTGCTGGTGGTGGCGCACCAGGTCATCGTCAACTGCATGCGCTACCTGGTGGAGAACCTGGATGAAAAGCAGATCCTGGAGATCGACCGCAAGGGCGACGTGCCCAACTGCGCCATCACCTCGTACCGGCACGATCCCGGCACCGACTGCCTGGAGCTGGACCTGGTGAACTTCATCTCGCCCCTGGTGCAGGCCGGCGCGCCCGTCACCGCCGCGCCCGATGCGCAGGCGGCGCCCAAGCCATGACGGCGGACAGCGCCATCGGCGTCGACGACGCCTTGCTCAAGGCCTGGCCGCTGCCGCAGCCGGACCAGAAAGGCGACAAGGAAAGCCGCGGCGCCGTGCTGGTGGTGGCCGGCAGCCGCGAGATTCCTGGCGCTGCGCTGCTGGCCGCCACCGCCTCGCTGCGGGCGGGCGCGGGCAAGCTGGTGATCGCCAGCCCCGCCTGCGTGGCGCCCTTGCTGTCGGCGCAAATGCCCGAAGCCCGCGTGATCGCGCTGCCCGAAGCGGACGACGGCGGCTTGGCTGCGCAAGGCCTGGACCTGCTGCGGCCGCTGGCAGAGCGGACAGCGGCCTTGCTGGTGGGGCCTGGCATGGCGCAGTGCGACAGCACGGTGCCTTTCATCCTGCGCCTGCTGCCGCTGTTTGGCGCGTCGACCGTGGTGCTGGACGCGCTGGCGATGGATTGCGCGCACACGCTGCCCCATTTCGAGCAGCCGGTCATCCTCACGCCCCATGCCGGCGAGATGGCACACCTGACCGGCCTGGACAAGGACGACGTGCAGGAGCGCGCATTGGAAGTGACCGTGCAGCAAGCCAGGACCTGGGGCGCGGTGGTGGCCTTGAAAGGGGCGGCCACCCACGTGGGCCATCCCGACGGCCGGACTTGGCGCCATGCCTCGCGCACCCCCGGGCTGGGCACCTCTGGCTCGGGCGACGTGCTGGCCGGCGTGATCGCGGGCCTGGCGGCGCGCGGCGCCACGCCGGAGCAAGCCGCGGTGTGGGGCGTGGCGCTGCATGCACGGGCAGGCGACCGGCTGGCGGCGCTCACCGGCAGCCTGGGCTACCTTGCGCGGGAGTTGCCGGCGCAGGTGCCGGCGGTGATGCATGCGCTGAGCGGCGAACCCGCCTAGCGGGAAGCTGCCGGCGCGCCCAGGTTCGCCAGCAGGTCCGGCTGCAGGATCTCGATCCAGTAGCCGTCCGGGTCCTTGATGAAGGCCACGTCCTTCATCTTGCCCTGGTCCGGGCGCTTGACGAACGCCACGCCGTTCTCGTCGAACCAGCGCACGGCGGCGGCCAGGTCCGGCACCGCAAAGCAGATGTGGCCGAAGCCCTGCGGCTGCGCGTTGCCGTCGTGGTAGCGGAACTGCGGGTCCGCCTCGGTGCCCCAGTTGTGGGTCAGCTCGAGGATGCCGCGCTGCGAGAAGGTCCACGTCATGCGGGCACCGGGGTCCTGCGGCACCTGGGCGTCCTCATCGGGCCGCGCCAGGAAGTACAGCGAGAACTTCATCTCGGGAAAATCCAGCTTGCGCAGCAGCCGCATGCCCAGCACGCCGGTGTAGAAGGCGAGCGCGACTGCCGGGTCCTTGACGCGCAGCATGGAGTGGTTGAACACGAAGCCGCGGGTGGCGGCGGGCGGACTGGCGACGACGCCGGGTTCGTTGCTCTCGGGCAGGGACATGGGTTGCTCCTGGAAAAAGAAAAAAGCCCCCGACTTGCGGCGGGGGCTCGAGTGCGCGGGTTTTTAGCGCGTTCTTATTCAGCTGGGGACAGAGCAGATCGCTGCGCTTGTCTGCTCCGTCCCACAGGGGACTTACTTTTTCTGCCGGAATTTGCGCAGCGCCGCCAGCTGCGCCGCCATCACGGCGAGTTCGGACTGGGCCTTCGCCATGTCGATTTCGCTCTTGGCATTTTTCAGCGCCTCTTCGGCCGCGGCCTTGGCCTCGTTGGCCTTTTCCTCGTCCAGGTCCTTGCCGCGGATGGCGGTGTCGGACAGGACGGTGACGCGGTTGGGCTGCACTTCCAGGATGCCACCGGCGACGAAGACGAATTCCTCGCCACCATCGGCGCGCTCGATGCGCACCGAGCCGGGCTTGACGCGCGTGATCAGCGGCGTGTGGCGCGGGTAGATGCCGAGCTCGCCGGCCTCACCCGGGAGGGCGACGAAGCGCGCCTCGCCGGAGAAGATCGACTCCTCGGCGCTCACCACGTCGACGTGGATGGTGTGCGGTGTATCAGCCATGGTTGCTTACGCAGCCGCCATCTTCTTGGCCTTCTCGAAGGCCTCGTCGATGGTGCCGACCATGTAGAACGACTGCTCGGGCAGGTGGTCGCACTCGCCGGCCACGATCATCTTGAAGCCGCGGATGGTTTCCGACAGCGACACGTACTTGCCCGGCGAACCCGTGAACACTTCCGCCACGAAGAACGGCTGGCTCAGGAAACGCTGGATCTTGCGGGCGCGGGACACGGCCAGCTTGTCTTCCGGCGACAGTTCGTCCATGCCCAGGATCGCGATGATGTCGCGCAGTTCCTTGTAGCGCTGCAGGGTTTCCTGCACGGCGCGGGTGGTGCGGTAGTGCTCTTCGCCGACCACCAGCGGGTCCATCTGGCGGCTGGTGGAGTCCAGCGGATCGACCGCCGGGTAGATGCCCAGCGACGCGATCTCACGCGACAGCGCCACGGTGGAATCCAGGTGGGCGAACGTGGTGGCGGGCGACGGATCGGTGTAATCGTCGGCGGGCACGTACACGGCCTGGATCGAGGTGATCGAGCCGACCTTGGTCGACGTGATGCGTTCCTGCAGGCGGCCCATTTCCTCGGCCAGCGTCGGCTGGTAGCCCACGGCGGAAGGCATCCGGCCCAGCAGCGCGGACACTTCGGTGCCGGCCAGCGTGTAGCGGTAGATGTTGTCCACGAAGAACA
>NZ_JAQGLS010000068.1 GCF_028292805.1 Ramlibacter sp. | reverse complement strand
CGGCGGCAGTGGGTCGGGCGGGCAAGGCGCTTCACAGGATGGGCAGGGCGAGGACGACTTCACTTTTCGCATCACCCGCGAAGAGTTCATGAACTACTTCTTCGACGACCTGGCGCTGCCCCGCATGATCCGCACCCAGCTGCTGGCGGACGTGCCCGAGTGGAAGGTGCGCCGCGCCGGCGTGGTCTCCGAGGGCAACCCGACCAGCCTGCACGTGGTGCGCTCCATGCGCGTGGGCCTGGCGCGCCGCATTGCGATGGGCGGCGACCCGCGCCGTGAGCTCAAGCGCGCCGAGGAGCAGCTGGCCGACCTGGAGCGCCGCGCCGAAGGCCCGCCGCCCGAGGTGGAGGTGCTGCGCAAACAGGTGGCCGAGCTGCGCGAGCGCCTCAAGCGAGTTCCCTTCCTCGACCCGTTCGACCTGCGCTACCGCAACCGCGTGCGCGAGCCGATGCCCACCAGCAAGGCGGTGATGTTCTGCCTGATGGACGTGTCCGGATCGATGGACGAATCGCGCAAGGACCTGGCCAAGCGCTTCTTCATCCTGCTGTACCTGTTCCTCTCGCGCCATTACGAAAAGACCGAGGTGGTGTTCATCCGGCACCACACCCAGGCTGCCGAAGTCACGGAAGAGGAATTCTTCCACGCCACCGAGAGCGGCGGCACGGTGGTGTCGAGCGCGCTGACGATGATGAACGACATCATCCGGGCCCGCTACATGGGAAGCGAGTGGAACATCTACGGCGCGCAGGCCTCCGACGGCGACAACTGGCAGCAGGACTCGTCCAAGTGCCGCGCATTGCTGGAGCACAAGATCCTGCCGCTGGTGCGCTACTACGCGTATGTGCAAGTGGCCGACGAAGACCAGAACCTGTGGGAGGAGTACACGCGGGTGCGTGACGCCAACCCGCAGTTCGCCATGCAGAAGATCTGCACGCCTTCGCAGATCTTCCCGGTCTTTCGCGAGCTGTTCAAGAAGAATCCGGCGGTGGCCTGATGCAAGAGTCGCTCCTCGAACCCGGCGTCACGGCCGCGGACGTCCCCGCCAATCGGCTGCCCAATCCGTCGGACTGGGACTTCGATCTGATCGAGACCTACTTCAACGCCATCCGCAAGACGGCGGAGCGGTTCGGCCTGGACACCTACCCGGCGCAGCTGGAGCTGATCACCGCCGAACAGATGCTCGACGCCTATGCGTCGGTCGGCATGCCCGTGAACTACCGGCACTGGTCGTTCGGCAAGCACTTCATCGCCAGCGAGAAGAACTACCGGCGCGGCCACATGGGGCTGGCCTACGAGATCGTGATCAATTCCGATCCCTGCATCGCCTACCTGATGGAAGAGAACACCATGCCGATGCAGGCACTGGTGATGGCGCATGCGTGCTTTGGCCACAACTCGTTCTTCAAGGGCAACTACCTGTTCCGCATGTGGACGGATGCCAGCTCGATCGTCGACTACCTGGTCTACGCCAAGGCCTACATCGCCGAATGCGAGGAGCGCCACGGCATCGAGGCGGTCGAGCAGACGCTGGACGCCTGCCATGCCTTGATGAACTACGGCGTCGACCGCTATCGGCGGCCGCAGAAGATCTCGATGGTGGAGGAAGAGATCCGCCGCAAGGACCGTGAGTCGTACCTGCAGCAGCAGGTGAACGACCTGTGGCGCACGCTGCCCACCAAGGCCGGCAAGCAGGCCAAGAAGGAAACCCGGCGCTTTCCGGAGGAGCCGCAGGAGAACATCCTGTACTTCATCGAGAAGAACGCGCCGCTGCTGGAGCCCTGGCAGCGCGAGATCGTGCGCATCGTGCGCAAGGTGGCGCAGTACTTCTACCCGCAGCGGCAGACGCAGGTGATGAACGAAGGCTGGGCCACGTTCTGGCACTACACGCTGCTCAACACCATGTACGACGAGGGCCAGCTGGCCGACGGCTACATGATGGAGATCCTGAGCTCGCACACCAACGTGTTGTTCAAGCCGCCGGTGACGCACCCGGCCTACAGCGGCATCAACCCGTATGCGCTGGGCTTTTCCATGTTCTCGGACATCAAGCGCATCTGCACCGACCCCACCGACGAGGACCGCGCCTGGTTCCCCGACATCGCCGGCAGCGACTGGGTCAAGACGCTCGATTACGCGATGCGCCACTTCAAGGACGAGAGCTTCATCGGCCAGTACCTCAGCCCCAAGCTGATGCGGGAGTTGCGGATGTTCGCCGTGGTCGACGACGCCGCCCAGTCGGAACTGGAAGTGGCGGCCATCCACGACGACCACGGCTACCGGCGCCTGCGCGAGTCGCTGGCCCGCCAGCACGACCTGGGCTGGCGCGAGCCGAACATCCAGGTCTGGAACGTCAACGCCCGAGGCGACCGCTCGCTGACGCTACGGCATGTGCGCCACAACGACCGCCCGCTGGACAACAGCGCCGAGGAGGTGGTCAAGCACGTCGCCAGGCTGTGGGGCTTTCGGGTGCGGCTCGAAAGCGTGGATGCCCACGAGCGGGTGATGCAGCACTGGGAGGTGACCCCGCCCATGCACCAGCACTGAACAGGCCCGTCTGCCTGCGAAGGCGGGGATCCAGCGGCAGGGCAGGCGTTGATCGGGTGTCCTGCCGGCTTCGACCCAGGAATCCAGGCGGCCGTTGCGCTAGCGCCATCTGGATTGCGGCTGCAGGCCGCAATGACAGGGGGTGCTCCACCGCCTGGCCTAAGCCGCCCCTTGCGACCGCCCCGCCTGCGCTGCCACTCCCGCCAGCACGGCCTCGGTCGCAGCCTGCGCCATTGCCGCCGAGGCCTCGCTGGCGTGTTCCAGTGTCGGCAGCCGGTCCGCCTGCGCCAGCAGCGCCAGGTTGTTCCTGCCGATACCGACGTATGTCAGGCCCGCCGCGGCCATCGCGTGCGGCTCGTACAGGTTGCGGCCGTCGAGCACAAGTGGCGAGCGCAGCGCGTTCTTCAAGGCCCGCAGGTTCGGGCTTTTGTAGTTCTTCCACTCGGTCAGAACGATCAGCGCATCGGCGCCCTGCGCCGCATCCAGCGGCGTGGCCACGAAGGTGATGTTGCGCAGCAGTTCCCGGTCGTCCTGCAGGTCGCTCGCAAGCGCGCGGGCGGCCTGCTCCTGCGCGACCGGGTCGTGGGCGCGCACCTGCGCGCCGGCGCGCAGCAATGCCGCGATGATCGAGCGGCTGGGCGCATCGCGCATGTCGTCGGTGCCCGGCTTGAAGGCCAGGCCCCACACGGCGAAGGTGCGGCCCGCCAGGCTGCGGCCGAAGCGGGCGAAGATCTTGTCCAGCAGCACGCGCTTTTGCGAGTGGTTCACGCGCTGCACCGCGTCCAGCACCTGCAGCGGTTGTCCGTGTTCCAGCGCCGTTCGGCACAGGGCGTCGACGTCCTTTGGAAAGCACGAGCCGCCGTAACCGGTGCCGGCGTACAGGAAGCTGTAGCCGATGCGCGGGTCCGAGCCGATGCCCTGGCGCACCAGCTCGATGTCGGCGCCCACGCGGTCGGCCAGGTTGGCCAGCTCGTTCATGAAGCTGATGCGCGTGGCCAGCATGGCATTGGCCGCGTACTTGGTGAATTCGGCGCTGCGCACGTCCATCACGCGCGTGCGCTCGTGGTTTCGGTTGAACGGGCCGTACAGCTCGCGCAGCAGGGCGAGCGCGCGCCTGCCGCCGGCGTTGTCCTCCACGCCGAGGACGATGCGGTCGGGCCGCATGAAGTCGTCGATGGCCGCGCCTTCCTTGAGGAACTCCGGGTTGCTGGCGACCGAGAATTGCGCATCACCCAGGCCGCGCGCCGCCAGTTCCTCGTGCACCGCGGCCGTCACTTTCTGCGCGGTGCCCACCGGCACGGTCGACTTGTCGACGATCAGCTTGAAGCCGTCCATGTGGCGGCCGATGTTGCGGGCCGCCGCCAGCACGTACTTGAGGTCCGCGCTGCCGTCCTCGTCCGGCGGCGTGCCGACGGCGATGAACTGCACCTGGGCGAAGGCGACGCTGGCCGCCACGTCGCAAGAGAACTGCAGCCGTCCTTCCTCGACGTTGCGCTGAATGATCTCCTCCAGTCCCGGCTCGTGGATCGGGATCCCGCCCGCGTTCAGCAGCCGGATCTTGGTCTGGTCGAGGTCCAGGCAGAAGACGTTGTTTCCCAGTTCGGCCAGGCAGGCACCGGTGACCAGCCCCACGTAGCCGGTCCCGACGATCGTGACGTTCATTGCATCCTCTCCCTTTGCGCATGCGAATAGCCATGAGAGTAGGGGGGGCTCCCCGGCACCGTCTTGCCGACACTGCTTGTAGCCGCGTAGGACTGTTCCTACGAGTGGTCAGGCGAATGGCGGTGCCGTTCATCTCGTTGCATTTGTGACCATGGGCTCTGTCACAAAGGAGGATCAGCCATGATGTCGCGTGAAGCGAACCTGCCGCGTAAGGCAATGCGCGTGGCCATTCCGTTGTTCGTCGAGATCGATGGCAGGAATTACGCGGCCAGCGACTGGTCGACCACCGGCGTCGGCCTGGGCGAACTGGCCTTCGCGCCGAACCAGGGCGACGTGGTCCCGGCGCGCCTGAGTTTCCCGTTGCTCGAGTCGACGCTGCTGATCCCGGTGGAGCTGATCTACCGCAGCACCCATGGCAGCGTGCACGGCTTCGAGTTCCACGACCTGTCCGACCGCACGCGGCGGCTGCTGCGGCACTACATCGAGCTGTCCCTGGACGGCAAGCTGGGCGACGTCGACGACATCGTCGCCGTGGCGGCCTTGGCGCCGGCGGCGAGCCAGCCGGTGGCGCCGCTGTCGCTGCGGCCCGGTCCGGTGACCGCCGCCGGCCCACGCGCGGCGCGGCTGCTGGGCAGCGCGCTGGCCGGGCTGGCGGTGCTGGCGGTCGCTGGCGGCATCCTGTACTACAACCTGACCTACCAGCTCGAAGGCACCGGCTTCGTCAGCGGCAGCATCGCCCGCGTCACGGCCAACCACGACGGGCGGGTGGGCCACCTGCTGGTGCAGCCCGGCGCGCGCGTCGAGGCCAACACGCCCCTGTTCGCCGTGGAGAGCCCGAATCTGCGCAACGAGATCGAGGCGCTGGAGCAGCACGTGGCCCATCTCGGCGCCGAGCAGGCGCGGCTGGCCGGGGCCCGCCGCTCGGCCGAGGCCGGTCTGCTCCATTCCCTGCGGCGCGACATCGGCGAGCACGAGCGCGAACTGGCCAACGCCCAGCGCCTGCTGGAGTCCGGCGCCATCACCCAGCGCGACATGCTGATGGTGTCCAACCAGGTGCAGGACTCCAAGGTGAATTACCTGCGCCAGGTGGCCGAGGGCGCGGGCCGCACCCAGAGCCTGGAAAACAGCGACGTCGTCAGCCGCCTGCGGCTGGACCTGGCGGCCAAGAAGGTGCTGCTGGCACGGCAGGAGGCCCAGCTGGTGGTGCGGGCGCCGGTGCGCGGCAAGGTCTACCACGTCGACAAGCAGGCGGGCGAGTTCGTCTCGGCCCAGGACCCGGTGGTGCTGCTGGAGGCCGACGTCACGCCCAGCGTGCTGCTGCGCGTGCCGAACGACTCGGCGCTCAAGCTGCGACTGGGCATGCCGGCCAGCATCTACGTGCCGTTCGAAGACCGCCAGTACCCGGCCACGGTGGCGGCGGTCGGCCTGGCCGCGGCCAGCGCCGCGGCGGTGGTGACGCAGGAAGTGGGCGCCGACGAGACGCTGGTCAAGCTGGAGTTCGACGACCCGAAGGTGCGGCTGCCGGCCAACGCCCGTGTCAACGTCTGGATCCGCAACCCCGCCTTGCCGTGGTCATGAGCCATGGCACGGGCAGGGCGCACGCGCTCCTGAGCGCCATTCCGCCGCTGCTGCTGTTCGGCGGCGCGGCCCTGGCTTTCCTGCTGTGGGGCCGCGGGGTGCTGCACGGCATGCACGCGCAGGTGATCCTCGCCTTCAGCCTGTTCGCGCTCTGGCGCTACGGCTGGCAGCTGACGCACTACCTGCGCGCCGCCTGGTATGCCGGCTGGCATTACCCACGGCTGCGCGCCGCCGCCGAACAGGCCGCCGCCGGCCGCGCCTGGCCGAGCCGCATCTTCGTGGTCGTGCCTTCGTACCTGGAAGAGGCGTGGGTCAGCGCCTCCGCGATGCAGGCGCTGCTGGCCAACCTGGCCGAGCTGCCTTGCAAGGCGACCGTGGTGGTGGCGCTGGGCAGCGACCAGGACGAGGCCGTGGTTGGCGCGGCCTGCCGCGGCCACGCCGCGTTGGGCCAGGTGGAGGTGGTGTGCCAGCGGCAAAGCCAGGGCAAGCGCATTGCCCTGGGCCACGCCCTGCGCGCGGTGGCGCGCCGCTACGACCACGAAGCCGACAGCGTCACCGTGTTCATGGACGGCGACTCGTGGCTGGAGCCGGGCGCGCTGCGGCGGGTGCTGCCGTTCTTCATGGCCTACCGCGACCTGGGCGCGGTGACGACCAACGAAGAGGTCTACCTGCCCGCCGGCGGCGCCTGGTACCGCGACTGGTTCCGGCTCAAGTTCGGGCTGCGGCAGGTGCTGTTCCAGTCGCACAGCCTGTCGCACAGGGTGCTGACGCTGACCGGGCGTTTCTCGGTGTTCCGCACCTCGATCGTGGTGGCCGAAGACTTCCTCGCTCTGATCGAGAACGACACCATCGAGCACTGGCTGCACGGGCGCTTTCGCTTCCTGATGGGCGACGACAAAAGCTCCTGGTTCCACGTGCTCAAGAGCGGCTGGAGCATGCTGTACCTGCCGGACGTCACCTGCGTCTCGCTGGAAAGCCGCCAGGCCTCCTTCCTGCAGGCGAGCATCTCGCTGCCTTACCGCTGGTTCGGCAACACCCTGCGCAACAACCCGCGCGCGCTGGCGCTCGGGCCGGGCCACACCGGCTGGTTCATCTGGCTGGTGCTGCTCGACCAGCGGCTGTCGATGTGGACCTCGCTGGTCGGCATCGCCGGCGCCAGCGTGCTGGCCATCACCAAGTCCGCGCTGTACCTCCCGCTCTACGTGGCCTGGGCGGTGGCGGTGCGCAGCGTGCAGCTGGTGGTGATCGCCTGGCATGGGCACCCGGTGACGCTGCGGACCATTCCCATCATGCTGTACACGCAGTGGGTCGGTTCGCTGGTCAAGATCCGCGCCTGGCACCACCTGGCCGACCAGAACTGGAGCAAGGGCAAGGCCAACCAGCGCGTCGCGGCGAGCGGCGGCTGGCCACGCCGGCTGGTGCCCACCGGCCGCATGCTGGTGGCGTACGTCGCCTTCGCGCTGGTGATCCTGCTCGGGCACAGTGCGCTGCGGCTGCCCGGCACCGAGTTGTTCGCGGCGCAGCGCCACGCGCATGCAGCGGCCGCCGCCATGCTGGCCGCTGCAAATGCCGCGCCGGCGCCGCTCGCGGCGTTGGCCGACGTGCGTGCCGACGACGGCCGCGACGACGCAGCCGCGTTGCAGGCATTGATCGAATCGGCGCCGCCGGGCCCCGTCCGCCTGCGGCTGCCGGCCGGCCAGCTGGACTTTCACCGGCCACTGGTGATCCGCCGCGACGACGTCAGCATCACCGGCGCCGGCGCCGACCGCACGCGCATCGTCTCGTGGCTGCGCAAGCCGGAACCGGCCGTGTTCCGCATCGAAGGCGCGCCCGGCCCGCGGCTGGGCTCGCTGGCGCGCCCGGCCGGCGAGCAGGAGGCGCAATTGCAGTTGTCAGGCGGCCAGCAGCCGGCGGCCGGTGATTTGCTGTGGCTGCGCCAGCCGAACGACGAGAAGCTGTTCCGGGCCCTGGGCAGCGAGCAGTGGCGGCGCGAGTATCCGTACCTGCGGCAAGCGCTGGTGCGCGTGGCAGGCGCCGCCGGCGACGTCGTCAGGCTGGCCGAACCCGTCGGCACCGCCTTGGACACCGGCACCACGCAGGTGATGCAGGTGCGGCCGGTGCGCGGCGTGCGCCTGGCCGATTTCAGCATCGAGCAGCGCGCCGGCGAGCGCGCCATCGGCTCGGTGGCGCACCGCTACGAAAACCTGGAGCCGGACTTCGCGGTGGACGCGATCTCGCTGATGTGGACGCAAGACGCGGTGGTGGACGGCGTGGCGATCCGAGCGGCCGGCCGGCACCCGCTGAACATCGAGCAAAGCCACGGTTTCCTGGTGCGCAATTGCCTGATCGACGGCGCCTGGAACAAGGGCGAGGGCGGCAGCGGCTACCTGCGCATCGCGCGCAGCCACCGCGGCATGGTGGAAGGCTGCACGGTGCGCGGCATCCGCCACATCGCGCTGCAGTGGAGCGCCTCGCACAACCAGCTGCGCAACATCGACAGCGCGGTGGACATCAACTTCCACGGCGGCTACGCCCACCACAACCGGGTGGACGAGGTGCGCTTCGCGCTGCCGCCGCAGCACCCCTGGCCGCAGGTCTACATCACGCCGCGCAACGCGCGCTGGGCGCCGCCGGACGGGCCCGGCAACCTGGTCAATGGGCGCGCAGCGAATACAGCTCCTGCGGCTGGCGCGGCTTCACCAGCGCGCTGACCTGCGTCAGCACGTCCAGCACCTCCAGCCGCGCCGTCAGGATCTCGCGCTGCAGCTCGTGCAGCCGCAAGGTCAGCTCCTCGACGTCGCGGTCGGAGTCGGGCAGGCTGGAGATCGGGTGGTCCAGACGGTAGCAGGCCAGCTCCGCCTTTTGCCGCACCATGCGGTTCTCCGCCTGCAGCAGCCGCATGTCGTTTTGCTTCAGGCGCAGCCGCTCCGACAGCAGCGCCAGCTTTTGCGCCAGCGCCGCGCGGATCGAATCCTGCTGGTCCTGGAACATCCCCTGGCTGGCGGCGGCGACGGCGTCGCGCACCTCGTCGTTGCCGATCGGCACCCGCAGCCGCACGCCGGCCACGGTGTACGGGCCGCGTTCGAAATCCTTGGAGCGTTCGACGTAGAGACGCACCGAGGTGTTGTCCTTGACCGAGGGCAGGAAGCGGTTGCGCTCGGCCAGCAGCTGCTGCAGCCGAAAGTCGGCCGAGCGGGCCACGGCGCGCTCCAGCAGTTCGGCGTCCGGCTGCAGTTGCACGTCCTCGATCTGGTTGATCAGCTCCTGCGCCTGCGGATAGACCAGCACGTCGCCCAGCCCGGTGTAGTGCTGGGCCCGCAGCGCGGCCCGTTCGGCCTTGTATTCGACTTCGGCGACGTCGCCCCGGGTGGCGCGGCCGGCGGCCAGCTCCTGCTTGCGGCGCTCCAGCACCGGGCGGATCGCGCCGGCCTCGCGCTGGTACAGCAACGCCAGCAGCTTGTTGCGCATCTGCTCCACCGCCAGCAGGTTTTCCTGCAGCTGGCGCTGCTCCATGTCGCGCAGCAGCTGCACGTAGTGGGTTTTGCTCTCCAGCTTCAGGCGCTCCAGCGTGCGGCGTGCCTCGCCGCGGCCCTGGTCGTACAGCTCCCATTCCAGCCCGAAGCTGTAGCGGCCGCCCTCGTTGGGGGCGAACGACTGGTCCGTCATCCCAGTGGCATACAAGCCCTTGAACGGTACCACCGCATCGAGCCGGGCGAAGTAGCTGTCACGCTGCTGCTCCATGCGGTCGGCCAGCGCCGCGTTGACCGAGCTGCCGGCCGGCGCGCTGGACGACAGCGGCGGCACCTGCTGGCTGGTGAGCACCTGGCCCGTCATGCTGCTGCACAGGCTGGCCGCCAGCCGCAGCCGCACCTGCTGGGCATTGGCGCCGGTGAAGGCAGCGGCGGCGGCGAGGGCGATCGCGGCGCGCGCGCAGATCTTGAGCGTGGCTCGCTGCATGGTGTTTTTCGGGCTTCCTGATGAATTGGCACTCAATGCTATGCCAGCCCTGCATCCCGCGGGGGCCGCGGCGCGGCCTGGATGCAAGAAGGAGACACCGATCCAACCTGATGCGAGGCCAGCGCATCCTGGGCACCGGCACCGGCACCGGCACCGGCACAGGCACAGGCACAGGCACCGGCACCGGCACCGGCACGGACACCGGCACCGGCACCGGCGGCAGCGGCCTGGGCAGGGCCATGGCCGAGCGTTTCCTGGCGCTGGGCGCCGACGTCTCCAGCCGCGGCCGGTGCACGGGCGGTCTGCGACGAAAGCGCGGCCGAATGGCGCGACCGCTTTCCGGACCGCACGATCGCCACCTTCGAAGTCGACATCCGGGTGGCCCAGGCGGTGCAGGACATGGTCGAGGCGCTGGCGCCGGGGCGGTGCGACAGGCTCACCGCGCAGAGCATCATGACGGGCGGCGGCAAGGCGCTGGCCGAGGCGGCAACTTCTACGGGCCGCGCAGCTGGAGCGATTCCGAATGGCAGGCCGCGCGCGCCAACAGCGAGGCGCAGAACGCGAAGGACCGCGGCCGGCGGTCCTGAGGGCTCATGCCAGCGCCGTCGCCGGCAGCACCTCGACGGCGGGGTCGCCGCGCCGCGTGACGCTCTTGCGTCCGGTCGTCATCAGCTTGTCGAGCGAATCGGCCAGCGCCTGCGAGGCGCCGACGCGCCAGCCGCTGCTGCCGGCCAGCTCGCGCAGGGCCGAGACGCAGGTGATCGACTCGCCCGGGGCCAGCGTGTGGCCCTGGTCGCCATGCAGTTCGTCGTGCACGGCCACCAGGGTGACCGGGCCGGCGTGCAGCGCCACCACCGGCTGGCGCTCCTTGGGCGCGGCCTTGGTCAGGGCGAAGGCGGCGCGCAGCGCGCGCAGCTCGGGCGGCGTGGTGAGCGTGCCTTCGTCGCCGGCGAACACGGCCATCAGCTCGGTGCCGAACGGGATGACGTGGGCGGCGCCGAACAGGTAGAGCGTGTCGCGTGCCGACTGCTGCACCTGGCGCACCAGCTGCGGCACGTCGGCGCTGGGCTCGGCCTGCAGCGAGCCGATCAGGTCGGCCATCAGCACGATGGCCGAGCCGTAGACGACGTCGCCGTCCTGGTTGGCACGCCGGGTCCAGCGGGCGTTGATCTCCGTGATCAGCCGGCTTTCGTACTGCTTGCCCAGGCTTTCCTTTTGCTGCTCGAGCGCGTCCTCGACCACGTTCGACATCGAGTTCATGAAGGCCTCCTGCTGCACCTGGCGGCGCGCCAGCACCGAGGTGATGGACTCGCACAGCTCGTCAGGTCGGTAGGGCTTGGTCAGGTAGTCGTCGGCGCCGGCCGACATGCCCTGGCGCATGTGCTTGCGGTCGGACATCGCCGTCAGCAGGATCATCGGCACCGTCGCCAGGTGCGGGTCGGCGCGCAGCGTGGCCACGACTTCGTAGCCCGTCATGCCGGGCATCATCACGTCGCAGACGATCACCTCCGGCCGGCTCGCGCGGGCCTTGGCCACACCTTGCGGCCCGTCGGAGGCTTCCTCCACGGCGTGGCCCGCCTTTTTCAGGGCGAAACTTGCGACGAACCGCTGGGCGTCGTCATCCTCGATCAACAACACTGCTGCCATGCCGCATTATTCACTTGGAAACGGCCGCGATTCCCGGGCGCTCTCAGTTCGCCGCGAAAAAGCTCAGGTTTTGCCCTGAGCCAAAAAGCTCAGGTTTTGCCTGAGCCAAAAACTCAGGTCACGCCCTGGGCCAGCATCGCGTCGGCCACTTTCACGAAGCCCGCCACGTTGGCGCCGTCGACATAGCTGATCGAGCCGTCTTCGCGCTCGCCGTGCTTGACGCAGGCCGCGTGGATGCCCTGCATGATGAGCAGCAGGCGGGCATCCACCTCCTCGCGCGGCCAGGAAAGTCGCATCGCGTTCTGGCTCATCTCCAGGCCCGAGGTGGCCACGCCGCCGGCGTTGCTGGCCTTGCCGGGCGCGAACAGGACGCGGGCCGCTTCGAACACCTCCACCGCCTTCAGCGTGGAAGGCATGTTGGCACCTTCGGCGACGCACAGCACGCCGTTGCTGACCAGCGTGCGCGCGTCCTCTTCGTCCACCTCGTTCTGGGTGGCGCAAGGCAGGGCCACGTCCACCTTCACGCCCCAGGGGCGCAGGCCCGGGTGAAACTGGCTGCGAGTGCGCTGGGCGTAGTCGCTCACGCGGCCGTACAGGTGGTTCTTGACCTCCATCAGCTCGCCCAGCTTCTCGGTGGTGAAGCCTTCCTCGTCGACCACCGTGCCGCTGGAGTCAGACACCGTGACCACGCGGGCGCCCAGCGCCATCGCCTTTTCGATCGCGTACTGAGCGACATTGCCCGAGCCGGAGACGCTCACGCGCAGGCCGTCGAACGAGCGGCCGGTGCGCTGCAGCATTTCCTGCGCGAAGTAGACGGTGCCGTAGCCGGTGGCTTCCGGGCGGATCAGCGAGCCGCCGAAGGCCATGCCCTTGCCGGTGAAGACGCAGTCGGCGCGGTTGCTCAGCTTTTTCATCATGCCGGCCATGAAGCCGACCTCGCGGCCGCCCACGCCGATGTCGCCGGCCGGCACGTCGGTGTCGGAGCCGATGTGGCGGAACAGTTCGCTGATGAAGGCCTGGCAAAAGCGCATCACTTCACCCGGGCTCTTGCCCTTGGGGTCGAAGTCGCTGCCGCCCTTGCCGCCGCCCATGGGAAGCGTGGTCAAGGCGTTCTTGAAGGTCTGCTCGAAGGCCAGGAACTTCAGGATCGAGGCATTGACCGACGGGTGAAAGCGCAGGCCGCCTTTGTACGGGCCGATGGCCGAGCTGTGCTGGATGCGAAAGCCGCGGTTGACCTGCACGTCGCCATGGTCGTCGACCCAGCAGACGCGGAAGGTGATCATGCGTTCCGGCTCGACCAGGCGGTCGAGCAGGCCGTGTTCGGCATAGCGCGGATTGCGGCCGATGAAGGGCCATAGGCTCTCCATCACCTCGCTGACGGCTTGCAGGAACTCCGGCTGGCCGGGATTGCGGGTGGCCACATGGGCCAGGAAATCGTGCGCGCTCTGGTATTTCACTGCGGGAAGGTTCTTATGACGGGAAGATGCAAATTTTGCCTGAAGTCATGCATGACTTTGGTGCATACGACAAAGGTTCGCACCTGGGCGGCGCGACTGGCCTGCCCCGTTGAGTCCCTTCCCGCCGCTGCCGTTACTTGTCGCCCCAGACTTCCTGGGCGGTTTCGATCACCAGCCGCAGCTTGCTGCGCTGGTCTTCGACGGCGATGTTGTTGCCGTGCACGGTGCTGGAAAAGCCGCACTGCGGCGACAAGGCCAGCTGCTCCATCGGCGCGAACCTGGCAGCCTCGTCGATGCGGCGCTTCAGCGCGTCCTTGTCTTCCAGCTGGCCGAACTTGGTGGTCACCAGGCCCAGCACCACGGTCTTGCCCTTGGGCAGGAAGCGCAGCGGGCGGAAGTCGCCGGAGCGGGCATCGTCGTACTCCATGAAGTAGGCGTCGATGTCCATTTCCTTGAGCAGCGCCTCGGCCACAGGCTCGTAGTTGCCGGCCGCGGCGTGGGTGCTCTTGAAGTTGCCGCGGCACAGGTGCATGCCCAGCAGCATGCCGGCGGGCTTTTGCGCCACCACCTTGTTGATGAAGGTGGCGTAGCGGTGCGGCAGCTCGTTGGGGTCGTCGCCGCGCTGGCGGGCCGCTTCGCGCATCTTCTCGTCGCACAGGTAGGCCAGGTTGGTGTCGTCCATCTGGACGTAGCGGCAACCAGCTTCGAACAGGGAGCGCAGCTCGTCACCATAGGCCTTGGCCACGTCGTCGTAGAAGGCCGGGTCCAGCTCCGGGTAGGCGTCCTTGCTGATGCCGGCGCGACCGCCGCGAAAGTGCAGCATGGTCGGCGACGGGATCGTGACCTTGGGCGTGAAGCCGGCTGCCACCTGCGACTTGAGGTGCTCGAAATCGGCTTTCTGGATGTCCTTGGCGTGGGTCACCTTGTCGATCACGCGGATCACCGGAGGCGCCAGTTCCTCGGTGCCGTCAGGCTTGCGGATGGTGACCGGGATGTCGGTCTTGACGCCGCCGAGCTGCTCGAGGAAGTCGATGTGGAAGTAGGTGCGGCGGAACTCGCCGTCGGTGATGCTCTTGAGGCCGACGTCCTGCTGGAACTTCACGATCTCGGTGATCGCCTGGTCTTCCACCGTGCGCAGCTGCTCGGGCGTGATCTCGCCGCGCGCCTTCTGGGCACGCGCCTGCAGCAGGGATTGGGGGCGCAGGAAGCTGCCGACGTGGTCGTAGCGGGCGGGGAGTTGCATCATGTTGTTGGTCCTCGGGTCTGGCGGGAAGGGAATAGTTTATGCGTGGCCGCATGGCTGTGATCCCGGGCTTGACCCGGGATCCAGGCGGCGCTCGATCGGGCGCCGGACTGGATTGCGGCTCGAGCCCGCAATGACAAGGTCGGTCTCAGAGGTCCAGCACCAGCACGTCGCTCCTGGCGCGCGAGCAGCAAGGCGTGAACTGGTCGTTCTTGGCCTTTTCGTCGTCGGTGAAGTACAGGTCGCGGTGGTCGCACTCGCCGTCCAGCACGCGCGTGATGCAGGTGCCGCAGACGCCTTGTTCGCAGGACACGAGGATGGTCACGCCGTGCTTTTCCAGCGCCTGCACCACCGTCTCCTTGGCCCCGACTTCGACCAGCTGGCCGCTGCTGGCCACCTTGACCCGGAACGCGCGGTCGCCGCCGGTGTCCTGCGCCGCGGCACCGAAGTATTCGAGGTGGACGTTCTCGCCGGCCCAGCCGAGGTCCTTGGCGGTCTTGACGACGAAGTCGATGTAGCCGGTGGGGCCGCACACGTACAGGTGGGTGCCGGGGTCGGGCTGGCCGATCGCCGCGCGCAGGTCGAGCTTCTGACCAGCGTCGCCATCGTCGTGGTGGAACTGCACCCGCTGGGCGAAGGCCGAGGCGGCGATCTCCTGGCGGAAGGCGGTGCGGTCTTCCGAGCGGGACGAGTAGTGCATGGTGAAGTCGGCGCCGATGGCGGCCAGCCGCTGCGCCATGCACAGCAGCGGCGTCACCCCGATGCCGCCGGCAAACAGCAGCGTGCGCTTGGCGTGCACCAGCGGAAAGTGATTGCGCGGCTCGCTGATCTGGAGGGTGTCGCCTTCCTTGATCGCGTCGTGCATGGCGACCGAGCCGCCGCGCGAGGCGGGGTCGCGCAGCACGGCGATGCGGTAGCGGTGCTGCTCGCCGGCGTCGTTGCACAGCGAGTACTGGCGGGTCAGCCCGCCCGGCACCTGCACGTCGATGTGCGAGCCGGCGCTGAAGCCGGGCAGGGCGGCGCCGTCGGCGCGGGCGAGTTCGAAGCTGGCGATGCCGGCGGCTTCCTGCTGCTTGCGCAGGACTTTCACTTCAATCATTTTGTTCTCTCAGGCTGCGAGTTGCTGCGGCCGCTCGGCCGCGATCAGGCCGTCGATGATACGGCGCGACTGGACCCCGCCGGCGTCGATGTTCAGCATCAGCAGGCGCCGCTCGGGGTAGCGCAGCAGGTTGCGCTGCTGCGCCTCGAGCACCTCCATGTCCTCGGCGAACACTTTCGCCTGGCCGTCGCGGATCTGCGCGGTGAGCGCCTTGTCGCGCGGGTTGAAGTTGCGCGCCATGCCCCAGAAGTACCACATGCTGGTCTCCGATTCGGGCGTGAGGAAGTCGACCACGATGCTGGAAACCTTGTCTTTTGGGTCGGCGTCGTAGCCGCCTTTGCCGGCGTGCGCCACGCCCACCTCGATCATGACGTGGCTGGGCGGCTCGAAGTGGCAGACCTGCCAGCGGTCCACCGGCACGTCGTCGGCCAGGTTGTTGCCGCGCAGGTTGGCCTTCCAGAACGGCGGCGGCATCACGTTGTCCATGAAGCGGCTGGTGATCACGTGGTCGCCTTCGGTCCTGGTGGTGACCGGCGTCTCGTCGATTTCCTTTTGGCCGATGCTGGTGGTGTGCACGTAAGTCTCGTGCGTCAGGTCCATCAGGTTGTCGACCATCAGCCGGTAGTCGCACTGGATGTGGTACAGCCCGCCGCCGTAAGCCCAGTCGGGGCTCTCGGCCCAATCCAGCTTGGGCAGCCTGGCCACGTCGGCCAGGCCAGCGTCGCCTGGCCAGACCCAGACGAAGCCGTACTTCTCGGCCACCGGATAGGCGCGGATCTTGGGAAAGCCGCCGACCCGCTGGCCCGGCATGGCCACCGTCTTGCCGTCGCAGCCCATCACCAGGCCGTGGTAGCCGCACACCAGCTTGCCTTCGCAGACCGAGCCCAGCGACAGCGCCGCGCCGCGGTGCGGGCAGAAGTCCTCCACTGCGGCGACCTGGCCGCCGTCACCCCGGTAAAAGGCGATCTTCTCGTTGCAGATCGTGCGGCCGAGCGGCTTTTCGTCGATCTCGTCGGGCATGCAGGCGACGTACCAGGCGTTCTTGGGAAACATGGTGGTTCAGCAAAGTGGGGAGAGAATGCACGAATTATGCTTTATGAAATACGCTCTGTATACAATTGCCCTGCTGTGCTTCGCGCGTCAACACTGCTCCGCAGTGGAGAGGCAAGGCGGATGCCGCAAAGCAAGACGACTGGACTGTATACAGGAAGAGCTGAATGAACACCGATCCCGAAATCGGCGGCTCGCAGGCCGTCAAGGCGCAACTGCGACTGCGCGAGATGATCCTGGCCGGCGAGTTGCCGGCCGGTGCCCGCATCGCCGAACTCGCGATCGTCGAGCGCCTAAAGGTGTCGCGCACGCCGATCCGCGCCGCCCTGATGCGGCTGGAGCAGGAAGGCCTGCTGGAGGGCTTGCCCAGCGGCGGCTATGCGGTGCGCACGTTCTCCGAGCGCGACGTCTCCGACGCCATCGAGCTGCGCGGCACCGTCGAAGGGCTGGCGGCGCGGTTGGCGGCCGAGCGTGGCGTGGCGGCGGTGGTTCTGGCCGAGGCGCGCGAATGCCTGGCGCAAGTCGATGCGGTGCTGCGGGAGCCGGCGCTGGACGACGAGGCGTTCCTGCGTTACGTCACGCTGAACCGGCGCTTCCACCTGCTGCTCAGCGAGATGGCCGGCAGCGGCTTGATCTCGCGCGAGCTGGAGCGGGTGGTGAGCCTGCCGTTCGCCTCTCCCTCGGGCTTCGTGGTGATGCAGTCCAATTCGCCGCAGGCGCGCGACATGCTGATCGTGGCGCAGGACCAGCACCGCCAGGTGCTCGACGCCATCGAGCGGCGCGAAGGCGGGCGGGCCGAAGCCATCATGCGCGAGCACTCGCGCATCGCCCAGCGCAACCTGCGGGAGGCGGTGCAAAGCCCGCACCTGCACCAGCTGCCCGGGGTGCGGCTGATTCGTCACCGATGAGTCACCCTAGAATGGTGGGCCTGACCTGCTGTCCGTCACCGGCTGCACGTTATCGTGGTGCCGCATAACTGGTAGAGGGCCTGCGGGGCTTTGCGCCCGGGGCCCATGCGTCCAGAATGCGCACCGAAGCTTTCGCAGGCAGCGCCGTGCAGTGCCGCCTGTCCACAACCAGGAGACCGCCATGCACAAGAGAACCGTCCTCCAGACCGCCCTGGCCCTCGGCCTGATCGGCGCCAGCGGCCTCGCCGTGGCACAAGACAACGTCTTCAAGATCGGCCTGATCCTGCCGATGACCGGCCCGCAGGCCACCACCGGCCGTCAGATCGAGGCCGCCGCCCGCCTGTACATGCAGCAGAACGGCGACACCGTCGCCGGCAAGAAGGTAAAGCTGATCGTCAAGGACGACACCAGCCTGCCCGACATGACGCGCCGCCTGGCCCAGGAACTGATCGTCAACGACAAGGTGAACGTCATCGCCGGCATGGGCATCACGCCGTCCGCGCTGGCCGTCGCCCCGTTGGCGACCCAGTCGAAGACGCCGCTGGTGGTGATGGCCGCCGCCACTTCCAGCATCACCCAGGCTTCGCCGTACATCGTGCGCACCAGCTTCACGCTGCCGCAGGCATCGGTGGCGCTGGCCGACTGGGCGCCCAGGAACGGCATCAAGAAGGTCGTGACCCTGGTGTCCGACTACGGCCCGGGCATCGATGCCGAGAAGTTCTTCAAGGAGCGCCTGCAGTTCAACGGCGGCCAGGTCGTCGAGGCGCTGCGGGTGCCGCTGCGCAGCCCCGACTTCGCGCCATTCCTGCAAAAGGTGCGCGACCTCAAGCCCGATGCGTTGTTCGTGTTCGTGCCGTCGGGCGCGGGCGCCGCGGTGATGAAGCAATTCGGCGAGCGCGGCATGGACAAGGCCGGCATCAAGCTGATCGGCACCGGCGACGTGACCGACGACGACCAGCTCAACGACATGGGCGACGTCGCCCTGAACGTGGTGACTTCGCACCACTACTCGGCGGCGCACCCGTCGGCAGCGAACAAGAAGTTCGTCGACGCATTCGGCAAGGCCAACAAGGGTCTGCGCCCGAACTTCATGGCCGTGGGCGGCTACGACGGCATGCGCGTGATCTACGAAGCGGCCAGGAAGACCGGCGGCAAGGGCGATGGCACGGCGCTGCTCGAAGCCATGAAGGGCCAGCTGTTCGAGAGTCCGCGCGGCCCCATGTTCATCGACGCGCAGACCCGCGACGTGGTGCACAACATCTACCTGCGCAAGGTCGAACGCAACAAGGACGGCCAGCTGTGGAATGTCGAGTTCGACGTGATCAAGGACGTCAAGGACCCGGGCAAGACGAAGTGACTTCGGCGCGCATCCGCTCGCCTCGCACAGGGTTGGGGACCAGGGACCAGGGACCAGGGCTAGGGAAACAGCCAGCCCCCTAGGCCCCAGCCTCTAGCCCCGCTCAAAAATGCTCACCATCCTCTTCGACGGCATCGCCTACGGCATGCTGCTGTTCATCCTGGCCGTCGGCCTGGCAGTGACGATGGGCTTGATGAACTTCATCAACCTGGCCCACGGCGCATTCGCGATGGTGGGCGGCTACATCCTGGTGCTGCTGATGCAGCGCTACGACGTGCCGTTCCTGGTCTGCCTGCCGCTGGCCTTCGCCGGCGCGGCGCTGCTGGGCGCGGTGCTGGAGCGCACGCTCTACCGCCCGCTGTACAAGCGGCCTCACCTGGACCAGGTGCTGTTTTCGATCGGCCTGGTGTTCATGGCGGTCGCCGCCTTCGACTTCTTCGTCGGCTCCACCCAGCAGATCGTGCAGCTGCCCGAATGGCTCAAGGGCCGTACCGAGCTGGGCAGCGATCCCTGGACGCTGGGCATGGGCCACTACCGGCTGTTCATCATCGCGGTCTGCGCGGCGCTGACCTTCGTGCTGCAGTACGTGCTGGCCAAGACCCGCTTCGGCAGCCGCCTGCGCGCCTCGGTCGACGACCAGCGCGTGGCGGCCGGCCTGGGCATCAACGTCAACATCGTGTTCCTGTCGACCTTCGCCTTCGGCTCCGGCCTGGCCGGCCTAGGCGGCGCGCTCGGCGCGGAAGTGCTGGGGCTCGACCCGCAGTTCCCGCTCAAGTTCATGATCTATTTCCTGATCGTGGTGGCGCTGGGCGGCACGTCATCCATCACCGGCCCGCTGGTCGCCGCGCTGCTGCTGGGCATCGCCGACGTGGCCGGCAAGTACTACATCCCCAAGATGGGCGCCTTCATCGTCTACTGCCTCATGATCGCCATCCTCTTGTGGCGGCCGCAAGGCCTGTTCACCCGCACCGGTGGCAAGGCATGAGCGCGCCCGCCGGACTCGACGCGCGCGCCTCGCTGCTGCGCAACAGCCGCATCCGGCCCTGGGAACCCGTGCTCTGGATCCTGGCCTTCCTGGCGCCGGTGGTGCTGCCGCAGCACGCGGCCATCGTCAACGAAGTGGCGATCGTCGCGCTGTTCGCAATCTCGCTGGACCTGGTGCTGGGCTACACCGGCATCGTCTCGCTCGGGCACGCCGCCTTCTTCGGTTTCGGCGGCTATGCGGCGGCGCTGTTCGCCAAGCACCTGATGCCGGACCCGCTGCTCGGGCTGGCCGTGGGCATCGTCGCCGGCACCGTGCTGGCGGCGGCGGCCAGCGTCACCATCCTGCGGGGCACCGACCTGACGCGACTGATGGTGACGCTGGGCGTGGGCCTGATCATGCTGGAGCTGGCCAACAAGCTCGACTGGCTGACCGGCGGCGCCGACGGCCTGCAGGGCGTGGTGATGGGTCCGCTGCTGGGCACCTTCGCGTTCGACCTGGCCGGCCGCACCGCCGCCTACTACTCGCTGACGGTGCTGTTCCTGCTGTTCCTGGTGGCCCGCCGCATCGCCCGTTCGCCGCTGGGCTTCACGCTGCAGGCGATCCGCGACAACCGGCTGCGCGCCATGGCCATCGGCATCCCGGTCAATGCGCGGCTGGTGGTGGTCTACACCATCGCCGGCGCGATGGCGGGCGCCGCCGGCGCGCTGCTGACGCAAACCACCGGCTTCGCCTCGCTCGACCTGTTCGAGTTCCACCGCTCGGCCGACGTGATGCTGATCCTGGTGGTCGGCGGCACCGGCTGGCTGTATGGCGGTGTCGCCGGCGCCATCGTGTTCAAGCTGATGCAGGATGCGCTGTCGGCCATCACGCCGCAGTACTGGACCTTCTGGCTGGGCCTGTTCCTGGTGGTGCTGGTGCTGGTCGGCCGGGATCGGTTGCTCAAACCGCAGTCGTGGTTCAAGCGGGGACGCGGGCAATGAGCGACGACATCGTGCTGTCGGCCAGGGGCCTGGTCAAGCGCTTTGGCGGCATCACCGCCACGCAGAACGTCGACCTGGACGTGCGCCGCGGCGCCCGCCACGCGCTGATCGGCCCGAACGGCGCCGGCAAGACCACGCTGATCAACCTGCTGACCGGCGTGCTGCCGCCCACCGAGGGCCGCATCGTGCTGGAAGGCGAAGACATCACCAACCTGGCGCCACACAGGCGGGTGCGGCGCGGCATGGTCCGCACCTTCCAGATCAACCAGCTGTTCAACCCGCTGACGCCGCTGGAGACGCTGGCCCTGGTCGTGTCCCAGCACAAGGGCCTGGGCGGCGGCTTCTGGAAGCCGCTGGGCACCAGCAAGGAAGTGGCGCGACGCTGCGAGCAGCTGCTGGCGCAATTCCACCTCACGGAGGTGATGAACCAGCGCACCGAACACCTGGCCTATGGCAAGCGCCGGCTGCTGGAGATCGCCATCGCGCTGGCCTGCGAGCCGCGCGTGCTGCTGCTGGACGAGCCGGTGGCCGGCGTGCCGGCCGGCGAGCGCGAGGAACTGCTGCAGACCGTGGCCGCCTTGCCGGCCGACGTCTCGGTGCTGCTGATCGAGCACGACATGGACCTGGTGTTCAGCTTCGCCGACCGGATGACGGTGCTGGTCAACGGCGCGGTGCTGACCGAAGGCACGCCCGATGAAATCGCCAACAACCCCGAAGTGAAGGCCGTGTACCTGGGACATGGCGAGGAAGTGGCCGCCGGGCCGCCCCAGGGCGCCAGCGCCGCGTCGGGGGGCAGTGCAGCGGGCGTGCCCGCAAACTCGGGGACAAACATCCATGGCTGAACTTCTGAAGGTCGAGAACCTGAGTGCCGGCTATGGCGAAGCGGTGGTGCTGAACGGCGTCTCGTTCTCGCTGGACGAAGGCCGGACGCTGGCGTTGCTGGGGCGCAACGGCACCGGCAAGACCACGTTGATCAACACGCTGGCCGGCGCCACGCGCCAGCATGGCGGCAGCATCACGCTGGCCGGCAAGGCGCTGCACAAGCTGCCTTCGCACGAGCGGGCCGCCGCCGGCATCGGCTGGGTGCCGCAGGAGCGCAACATCTTCAAATCACTGACGGTGCACGAAAACCTGACGGCGGTGCAGCGGCCCGGCCGCTTCACGCCGGGCCGCGTCTACGAGATGTTTCCGCGGCTGGCCGAGCGCAAGACCAACCTGGGCACCCAGCTGTCCGGCGGCGAGCAGCAGATGCTGGCCGTCGGCCGCGCGCTGGTGGTCAACCCGCGCCTGCTGCTGCTGGACGAGCCGCTGGAAGGGCTGGCCCCGATCATCGTGAGCGAGCTGCTCAAGGCGATCGCCCGCCTCACGCGCGACGAAGGCCTGTCGGCCATCATCGTGGAGCAGCATCCGCAGGCCATCCTGGCGATCTCGCACCGGGCCGTGGTGCTCGATCGCGGCACGGTCGTGCACTCCGACACCGCGCAGTCGCTGCGCCAGGCGCCGGAACTGCTGGAGCGGCTGCTCGGTGTGGCACGATAAGACCATGAACATCGATCGCAGGCAAGCCCTGGCGGCTGTGGCGGCGACCGCCGCACTGGCCGCACCGTGGGCCGTGGCGCAGGCCGCCTTTCCCTCCCGGCCGATCCGCATCGTCGTGCCGTTCGGTGCCGGCGGCATCGCCGACCTGACGGCGCGGGCGGTCGGCAAGGAGCTGGGCGAGCGCCTCAAGCAGAGCGTGATCATCGACAACCGGCCCGGCGCCGGCGGCGTCAGCGCGGGCGAGCTGGTGGCGCGGGCCGAGCCGGATGGCCACACCTTGCTGCTCATGAGCAATGGCACGGCCGTCAGCGCCGGGCTGTTTCGCAAGCTGCCGTTCGACGCGCAAAAAGACTTCGCGCCGGTTTCGCTGATCGGCACCTTCGACATCGCGGTGCTGGTGGCGCAGAACTCGCGCTTCAAGACCCTGGCCGAGCTGCTGGCGTACGCGAAGGCGAATCCCGGCAAGCTGAACATCGCCACCGTGGCCGTCGGCAGCACCCAGAACCTGGCGGCCGAACTGTTCAAGACCACTGCCGGCATCGAGGCGCAGGTGGTGCCGTTCAACGGCACGCCGGCGGTAATCACCGCGTTGCGCAGTGGCGAAGTCGATGCCGGCGTCGAAATCCTGGGGCCGGTCAGGACGCAGATCACTTCCAAGGCCTTGCGCGCGCTGGCCGTGCTGGGTGACAAGCGCCCGGTCGGCCTGGGCGAAGTGGTGCCGACGGCGGCCGAAAGCGGCGGCCCGCTGGCCGGTTTCGACGTGGCCTCGTGGAACGCGCTGGCCGCACCCGCCGGCACGCCGCGGCCGGTGGTCGAGCGGCTGCAACGCGAGGTGGCGGCCGCGTTGGCGACGCCAGAGTTGAAGCAGCGGCTGGCCGACTTGAGCGTGGAAGCGCGTTCCAGCACGCCCGAGCAACTGGGCAGCTTGCTGGGCAGCGAGATCCGCCGCTGGAGCCAGGTGATCGAGCGGGCCAGGATCGCGCGCCAGTGACCATGGACATCCGGCGCATCGGCCTGGTCGGCTACGGCGAAGTGGGCAGGATCTTCGGCCCAGGCGTCCAGCCCGGCTAGTGCTCGCCGTCCTGGCCGTCACCGGGCCGATCTATCTGGTGGTGGCGCTCGGCTGGCTGCTCACCCGCGGCGGCCTGTTCGCCCGCGCCGACATGCGGGTACTGGGCAAGTTCGTCGTCAACGTCGCGCTGCCTGCCTTGCTGTTCACCGCGCTGTCGCAGCGCAGCGTGGCCCAGGTGCTCAACCCGGTCTTCGTCGCAGCCTATGCGCTCGGCTCGCTGGTCGCCATGGCCGCCGGCGTCTGCTGGGCCCGCCGCATCGCCGGCAAGCCGCTGTCGGCGGCCGCCATCGCCGGCATGGGCATGTCCTGCCCCAACAGCGGCTTCATCGGCTTTCCGCTCATCGCCCAGCTGTTCGGCCCGGTCAACGCCGGCATCGCGCTGGCGCTGGCGATGGTGGTGGAGAACTTCCTGACCCTGCCGCTGGCGCTGGCGCTGGCCGAAAGCGACATCGGCGAAGGCGGCGGGGGCCAGGGCTGCGGCCAGCGCCTGCGCCTGGCCTTCGCGCAATCGACGCGCTCGGTGGCGCGCAACCCGATGCTCTGGGGCATCGCGCTCGGATTCCTGTTTTCGCTGACGGGGTGGCGGCTGCCGGCGCCGGTGGGGCGCAGCGTCGACCTGCTGGCCGCCGCCTGCGCCGCGCTGGCGCTGTTCGTCATCGGCGGCTCGCTGGTGGGCGTGCGGGCGCAGGCGCTGGCGCGCGACGCCGGCGTGATCGCTGCAGGCAAGCTGCTGCTGCACCCGCTGGCGGTGCTGCTGTTCGTGCTGCTGCTGCCGCCCATGGCGCGCGAGTTGCAGGTGGCGGCGGTGGTGATGGCGGCGGTGCCGATGCTGGGGATCTACCCGATCCTGGCGCAAAAGCACGGCCACGAGACGATGGCCGCGGCGGCCCAGCTGACCGCGACCTTGGCTTCGTTCTTCACGCTGACGGCGGTGTTGTGGGTGGTGCAGCGGGGGGTCTAGGGCGCGGGATGGTGCGCAAGCTCCATCCCCATGGTCAAACGTGCGCCACCACGCTGGGCGCCGTCTTGCGGATCAGATCGAGCGCCGCCTTCTGCACCGGCGTCGCGGGCCGCTGCAGGCTGGTGGCCAGCGACAGGCGGATGCGCAGCGGCGGCTGGCCGATCTGCTGCGCGGTGTAGGCCGAGGGCCGCGGCGAGTTGAGCAAGGCGTTGCGCGAGAGGATGGCGCAGCCAGCGCCGTCGAGCACCAGTTCCAGGATGGCGGAGACCCCGTCGATCTCCAGCGCCACGCTGGGTCGGCAACCGATGTCCGCCATCTGCGCCTCGACGTGCATGCGGATCGCGTTCGGCCGCGTCGGGATCACCAGCGGCAAGCCAGCCACCTCGGCGAGCTGAACCGGGCCTGGCGGCGGGTCTTCATGCAGGCCGGGCGGGCGGGCCCGCACCAGCAGCAAGTCTTCTTCGAGCAGGGGCGTCACGTCCATCTCGCGGGTGGGCTGGGCGTTGTACAGCACGACGATGTCCAGCCGCCCGCCGATGAGGCTTCGCTGCAAGCCCCCGGACAAGCCTTCGCTGATCGACAGCCTCGCCTCGGGCAGCGCCTCGCGGAAGGCCCGGGACAAGGGCACGGTCAGCACCCGTGCCACGCTGCTGGGCAGGCCCACCGCCACCCGGCCCGACAGGCCGCCGCGCAGCCGTCCCATGTCTTCGCGGGCCCGCTCCACCTGGTGCAGGATGCCGCGGCCGTGGTCCAGCAGCAGTTTGCCGGCTTCGGTCGGCACGGCGCCGCGACCGTTGCGCACCAGCAGGGTCTGGCGCAGTTCCACTTCCAGCATGCGCACCTGCCGGCTCAGCGCCGGCTGCGCCACCTCCAGCTCGATCCCGGCGCGCGTGAAGCTGCCGAGCTCGGCCACGCGAACGAAGTACTCCAGTTGTTTGAGATCCATGTGTTCGGCGATACCTTGGTCTTCATTATGCTGAATCGCTATAGCTGCTAGTCGTTCCCTGGCCTTGGTTCATCCGGTCTGGGGCGACCACAATCGCGGCATGACCCTCCCGCTCCGTGGAATCTCCTCGATGGCCACGCGCCAGCTGCTGAACGAACTGGCCGCCGCCTGGCAGCCGCCTGCTGGCTGTTCGGTGACCATCGAGTCGGTGGGTGGCGTCGACGCCGCCAGGCGGGTGGCCGCCGGCGAAGCCTTCGACTTCGTGGTGCTGGCCTCCGAGGCGATCGACAAGCTGGTTGCCGCCGGCCATGCCGTGGCCGGCAGCCGCGTCGACATCGTGCAGTCCGGCGTTGCGATCGCGGTCCGCGAAGGCGCACCGCGTCCGGACGTGGGCAGCGAGCAGGCGCTGCGCGCGGCAGTGCTGGCGGCGCCCACCATCGGCTATTCCACCGGCCCGAGCGGCACCGCGTTGCTGCAGCTGTTCGAGCGCTGGGGCATCACCGCGCAGGTGCGCGAGCGGCTGGTGCAGGCGCGCCCGGGCGTGCCGGTTGGCGCCCAGGTCGCCAGCGGCGACGTCGCGCTGGGCTTCCAGCAATTGAGCGAGCTGGTCAACCTGCCAGGCATCACGGTGCTCGGCGGCATGCCCGACGCCGTGCGCATCGACACCATCTTCTCGGGCGCGATCTGCGCGGCAGCGACGCAGGCCGAAGCGGCGCGCGCGCTGCTCGCCTTCATGGCCTCACCCGAAACCACGGCCGCCAAGCGCCGCAACGGCATGGACGCCGCCTGACACCCCACCGCCCCCGCGGGCGCAACGACAAGGAAGAGACATGAGCCTGATCATCGATTGCCACGGCCACTACACGACGGCGCCCAGGCAGCTGGAAGTGTGGCGCAACCGGCAGATCGCCGGCATCGCGGACCCGTCCGCCAGCCCCAAGCCGTCCGAGCTGACGATCAGCGACGACGACATCCGCGAGACCATCGTGGCCAACCAGCTGCGCCTGATGCAGGAACGCGGCAACGACCTGACGCTGTTCTCGCCGCGCGCCAGCTTCATGGCCCACCATATCGGCGACTTCGAGGTCTCCAGCACCTGGGCGGCGATCTGCAACGAGCTGTGCTTTCGCGTCAGCCAGCTGTTCCCGGAGAACTTCGTGCCGGTGGCGATGCTGCCGCAGTCGCCCGGCGTCGACCCCGCGACCTGCATTCCGGAGCTGGTCAGGTGCGTCGAGGAGTACGGCTGCGTCGGCATCAACCTGAACCCCGACCCGTCCGGCGGCCACTGGAAGAGCCCGCCGCTGACCGACCGCGCCTGGTACCCGATCTACGAGAAGATGATCGAGTACGACATCCCGGCCATGATCCATGTGTCGACCAGCTGCAACCCGGCCTTCCACACCACCGGCGCGCACTACCTGAACGCCGACACCACGGCCTTCATGCAGTGCGTGCAGGGCGACCTGTTCAAGGACTTTCCGCAGCTGCGCTTTCTGATTCCGCACGGCGGCGGCGCCGTGCCTTACCACTGGGGGCGCTTTCGCGGGCTGGCGCAGGAGATCAAGAAGCCGCTGCTGGACACGCACGTGATGAACAACATCTTCTTTGACACCTGCGTCTACCACCAGCCGGGCATCGACCTGCTCAACACGGTGATCCCGGTCAAGAACGTGCTGTTCGCCTCGGAGATGATCGGCGCCGTGCGCGGCATCGACCCGACCACCGGCAACTACTACGACGACACGAAGAAGTACATCGACGCCTCGACGATCCTGAGCGCCGACGACAAGCACCAGATCTTCGAAGCCAACACGCGCCGCGTGTTCCCGCGCCTGGACGCACTGCTGAAACAACAAGGACGCTGACCATGTACGAACTGGGCGTTGTCTACCGCAACATCAAACGCACCGACCGCGAAGTCGCCGACGCATTGGCGAAATTCGGCTCGGCCACGGTGCACGAGGCCATGGGCCGGGTCGGCCTGATGAAGCCGTACATGCGGCCGATCTATGCGGGGGCGCAGGTGTCGGGCACGGCAGTCACGGTGCTGGTGCACCCCGGCGACAACTGGATGATGCACGTGGTCGCCGAGCAGATCCAGCCCGGCGACATCGTGATCGCCGCCTGCAGCTCGGAGAACACCGACGGCTTCTTTGGCGACCTGCTGGCCACCTCCTTCCAGGCGCGCGGCGCCCGTGCGCTGGTGATCGACGCCGGCGTGCGCGACGTCAGGACGCTGACCGAGATGGGCTTCCCGGTCTGGAGCAAGGCCATCAGCTCCAAGGGCACGATCAAGGCCACGCTGGGTTCTGTCAACATTCCCGTGGTCTGCGCCGGCGCGCTGGTGACGCCGGGCGACGTGATCGTGGCCGACGACGACGGCGTGGTCTGCGTGCCCGCTGCCATGGCGAAGAAGACTCTGGACGCCGCCACCGCGCGCGAAGCCAACGAAGGCGAGAAGCGCGCCAGGCTGGCGTCGGGCGTGCTGGGGCTGGATATGTACAAGATGCGCGAACCGCTGGAGAAGGCGGGACTGCGTTATATCGACTGAACACCATGGAATTCACCAAGACCCCCGGCTGGCTCGACTGGTATGCCGGCCCCGCCAAGCCGCAGTTCCAGCTGCCGCCCAACGCCGTCGACGCCCACTGCCACGTGTTCGGCCCCGGTGCCGAGTTCCCGTTCGCGCCCGAGCGCAAGTACACGCCTTGTGACGCCAGCAAGCAGCAGCTGTTCGCCTTGCGCGACCACCTGGGTTTCGCAAAGAACGTCATCGTGCAGGCCACCTGCCACGGCGCCGACAACAGCGCCATGGTCGATGCCCTGCAGCATTCGAACGGCAAGGCGCGCGGCGTCGCCACCGTCAGGCGCAGCGTGACCGACCAGCAACTGCAGGAGATGAACGCCGCCGGCGTGCGCGGCGTGCGCTTCAACTTCGTCAAGCGGCTGGTGGACTTCACGCCCAAGGACGAACTGATGGAGATCGCTGCCCGCATCGCCCCGCTGGGCTGGCACGTGGTGATCTACTTCGAGGCGGTCGATCTGCCCGAGCTGTGGGACTTCTTCACCAGGCTGCCCACCACGGTGGTGGTTGATCACATGGGCCGGCCCGATGTCTCCAAGCCCATCGATGGGCCCGAGTTCCAGCTGTTCCTGAAGTTCATGCGCGAGCACCCCAACGTCTGGAGCAAGGTCAGCTGCCCCGAGCGGCTGTCGGTTGCCGGCCCGCCGGCTTTGAACGGCGAACGCAATGCCTACCCAGACGTGGTGCCGTTCGCCCGCGCCGTGGTCGAGGAGTTCCCGGACCGCGTGCTGTGGGGCACCGACTGGCCGCACCCCAACCTGAAGGACCACATGCCCGACGACGGCCTGCTGGTGGACTTCATCCCGCACATCGCGGTCACCAGGGAACTGCAGCGCAAGCTGCTGGTCGACAACCCGAACCGCCTGTACTGGCCCGAGGAGACAGGCAAATGAAGAAAAGCACCACGGGACTGCTGCTGGCCGGTGGGCTTCTGACCCTGCTGGCCGGCTGCGCCACCCGGGCCGCCGTGACCACGGCCGCGCTCGCGCCGGCGCAGTGCACGGGCCTGACTGGCCAGCGCATCGACGCCAGCCGCGTCGGCATCCCCAGTGGCGCGGCCATCATCGACTCCGCCGTGATGGTGGCGGCGAGCGCCGCCACCATCAACGAGCGCGCCCCGACACCCGCGGGCAAGATCGAGCCGGCCCTGCCGCAGCACTGCAAGGTGCTGGGCCGCATCGCCGGGATGGACGCGCGTGCGCCCTTCATCCACTTCCAGGTCAACCTGCCGGCGCAGTGGAACGGCCGCTCGGTGCAGTACGGCGGCGGCGGCTTCAACGGCGTGCTGGTCACCGCCACCACGTTGGTGCCAGCCGCCCGCTTCGATGCGCCGGTGCCACTGGCGCGCGGCTACGTCACCTACGGCACCGACTCCGGCCACCAGAACAAGCCGGGCGAGCCGCCGCAAACCTTCGCCATGAACGACGAGGCGCTGGTCAACTTCGCCCACGCCTCGTACAAGAAGGTGCGCGACGTCGCCGTTGCGGTGATGAAGCAGGCGTACGGCAAGGCGCCCGAGAAGCTCTATTTCGTCGGCAGCTCCGAAGGCGGCCGCGAAGGCCTGACCATGGCCCAGCGCTATCCGGCCGATTTCGACGGCATCCTGGCCCGCGTGCCCGTGATCAACTGGACGGGCCTGCAGCACGCCGGCCTGCGTGACGGCCTGGCGCTGGTGGGCGACGGCTGGATGAAGCCCGCCCACGCCAAGCTGGTGCACGACGCCGTGCTGGCTTCGTGCGACGGCGCCGACGGCCTGACCGACAGCGTGGTGTCCGATCCCGTCGGCTGCCGCACGCGCTTCAACGTGGAGCTGCTGCGCTGCCGCGGCGCAGCTGCCGACAACTGCCTGACCGACGCGCAGGTCAAGGCCGTGCGCACGCTGCACTCGCCGCTGGACCTGGGCGTGGAGCTGGCCAACGGCGTGCGCCACTACCCGGCGCGCGGCCCCAGCGGCGAGAACACGGCGTCCGCGGGCCCCACCGGTGGCTGGCAAGCCTGGTGGACGGGCACGGCCCCGCCGGCCTTTCCGCCGGTGCCGGCCAACGGCATCGCCTGGTTCTATGGCGCCGGCGCCATCCAGTATTTCTATGCCCGCAATCCGCAGGCCGACGTGCTCAGCTACCGGATCCAGGACCACCTGCCGCGCGCGCGCGAAGTCTCGGCCTTGATGGACTCGACCCATCCCGACCTGTCGGCCTTCCATGCCCGCGGCGGCAAGCTGATCCTGCTGGAGAACATGGGCGACTACGCACAGAGCCCGTATGCTGGAATCGAGTACCACCAAGCCGTGGTGCAGCGCCTGGGCGCCGACACCGTCAAGCGCTTCGTCAAGCTCTACACCGCTCCCGGCGTCGACCATGTCGGCTCCGGCGCGCCGGCCAACGCGGAACTGTTCCCGGCGCTGGTCGCCTGGGTCGAGCAGGGCCGCGAACCTGCCGGCCTGGAACTGGTCGAACAGGAGACCAAGGCCCCGTTCAGCGTTACCCGCGCGCGGCCGCTGTGCGAATGGCCGACCTGGCCGCGCTACCGCGGTGGCGACGTCAACGCGGCGGCCAGCTTCACCTGCACCCAATGAGAGGAGGCCATCATGCCTTTGGATAAACCGTACACCGACGTGCCCGGCACGACCATCTTCGACGCCGAGCAAAGCCGCAAGGGCTACTGGCTCAACCAGTTCTGCATGTCGCTGATGAAGGCCGAGAACCGCGAAAAGTTCAAGGCCGACGAGCGTGGCTACCTCGACCGGTGGGCCATGACCGAAGACCAGAAGCTGGCCGTGCTGGCCCGCGACCTGAACCGCTGCATCGCGCTGGGCGGCAACATCTACTTCCTGGCCAAGATCGGCGCCACCGACGGCAAGAGCTTCCAGCAGATGGCCGGCTCCATGACCGGCATGACCGAGGAGGCCTACCGCGACATGATGGTCGGCGGCGGCCGCGCGGCCAGCTGGGGCCGCAAGGACAACAAGGACACCGAATAATGGCCCGCATCACCGCATCCGTTTTCACCTCGCACGTGCCCGCCATCGGCGCGGCCATGGACCTGGGCAAGACCCAGGAGCCGTACTGGCAGAAGGTCTTTTCCGGCTACGACTTTTCGCGCCAGTGGATCAAGGACAACAAGCCCGACGTGGTGTTCCTGGTCTTCAACGACCACGCCACCGCGTTCAGCCTGGACATCATCCCCACCTTCGCCATCGGCACCGCCACCGAGTACGCGGTGGCCGACGAGGGCTGGGGCCCGCGCCCGGTGCCCAAGGTGGAAGGCGCGCCCGACCTGGCCGCGCACATCGCGCATTCGGTGATCCAGCAGGACTTCGACCTGACCATCGTCAACAGGATGGACGTCGACCACGGCCTGACGGTGCCGCTGTCGCTGATGTTCGGCGACACCAAGGAGTGGCCGGTCAAGGTGATCCCGTTCGCCGTCAACGTGGTGCAGTACCCGGTGCCCAGCGGCATGCGCTGCTTCAAGCTGGGCCAGGCGATTCGCAAGGCGGTGGAGAGCTACGACGAAGACGTGAACGTGCAGATCTGGGGCACGGGCGGCATGAGCCACCAGCTGCAAGGCCCGCGTGCCGGCCTGATCAACAAGGAGTGGGACAGCAGGTTCCTGGACCGGCTGATCGATGACCCGGAAGGCCTGGCCGGCGTCGACCACATCGAGTATGTCAAGGAAGCCGGCAGCGAAGGCATCGAGCTGGTGATGTGGCTGATTGCGCGCGGCGCGATGGCCGACGTCGGCGATGCCGGCGGGAAAAAGCCGACACTGAAGCACCGCTTCTACCACGTGCCCGCATCGAACACGGCCGTCGGCCACATGATCCTGGAGAACAACCAATGACCAAAACCATCCGCATCGCATTGGCCGGCCCCGGCGCCTTCGGCATCAAGCACCTGGACGGGCTGAAGAACATCGAGGGCGTGGAAGTCACGTCCATCATCGGCCGCGAACTGGGCAAGGCCAGGGAAGTCGCCGACAAGTACGGCGCCAAGCACGTGACGACCGACCTGGGCGAAGCGCTGGCGCGCGACGACGTCGACGCCGTGATCCTGTGCACCCCGACGCAGATGCACGCCGAACAGTCGATCGCCGCCATGAAGGCCGGCAAGCACGTGCAGGTCGAAATCCCGCTGTGCGACAAGCTCGAAGAGGGCCGGGCAGTCGTTGAAATGCAAAGGAAGACCGGCCTGGTGGCCATGGTGGGCCACACCCGCCGCTTCAACCCCAGCCACCAGTACGTGAACCAGAAGATCGTGGCCGGCGAGTTCAACATCCTGCAGATGGACGTGCAGACCTTCTTCTTTCGCCGCACGAACATGAATGCGCTGGGGCAGGCGCGCAGCTGGACCGACCACCTGCTGTGGCACCACGCCGCGCACACGGTGGACCTGTTCCAGTACCAGACCGGCAGCAAGGTGGTCAAGGCGAACGCGGTGCAAGGCCCGATCCATCCGACGCTGGGCATCGCGATGGACATGAGCATCCAGCTGCAGACCGAAAGCGGCGCCATCTGCACGCTGAGCCTGTCGTTCAACAACGACGGCCCGCTGGGCACGTTCTTTCGTTACATCGGCGACACCGCGACCTACATCGCGCGCTACGACGACCTGTTCACGGGCAAGGAAGAAAAGATCGACGTGAGCCAGGTGGATGTGTCGATGAACGGCATCGAGCTGCAGGACCGCGAGTTCATCGCCGCCATCCGCGAAGGGCGGGAGCCGAATTCGTCGGTCGGCCAAGTGCTGCCGTGCTACGAGGTGCTGGACCAGCTGGAGCGGCAGCTGACAGCCTGATCGGGCGCGGATTGAAACCACTGCCCCAAGCGGTGGGTGCACTGGCGCGAGTGGCTTCGCCCGTCAGCGATGACGGGCGTGGATTGAAACCGGTTCGTCGAGACCAATCGCGGCGACTCGCTGCAGGGGCTTCGCTCGTCAGCGATGACGGGCTTGGATTGAAGCAACTACGACGCCGCTAGACCGACTTCCGCGCGAGGCCCGCCAGGACGCCTGGCAGCTTCCCGTCATCGTCGCCCGCCGGCGCGGGCTCGCCGGCGGGCGCTTTCCAGCGCGCGGCGACAGCGCCAGCAGCTCCGGGCGCATTGGCTGCAGCAGCGCCATGTCCCAATTTTGCAACAACGCTGGTCCGACTGGGCGGTTCATCAGTTCGGCGATGTTCTTGTGCCGGCGACTGGCACGGACACGCACGCTGGTACGTGCTGGCAACCGCCTCGTGCGGCCCTTCAAGCACTGCAAGATGTTGCCGTCGTTGGAGAAGAGTCGCCGGTGATGCCGTTCCTGCTGTTCTCCGCCCGGGCATCGGCCAGGATCGCATCCAGCTCGGTCGACGCGAAGGGGAGGCGGCGCACGCCATCGTGGCCGAGCTTGCCGGCGTGGAACTTTCCACCTGTCACACATCTGCACGTAGGTGCGTTGAACTCCTGCGCGTAGGCCGTGTCCTACCGCCTTCTTGCCCGGAGGGAACCAGCTCACATGCGCAAATCCACAGTCGTTGCCTTCATCACCGCCGTCCTCAGCCCCTGCGTGGCACAAGCCGATGCATTCGAGGAAGGCATGAGCACGATGTGGGAGGTGCTGTGGCACCAGAGCGGCACCGCCACGCGGCTCGTGCGTTGGGAGCAGGACATCAAGGTCCGCGTGATCGGCGCCAATGCGGCACCGCACCGGCTCCACACCTTGAAGGCATTGCGCGATGTCGCGGCCGAGGCGGGCGTGAAGGTGGAGGACGTGAGTGACCGGCCGGACGCCGCGCAGCAGGCCAACGTCAGCATCGAGATCAGCGCCGACCACGCGCTGAGCGCGGCCCAGCCGTGCGAGACGCGCCTGGATTTTCGCAGCGAGACGACGCTCGACGGCGCTGCCACCCAGATGCGGGGCAGCGACGCTTACCGCTGCGCTTACCACGAGGCCATGCACATCATGGGCGTGCGCGGCCATCCCGAGGGCGACACGGTACTGAGCTACTTCGCGGCGCACGTGGACGGCCTGACGCCGCTGGACAAGGCCATGCTGCGTGCCTGGTACGCGCCGGCCGCCCGTGCCGGCATGACGCCGTTCGAGCTGCTGCCGGTGCTGGCCGACCAGCTGGTGGCCAGCATGCCGAGCCGGCAGCTGGCGACGCTGGCGCGCGACCGCTTCCTGGCCCGCACCATTGGCGAGATGGAGGCATTCGTGGACGGCCGGGGCGACGTGCCGGTGATCGTCAAGCGCAGCGGCAAGTCGTCGGAGCTGGGCGTGCGTTTCGGCCGCATGGAGATGAGCTACTTCCTGGGTGTCGCCTACCAGCAAGGCCTGGCGGTGCGGCGCGACCAAACCAAGGCCGTGCGCTGGCTGCAGCGCGCCGCCGACCTGGGCAGCCGCAGCGCCCAGGCCCGGCTCGGCGCCGGCAAGGTGGCCGGCAACAGCTGACCCGCTCCGGTTGCAGACCGGAGCGCGAGGTGCCTGGCCCTGCACGATCTGCATTCCGTTCAGCTTTGGTTCAGCCGACCGGCGGCACCATGGAGTCCTCTCAACCGGGGAGCCATCATGCAACGCCTCTCGTCCACCAAATTCCTGTTCGCCGCCCTCGTCGCCTGCTGCGCCCTGGGCGCAGCCTCCGCCGCCCATGCCCGCACCGACGTGCACCTGTCCATCGGCGTCCCGTTCGGCGGCTATGTGCAGCCCGCGCCGATCTATTACCAGCCGCGTCCGGTCTACGTGCAGCCGGCACCCGTGTACGTGCAACCGGCGCCGGTGTACTACTACCCGACCAGCTACCACGGCCGCGGCGGGCGCTCGCACGATCGCCGCGGCGCCTGGGGTGACGCCGACCGCGACGGCGTGCCGAACATCCACGACCGCTATTTCGACGACCGCCATTTCGACGGCCGCCACTTCGACGGCCGCCGCGGCGGCTGGCGCGACGCCGACCGCGATGGGGTGCCGAACCGCCACGACCGCGCGCCGCACAACCCGTACCATCGCTGACGCCAGGTTGGTGGCGATCCACCCGAGGAAGGCGAGGGCCAGCTCGCCTGGCCAAGGGCGTTGGTCCAGGTGGCGCCGGCCCCGGGCGGATCGAACCACCCGCTCATGGCCAGGAACGGCAGGATCGAGGCGGCGCTGCTCCAGCGACGGTCGCTGGCCTGGAGGTCGGCGGTGGCTGTCATGCGCTGCATCCCCCGCAAACGGCTGATGGTCGCCCCTGGCTGGCTGGCCGCGCTCGGGATGCGGAATGCTACGGGTGGTCGCTGCGCGTGAGTTCGGCCGAAGCGGTGGGCGGCGGCTCCTTGGCTTGCTGCCCCGCGATGGCTTCGAGCCGCGTCAGCCGCGCCTGCCATTGCTGCGGCGTGTCGCCGGTGGCGTCGCGCAGTTCATCGGCCAGTGAGCGCAGCCGCGTCCAGGCTGCGCGCTTGCTCTGCCGCCATCCGGACAGGTAATGCTCGACGTGGTCGGCGGGATCGAGGTTGCCGACCGCCCACTCGCGGCGGGCGTCGGTGTTGCAGCCGAAGATGTCGCTGACCACCTTCAGCTCGGTGATCCACTTCTGTTCCAGTGCGGCAATGCGCTCGCCGTCATGCTCCAGGATCATTCGACGGGAACCAGGGCGTGCAGGACCGTGGTTTCGGTGTGGCGCTCGCGGTGGCCGTCGCGCGGCGGCGGCTCGTTGCGCGACAGGCGCCAGACGAAAGTCTCGGCATTGTCCAGCCCGAAGCGCCGGGCGGGATCGCCCAGCCAGTAGGCGCTGCCAGATTCGGTGAACGCCACCGGCGTGCCGGCCGGGCCCATCAGCCGGACCTGGACCACGCGCGAGGTGACGATCGTCTGGCCGTCGGCGTGGCCTGGACGGTTGTAGACGAGGCCGACGACACGGTCGTCGCCGGCGACGCTCCATTGCCTGATTTCCTGGTGCTGCATGCGCTTTCCTGAAAGCGCGACCTTAGTGTGTTTTACCTAAGCAATATGCCTATGAGTCAGGATTTCGAAGGAGGTACCCATTAGTGCTCATTCGCCGTGCGGCGCCGCAGTCCCTCGAACGAAACCAGCTCCCCGGCCAGCGCGCTCGCCACCACCGTCGCCGGGCTTGCGAGCCACACCTGCCCGGGTCCAGAACGTCCGGGGAAGTTCCGGTTGACCGCGCTGACGGTCACCTGGCGGGCCTGCACCGAGGAGCCCGGCCCGCAGTTCGCGCAGGCTCCGCACGACGGCTGCAGCATCCGCGCCCCCGCCTGCGCGAACACGCGGTCGTAGCCGCGGTCGACGCAATAGTCGCGCACTGCGGTCGTCCCGTACTGCAGGAACAGCTGCACATGCGCCGGCACCCGCCAGCCGTTCGCCAGCCCCCACTCCAGCACCGCGTGGTACTGGTCGAAGTCTTGCCGCTTGCCGGCCGTGCAGGAGCCGCCGTAGGCAATGTCGATTCGCACGGGCGTCGGCAGGTTCTCGATTGCAATCCCGTGACCGGGGTCGCCCGGCGCGGCCACCATCGTCTGCAGCTTCGAGCAATCCACCCGCAGCACTTCGCTGTACGCCGCGCCGGGGTCGCTGCGCATCCACGGCGCGATCACGCAATCGACGCCGCGCCGCTCCTTGAGGAAGCGCACGGTCTCTGCATCGGGCTCGACGATGCCGGTCAAGCCGCCGAGCTCGGCCGTCATGTTGGTCAGCGTGGCACGTTCGTCCGTGGACAGCGCGCGGACCACGGCGCCACCGAACTCGAACACCTTGCCCACGCCGCCGCCGGCCTGGATGGCCGGCAGCTGCAGCAGGTGCAGCACCACGTCCTTGGCCGCCAGGCCGGCGGGCAGGGCGCCTTCCAGTTCCACCCGCAGCACCGGCTGCATCGTCAGCCGCACGGCGCCGGTGACAAAGGCATTGGCCATGTCGGTGGTGCCGACACCGAAGGCCACGCAGCCGAGCGCGCCGCTGTGCGGCGTGTGCGAGTCGGTGCCGGCCAGCAGTTGCCCCGGCAATGCGTGGTGCTCGGCCATCATCGCGTGCGAGATGCCGGCCTGCTGGCCGCTCGCGCTGGCGGCGGGGGCTTCGGCTTCGGTCGGCGTGCGGTACTCGCGCAGGCCGTAGCAGCCGGCGAAGTCGCGCTGGGCCTGGCACATGGCCTGCATGTTGGGCACCAGGCCGGCGGCCAGGTGGGCCGGGCTTTCCTCGGTGTACGAAGTGTGGTCCTCGAACACCAGGATGGATGCGGGCGCGTGCAGCCGCAGGGGCTTGCCCAGGGTGGCGTGCAGCATGTGCGCCGCCATGCCGGTGTAGTACTCGTGGATGAAGCGCCAGTCGGCGTGGACGAAGCAGCCTTCGCCGGGCTGGGGGGCGGCGCTGGTGACGGGGGTGGTGAGGAGGTGGCGCTGGACGATTTTCTCGAACAGGGTCAAGGCACGGTCGGGGGATGGATCGCGCGCCGAGCCGGCAATGACAGGCGCGCCAAGCAGGTGTTGCTGCCCGAAGCGCAGCAGGCCGCCACTGCGCAGGATCGCGGCAGCCAGGGCGTCGCGCCCGGCCACCAGTTCGTCGACGGTGATCGCTTCGCCGCGCCGGATGCGCTCGACCAGCGCCAGGTCGGTGGAGGTGAACAGGCCGATGTTGTCGGCGTTCTGGCGGTAGATGCGCTCGAAGCTGTCGGCGATCACCAGCCGCACGCCGGCCAGCTTTTCGGCGGCGGGGCTGTGCTCGCGCGACGAGCCCTTGCCGTAGCGGCGCCCGGCCACCGTCACTCGGAAGCCGCCGGCCTGCACCGCGCCGGGCGCGATCGGGCGGGCGCCGTCGGCCGTGGTGTAGCCGGTGTAAGGAAAGCGCGCCAGCCGGTCGTCGTAGTGCGACATGATGCGCACCGGCGTGATCTCGTCGGTGGAGACGTCGTCGCGCAAGGCCCCGGCCTGGACGCGCGACAACTGCCGCCCCTGCAATTGCGCCTGCATGGCTTGCGGCTCACTGGACAGGAACAGGATGCGCGGGGTCGGCCCGAGCTGCAAGGTGGCGGTCATGGTGAAGCGAGAGTGGCAAGGTGGTCCAGCAGCATCCGCGCGGCCGGCGAGAGTGTCGGGGCGTCGCGGTAGCAAAGCACGAAGCGGCGCGCTGCCCACGGCTCGTCCAGCGGCACGCAGCGCAGGCCGTCGGCGCTGGCGTGCGGCGGCACCACCTCGCGCGGCACCAGGCTGATGGCGAGCCCGGCGCGCACCACCCGCAGCGCGGCTTCGAAGTTGGTGACGATCACGCGGTGGATGATGCTGCGCCGCAGGTCGGCGGCATGCCGCTGCAGCATCACCTGGACGGCGCTGTTGACCGGCAGGCTGACCTGCTCGAACTCCAGCGTGTCGGCAAAGCGCAGGCTGCGGCGGCCCGCCAGCGGATGGCCTCGTGGCACCACCACGCACAGGCGGTCGCCGCGGTAGGGCCGCGACTGCAGCCCGCTGACGTCGGCCGCGTCCCAGCAGACGCCCAGCGAGGCCCGGCCTTCGCGCACGCCGCGCACGATGTCCGGGCTGACGCGCTCTTCCATGTCGACCTGAATGGTGCGGTGCGCCGGCTGCTTGAGGAAGGCTGCCACGTCGTCGGCCAGCGACTCGGTCATGGCGGAAACCGAGGCGAGGATGCGCACCTGGCCGCTGCCGCCCGCCACGTAGCGCTCCATGTCCTGCGCGATGCGGGTGGCGCCATCGAGCATCACGCGGGCATGTTCCAGCAGCGTCTGGCCGGCGGCCGTGGGCAGCACGCCATGGCGCTTGCGCACCAGCAGCGGCGTGCCGACCTGGCTTTCCAGCTGGGCCAGCCGCTTGCTGATGGCCGAGCCGACGATGCTTGCGCGCTCACCGGCGCGCGCGATGTTCCCGGTCTCGCAGACGGAGACGAACAGGCGCAAGGTGGTCAGGTCGAAGTCGCGCAAGGTATTCCGGATCGGAACTTCAAGGTTCCGTAATTGCGTCAGGAGGGTTTCCCGGAAATTCTAAACTCGGGGTATGCCATCCACCCCAATTTTTCAGCCGGCGCTGCCGCGCCAGGTGACGATCCGTGAAATGGGCCTGCGCGACGGCCTGCAAAGCGTCGCCACCATCGTGCCCACCGCCGCCAAGATCGAATGGATCCGCGACGCCTATGCCGCCGGCGAGCGCGAGATCGAAGTCGGCTCGTTCGTGCCACCTCGCTTGCTGCCGCAGCTGGCCGATACCGGCGAGGTGCTGGCCTTTGCCCAGACCTTGCCCGGCCTGCGCGCCTCGGTGCTGGTGCCCAACCTCAAGGGCGCGCAGCGCGCCCTCGAAGCCAGCGCCGAACTGATGCTGGTGCCGCTGTCGGCCAGCCACGCCCACAGCCTGGCCAACCTGCGCAAGACGCCCGACGAGGTGGTGGCCGACATCGTGCGCATGCGCGAAGAGCGCGACGCCTCGGGCGCCCGCACGCTGATCGAGGTCGGCATCAGCACCGCCTTCGGCTGCACCATCCAGGGCCGCGTCGAGCCGGCCGAAGTGGTGCGGCTGGTGCGGGCCGTGCTGGATGCCGGTGTCGACAGCGTCAGCCTGGCCGACACCGTCGGCTATGCAGACCCGGCGATGGTCTCGCGGCTGTTCGAGCAGGTGCTGCGGGTGGCGGGCGATCGCCTGACCTGCGGCCACTTTCACGACACCCGCGGGCTGGCGCTGGCCAACGTCTACGCCGCGCTGCAACTGGGCATGACGCGCTTTGACGCCTGCACCGCCGGCATCGGCGGCTGCCCGCACGCGCCCGGCGCCAGCGGCAACGTCTGCACCGAAGACCTGGCCTATATGCTCGCCAGCATGGGCATAGAGACCGGCCTGGACTTCGACCGCCTGCTGGCACTGCGCGCCAAGGTGGCGGGCTGGCTGCAAGGCGAGGCCACGCACGGCTCGGTCTGGCGCTCCGGCCTGCCCAGGACCATGAAAATCCAGGAGACTTCCCATGCATGACGCCGCCAACGGACCGCAGCCCCTGAAGGGCCTGCGCGTGGTCGAATTCACCCACATGGTGATGGGCCCGACCTGCGGCATGCTGCTGGCCGACATGGGCGCGGAAGTGATCAAGCTCGAGCCGATCGGCGGCGAGCACACGCGCCGCCTGCTCGGCGCCGGCGCCGGCTTCTTCCCCATGTTCAACCGCAACAAGAAGAGCATCTGCATCGATCTGCACCAGCCCGAAGGCGCCGAGATGGCGCGCCAGCTGTGCGCCACGGCCGACGTGGTGGCGGAGAACTTCAAGCCCGGTACCATGGCCAAGTACGGGCTCGACTACGCGGCGCTGAGCGCCGTCAATCCGCGCGTCATCTACGTCAGCCACAAAGGCTTCCTGCCGGGGCCTTACGAGCACCGCACGGCGCTCGACGAAGTGGTGCAGATGATGGGTGGGCTGGCGTACATGACCGGCCGGCCCGGTGACCCCGTGCGCGCCGGCACCAGCGTCAACGACATCATGGGCGGCCTGTTCGGCGCCATCGGCGCGCTCGGCGCGCTGATCCAGCGCGGCATCACCGGCAAGGGCATGGAAGTGCAGTCCGCGCTCTACGAAAACAACGTGTTCCTGATGGGGCAGCACATGCTGCAGTACGCGATGACCGGCAAGCCGGCGGCGCCGCTGCCCGCCCGCGACAACCCCTGGGCGGTCTACGACGTGTTCACCGTCAAGGACGGCGAGCAGATCTTCCTGGCTGCCGTGAGCGACGTCCAGTGGCAGAAGTTCTGCGACATCTTCGGCTTCGCCGACCTGAAGGCGGAGCCGGCCCTGGCCACCAACAACCAGCGCGTGCAGCAGCGGCCCAGGTTGCTGGCCACACTGCGCGAGCGGCTGGCTCCGCACACCGCGGCCGAGTTGTCCGCCGCCATGGAAAAAGCCGGCCTGCCTTTCGCGCCCATCCGGCGTCCCGAGGACCTGATGGACGACGAACACCTGCTGGCCACCGGCGGTCTCGCCGACGTGACGCTGCCCGACGGCCCCAAGGCGGGCCAGTCGGTCAAGACCACGCTCTTTCCCATCACCATGCAGGGCTGCCGGCTCGGCGTGCGGCTGCAGCCGCCGCGGCTGGGCGAGCACAGCCGCGAGCTGCTCTCCGCGGCCGGGTACAGTTCGGGGGAGATCGACGATCTGCGAGCCCGCGCAGTGATCAGCTGACCCGCGTCGGCGACAACATCCCAGGAGACTTGGCATGACCCGAACCCACCAACCCACCCGCCGCCATTGCCTCGCCGCCATGGCAGCCGCACTGGCCGCCACGCCGCTCGCGAGCTTCGCGCAGCCCGCCGGCACTGTCCGCTTCATCCTTCCCAATGCCACCGGTTCCGGTGTCGACGCGATCACGCGGGCCGCCGCGCCGGCGCTGGGCAAGGCACTGAATGCCTCCGTCGTGGTCGACAACCAGCCGGGCGCCGGCGGCATCGTCGGCCTGCAGGCGCTGGCGCGCTCGGCTCCCGACGGCAATACGCTGGCGGTGGTGTCGAACAACGTGGTGATCTTTCCCAGTGTGCTGAAGTCGCTGCCCTTCGACATGCCCGGCGACTTCACCCCCATCGCAGTGGTCGGCGCCACGCCAATGGTGCTGGTGGTGAATCCGGCCAAGGTGCCGGCGACCAACAGCCGCGACTTCATCGCGCTGCTCAAGAGCAAGCCGGGCGCGCTGAACTTCGCCTCGGGTGGCAACGGCACCATCCTGCACCTGGCCACCGAACTGTTCCTGGACGCTTCGGGAACCACGGCGCGCCACATCCCCTACAAGGGCGTCGGGCCGATGGTCACCGACCTGATCGGCGGCCAGGTCGACTTCGGCACCGCGGCGCTGCCCAGCGTGCAGGCGCACATCAAGAGCGGCGCGCTGCGTCCGATCGGCATGCTGACGGCACAGCGCACGGCGGCTGCGCCGGACATCCCGACCTTCGCCGAGCAGGGCTTGCCGAATTTCGTCGTCGACGCCTGGTTCGCCGTGATCGGCCCCAAGGGCATGAGCGCCGCCAGCGTCAGGAAGGCCCATGACGCGGTGGTCGCCGCCTTCGCCGATCCGGCGGTGAAGGAAGCGATGGCCAAGCAGGGCAACACGATCACCATCAGCAGCACCGAGCAGGCCCAGCAGGCCTTCCGCAGCGAGCTCGCGAAGTACGCCGCGCTGGTGAAGAAGGTCGGGCTCGAGCCGCAGTAAACGGCTTCGCCGCGGGCCAAGCCGCACACCCTACGGGCTGCCGCCGGATCGCTGCGCGCCATCCCGGGCACATGGTGCGCAGCGGAGCTGCACACCCTACAGGGTTGCCGGCGGGTCGATGCGCGCTATCCCGGGCACATGGTGCGCAGCGAAGG
>NZ_JAQGLS010000067.1 GCF_028292805.1 Ramlibacter sp. | reverse complement strand
CAACAGCTACAACATCCAGGACATCGCGCGGGCGCTGGAGCCGGACACGCCGGTCAATGAGCACAGCCTCTGGTACCAGTACTACTTCCACTGCGAGCGCGAGCGCGGGCGCGCCGGGCCGGCCAGGCAGCGGCGCGCGCTCCCGCGGCTGCTGTGGCAGCTGTGGTCGCCCAGCTGGGCGTTCGACGACGCGGTTTTCGAACGTTCGGCCGCGGCTTTCGACAACCGGGACTTCGTCGACGTGGTGATCCATTCCTACCGGCATCGCTACGGCCTGGTGACAGGCGATCCGGCCTATGCGCAGATCGAACGCCGGCTGGCGGCGCAGCCCGGCATCGGGGTGCCCACGATCAGCTTGGACGGCGCCGACGACGGCGTGCGCCCGCCGGCCGCGGCGGCGGTTCATGCGCACCGTTTTTCGGGCCGGCGTTCGCACCGCGTGCTGCCGGGCGTGGGCCACAAGCTGCCGCAGGAAGCGCCGCGGGTGTTCGCCCACGCGGTGCTGGAGCTGGTGCGGGCGCGGCGCTGAACGCGCCGGCTCAGGCGCTCTCGATGCGCACCCGCCCCAGGTGCTCGCCCAGCGCCTCGATGCGCGGCTGCAGCTCGCCTGCCGACGCGTGCAGCGCGTCCTGTTCGACGATACGGCTTTGCCGCGCCGCCCAGTGCAAGCCCATGCTGCCCAGCCCGCCGGTGGCGCGGTGCGCCAGGAACTGCAGGTCCTCCCGGTCGCCGCTGGCCAGCGCCGCGGCCATGGACGCGATGGTCTCGCGCTGGGAGCGCACGAAGCCGGGAAAGACCTCCAGCCATTCCGGGTCCACCACCACGACCTCGTCGTCCGGGCGCGCGGCCAGGTCACCGCCGCTGACGCCCCACCCGGACGGCTCCGCCGCCTGGCCGGCCAGCCCGGCCTCCAGCTCGCCCAGCGTCGCCAGCAGCGCATCGCGGCTGACCGGTTTGGCCAGGAAGCGGTCGGCGCCGGCCCGCAGCGCCCGGGCCGCGGAAGCTTCGTCGTCGTTGCACGACAGCATGATCACGCTGCAGCGGGGCACGCCAGCGTGGGCGGCCTCGTGCTCGCGCACCCAGCGCACCGTCTCCACCCCGCTCTTGAGCGGCATCTCCATGTCCAGCAGCAGGTAGTGCGGCCATTGCCGCAGCATCGCCTCGATGGCGGCGTGGCCGTTGGCGGCGGTCTCGACCTGGAACGGCGGGCTGGGCAGGAAGCGCCGGTGCACCAGCCGGGTGAACTCGTCGTCGTCCGCCAGCAGCACGCTGCGCGCCGGCATGGCCTGGTCCCACTGCGTCGCCGCCTGCTCGGCCGGCGCCGCGGCCAGGACCGTCGCCGCCTCGTCCTTCAGGGGCCGCAGCGTCAGCGTCAGCGTGGTGCCGGCCGCCATGCCGGTGCGCAGCCCGAGCTCGCCGTGCTGCGCCCGCGCCATCAGCCGGGCCGAGTAGGTGCCCAGGCCGGTGCCGCCGCTCTTGCCGCGCGTCACGTACTTCTCGAAGAACTGGCCGACCACCTCGGGCGGCACCTCGCCCGGGTTGTGCACGGTCAGCCGCACCGGCTCGCCCGGATGGACGGCGACGGTGACGCGGTTGCCGGCGCCGGCCGCCTCCACGGCGTTCTTGACCAGGTTGGCCACGATCGAGTAGCACAGCAGCTCCTCGGCGCGCACGTAGACCGGGCTGCGGTTCGAACCCTGCAGGTGCAGCAGCACCCCGGCGGCCCCGGCGTACGAGTGCAGGTCCACCAGCACGCGCATGGCGACGTCGCGCAGGTCGACGGCCTGCGGGCGCAGGTCGTAGCTGCCGGTCTCCATCCGGAACAGGCCCAGTGACAGGTTCACCATCTCCAGCATGCGAAAGCTCGCGCGCTGCAGCACGCCCACCAGTTCGCGCTGGCTGGTCGTCAGGCGCGGCTCGTCACGCAGCAGCCGGGTGGCGCCCAGGATGGCGTTCAGCGGCGTCTTCAGGTCGTGCCGCGACATGCGCTCCACGTCCTCGCGCAGGCGGGCGTTTTCCTCCAGCGTGCGGTTGCGCTCCTCGGCGTTGAGGGCCTGGCTCAGGCGCCGGCCGATCACCACCGCCGGCGACAGCAGGAACAGCGCAAAGCCGATCGGCGCGAACTTGCGGTCCGGCCCGGGCGCGTCGATCAGGACCAGGTCGAGCGCCAGCGTCACCAGGATCGCCAGCATGCCCACCAGCAGCACCCGCGCGTCCACCGGCGCGCGCCGCTGGGCCCGCACCATGGCGGCCACCACATAGCTGGCCACCAGCACGGCGATCACCATCCCCGGCAGCAGGGAGTAGGAGTAGATGGCGGGCGGCAGCGCGACGATGCCGATGCCGGCCAGCACCAGCAGCCCCACCACCAGCTGCACCACGCGGCGGTTGATCTCCTGCGGGAACAGGTCGCGCAGCGTCACCAGGAACAGGGCCATCCCGGCCACCCACGACAGGTATTCCACCCGCATGTACGCCAGCCACGACAGCTCGCCGCCCAGGGGCCGCAGCAGCAGCCGCTCGCCGATCATGTCCGTGTAGACCGCCATGCACAGGCAGAACAGGCCGAACAGCAGCGGGATCCGCTCGCGCCGGCGCACCGCCGCGAAGATCAGCGCCACCACCGCGGTGAGCAGGTAGGTCGACAGCTGGGCGGCGGCGTAGGCCAGGCGCGACTCGCGCTCGCGCGCCAGCACGTCGGCCGGCCCGGCCAGCAAGGGCCGCACGAAACCGCCCGCGCGATGCTCGAAATTGGCCACGTGCAGGGTGATGCGCAGCGGACAGGCGAACTCGCGGCTGATCGGGATGCGGGTGTGGACGGCCGCGCGGGTCGCCGCCGCCGATGTGCCGGGGATGCCGTGGGCCGCCACCTCGGTGCCGTTGACGAACAGCCGCGACGCCGTGCGCTGGCCAACGGCCTCCACTGCCAGCGCGCTGCCGCGCGGGCAGTCCACCTGCAGCGCGAAACTGCCCCAGCCGTTCTCGCCCTGCGGCTTGCCGCCGCCGGCCAGGGCGTTCCAGCTGGAAGGCACGGGCGCGAAGACGCGAGTGGGCAGTTGCTGCCAGTGCGGATCGAGGTACTGCTGCCAGGCAAAGCCCCAGTCGCCCTGCAGCGGCACGGCATCCGTGGGGGCGGCGGCCAGGGTCATGTGGCCCTGCGTTGCCCGTGGCTGGGCGGCGGCCGGGCCGGCGCCGCCCAGCAGCAAGCCGGCCAGCAGGGCGATGAGCGCCTGGACCCTCACCCGGAGAAACCGCCCTCGGCGATGAAGCGCTCCTCGGGCGCGGTGCTGGTGCGCCCCAGCACCGCGTTGCGGTGGGGAAAGCGGCCGAAGCGGCGGATGATGTCCTGGTGCTCCAGCGCATGGGGCAGCGTGTGCGGCAGCTGCGCGCTCTTCTCGACGCAAAGGGCCTGGTCGGCCGGGTCTTCCGAGTGCATCAGCGGCATCACCATGAAGCCGCGCAGCTCCGGCGGCACCTGGTCATCGAGTCCGCGCGCCAGCGCGGCGTGCGCGATGCGCAGGGCCTGCGGATCGGTCGCGTACATGCGCGGGCTGCCGCGAAAGGCGTTGCGAGGCAACTGGTCCAGCAGGATCAGCAAGGCCAGCGCGCCGTCGGCAGTCTCGGCCCAGCCGTCCAGGTCGCCGCTGGCGGCGCGCTCGTGCAAGGCCAGGAAGCGCTCGCGGAAGGCGGCGTCGAAGCCGGGATCCTTGGTGAACCAGCGGCTCGGTCCGGCGTCGCGCCAGAAGGCGACGACGGCGAGAGCTTCAGAAGTGGGCTGGGACATGGCGCCCGACTCTACCGGACTGCCAGCCGCCCTACCAGAGCGCGCTCCGGTGACGAGTTCCGCGCCCGCCTGCACCGGTGGTGGCGCGCCGCCGGCGCATGCGAAATGCCGAACCATTGCAGGCATGACAGCCGGCCCGGTGCGTTGGCTGATCCCGGCGCGCGCGCCAAGTCATCGCCGCGGCTTCGGACGACGCGATCTTCGCCAAGGACATGGAAGGCCGCCACCAGTCGCCAACCCCGACCTGCTGCCCAGCGGCGCGGTCGCTGGTTGCACATCCGGCTGCGGGTGACGAATTCATCGCCACCCGTGGCCCACCAGCTGCGCAAGCCGCTGGCGACGATCGGCACCGGGCTGGAGTTGCTGCGCCGGGTCGGCGAGCTGCCGCCGGCGGCGGTGCGCGCGCGCGACATGATGCGGCGCCAGTTGCGGCATCTGGTGGTGCTGGTGGACGACCTGCCGGACGTCGTGCGCGTCAGCCGCGGCTGACGCGGGTGGTCAGCAACCTGGTGGGCAACGCCGCCAAGTACACGCGCCGCCGCCGGCCTGATCGAAAGTGCAGGCCGGGCTGGAGGGCGGCCAGGTGGTGCTTCGCGTGATCGACAACGGCGCCCGGCATGGACCGCGTCACGCGGCCCCACGCGTTCGACCTGTTCAGGCAAGGCGGGGGCAGCGCGCTCACCGGTCTGGCCAGCACGGCCAGCTTCGCCTGCTGGCAGACGTGCAGGACGGTCGCCACCGCGGCGGGCCCGGTGGCCAGCATGGAGGCCGGCACCAGGCTGGCCAGCCGGGCGCGGACGGTCGGTGGCAGCCTCATCGGTCGCCTGCCTGGCCGCCGCCGGTGCCCGCGGCGCGCAGCGCCCGCGCCAGGCTGGCCGCGTTCCACGGCTTGGCCAGCATCTCGAAGCCGTGGCGCGTGATTTCGTCGAGATGCTCGGCGTAGCCGGTCATCACCACCAGGTGCAGCCGGGAATGGCGCTCGCGCACGTAGCGTGCCAGCGCCAGGCCATCCATCGCGCCCGGCATCACCACGTCGGTCAGCACCGCGTCGACGGCGCTCGGGTTGGCGTCCAGCCAGACAATGGCGGGCGCGGCCGCGTCGAAGTGCCGCACGGTGCAGCCCAGCGCCTGCAGCACCGGCTGGACCGCCGCCGCCACGTCGGCGTTGTCTTCCACCAGCAACACCCGCAGGTCCAACGCCGACTGCGCCGCTTCGTCGCGGCCCTGGGGCGGCGGCGGGCGGCCCTCCTGCGCCGGGAAGTACATCGCCACGGTGGTGCCGGCGCCGGGCGTGCTGCGGATCTCGGCGTGACCGCCCGAGCGCTGGCAGAAGCCGTAGACCTGCGCCAGCCCGAGCCCGGTGCCTTCGCCCACCGGCTTGGTGGTGAAGAACGGCTCGAACACCCGGGCCAGCAACTCCGGCGCAATGCCGCTGCCGCTGTCGGTCGCCTCGATCACGACGGCCGGCCCCGGCATCAGCCCGGGTGGCGGCGCGTTGCGGGCCTGGAGCCGGAAGCTGCCGCTGGCAGGCATGGCGTCCTTGGCATTGACGGCCAGGTTGATCAGCGCCAACTCCAGCTCGGCCAGGTCGACCTTGATCGGCGCGGTGTCCTCGGCCACCACCACCACCAGCGGCACCTGCCGTCCCAGCACCGGCGCCATCAGGTCCTTCAGCGAGGGCAGCAGCTCCTGCAGCCGCACCAGCTCCGGCGACAGCGCCTGCCGGCGCGAGAAGGCCAGCAGCTGGCGGGTGAGCTTGGTGGCGTTGTCGACCGCGCGGGCGATGGCCTCGGTCTGCTTGCCGGCAGCCTGCGGCTGCGTCAGCTTGAGCATGTGCAGGTTGGCCGAGATCACCATCAGCGCGTTGTTGAAATCGTGCGCCACGCCGCCGGTCAGGCGACCGACCGCCTCCATCTTCTGCGCCTGCCGCAGCGCCTCTTCCACCTGCACCCGCGCGTGCGACTCCTGGTGCAGCCGGCGCGCCGCCTCGCGCGCCTGCCCGGCCCGCTTCATCGCGGCCAGCGCGGCGATCAGCAGGCCCAGCACCGGCACCAGGGCGAAGGCGCCGATCAGGCCCATTTCGCGCAGCCAGCCGCTGCGGATCGCGCCCAGCTCGAGCCCGGTGCCCAGGTACACCGGATAGTCGCCGACGCGGCGAAACAGCAGCAGCCGCTCCTGCCGGTCCAGCGAGGAGACGCCGCGGATGATGCCGCTGGTTTCGCCGCGCAGCACCCGCGACAGCACCGGGCTGCTGGCGGCCATCTTGGGCGGCGCCAGGCGCAGCGGCGGCCAGCGCGAATAGACGATGCCGTCCTGGCGGAACATGGTGATGGCCAGGCCCGGTTCGTCGGCCGACAGATCGGCGTGGAAGCGGGCGAAGTACGCCGGCGCCAGGCTGACCGAGACGGTGCCGGCGAACCGGCCGTCGGGGCCGGTGCGGCCCCGGCTCATCTCGAAAACCGTCCCGCCGTCGGTCAGCTCGGAAAAGAACAGCGGCCCGTTGCCGCGCTGCTGCGCATGGAAGCGGAACGACTCCAGCGCGGCCGCCCACTGCCCCTGCGAGGGCGGATGACCGCGGCTGGTCGCCACCAGCGCGCCCTCGGCATCGGTGACCCGGATGGCGCGGATCTGCGGCTTGTCCCGGGCCAGCTCCCTGATCTGCGCGTGCAGCCTTGCCCGGTCCTGGTTGCCGGCCGCACCGTTGCCCCCCGCCAGGTCGCCGATGTGGCGCAGCAGCGTCTGGTTGGTCTCCAGCACCTTGAGCGCGTGCTCGTTGGCGATGCGCAACGCCCGGTCCAGGCGCACTTCCGCTTCGTCGTGCACCTGCAGGTAGCGGTAGTAGCCGAAGATGCCCAGCAGCGCCAGCGGCACCAGCATGCACAGCAGCATCAGCATCCGCAGCGAGCGGACGCTGGCGGTGGCTTCCTCCTCGCTGCTCGGCACCGGGAGCGCAGCGGGGGCGGCGTTCACGCGCGTTGCTCCAGCTGGACGCGGCGCAGCGTGTCTTCCAGCACGCCCAGGTCGACCGGCTTGGTCAGGTGGTGGTCGAAGCCGGCGGCCATGGCCCGGCGGCGGTCTTCCGCCCCGCCCCAGCCGGTCAAGGCGATCAGGTGCACCCGCGCCAGCTCGGGGTGGGCGCGCAGGGCCCGCGCCACCGCGTAGCCGTCCATGCCGGGCAGGCCGATGTCGAGCAGCACGACCTCGGGCCGGAAGCCGGCCGCGGCCGCCAGCGCCTGCGGCCCGTCGTGCGCCTGCCGGGTCTGCATGCCCAGCATCTCCAGAAAGGTCGCCAGGGTCTCC
>NZ_JAQGLS010000064.1 GCF_028292805.1 Ramlibacter sp. | reverse complement strand
GCCTCGGGCGCGGCCACGGCCACGGCCACGGGCGCGGGCGTCGGTGCCGGCGCGGCGGCGGCCGACGCCGCGTCGAGCTTGGCTTGCTCACGCAGCCGCTTGGCTTCGTCCAGCAGGTAGCGCTGGTAGTCGTCCAGGTCGCCGTCGAACGGCGCGATGCCGCCGCGGCCCACCATCCAGAACTCGTCGCAGACCGAGCGCAGCAAGGCGCGGTCGTGGCTGACCAGCATGACGGTGCCTTCGAACTCGTTGAGCGCCATGGCCAGCGCCTCGCGGGTGGCCAGGTCCAGGTGGTTGGTCGGCTCGTCCAGCAGCAGCAGGTTGGGGCGTTGCCAGACGATCATGGCCAGCACCAGCCGCGCCTTTTCGCCGCCGCTCATGGTGCCAACGGTCTGCTTGACCATGTCGCCCGAAAACAGGAACTGGCCCAGGAAGCTGCGCAAGTCCTGCTCGCGCGACTGCTGGCCCGGCACGCTGACCTCGCGCGACAGGCGAATCATGTGTTCCAGGGGCGTGTCCTGCGGCCGCAGCACGTCCAGCTCCTGCTGGGCGAAGTAGCCGATCGCCAGGCCCTTGCCTTCGGTGATGCTGCCGGCCAGCGGCGCCATGGTGCGGGCGATGGTCTTGACCAGGGTCGACTTGCCCTGGCCGTTGGCGCCCAGGATGCCGATGCGCTGGCCGGCCATCACCGAGCGGCTGACGTTGCGCAGGATGGTCTTTGGCTCTTCGCCTTCGGCGGTGTAGCCGAACGAGGCGTCGCTGACCGACAGCATCGGATTGGGCAGGTTGGCCGGTTCCTTGAACTCGAAGGTGAACTCGGCGTCGGCCAGCAGCGGGGCGATCTTTTCCATCCGCTCCAGCGCCTTGACCCGGCTTTGCGCCTGCTTGGCCTTGCTGGCCTTGGCCTTGAAGCGGTCGATGAACTTCTGCAGGTGGGCGATCTTGTCCTGCTGCTTGGAAAAGGCGGACTGCTGCAGCTCCAGCTGCTGGGCGCGCAGCAGCTCGAAGCCGCTGTAGTTGCTGCCATAGCGGGTCAGTTGCTGCGAGTCGATGTGCAGCGTGACGCCGGTGACGGCATCGAGGAATTCGCGGTCATGGCTGATCACCACCAGCGTGCCGGCGTAGCGCTGCAGCCAGGCTTCCAGCCAGACCAGGGCGTCCAGGTCCAGGTGGTTGGTCGGCTCGTCCAGCAGCAGCAGGTCGGACGGCGCCATCAGCGCCCGCGCCAGCTGCAATCGCATGCGCCAGCCGCCCGAGAAGCTGTTGACCGGCTTGTGCAGGTCGTCGACGCGAAAGCCCAGGCCCAGGATCAGGGCCTGCGCCCGTGGCACGGCGTCGTGCTCGCCGGCATCGGCCATGTCGGAATAGACGTGGGCGATGGCCATGCCGTCGCCACTGTCCTCGGCCGCCGTCAGCGCCTCGCGCAGTGCCAGCAATCGGGTGTCGCCGGCCAGCACGAAGTCGGTCGCGGGCGCGTCGGTTTCGGGCATGTGCTGCTCGACCTGGGCCATCCGCCATTGCGAAGGCACCGAGAAATCGCCGCCGTCCTCGTGCAGGGTGCCGTTGAGCAGCGCGAACAAGGTGGACTTGCCGGCGCCGTTGCGGCCGACCAGGCCGACCGACTCGCCGGGATTGATGGTGACGGAGACCTTGTCGAGGAGGACCTTGGCGCCGCGGCGCAGGATCACGTTGCGCAGCTGGATCACTTGGTCATTTCCAGGGTTTCGAAGGCCTGGCCGAAATCGTCCAGCAGGTCCGCCTCGGCTTCGATGCCGGCCGACACGCGGATCAGCGAATCGGCGATGTCCATGCTGCGGCGCATCTCCTCGCCCATTTCCCAGAAGATGGTGCGCGCCGCCGGCAGCGCCAGCGTGCGGTTGTCGCCCAGGTGGCTGGACTTGATCACCAGCTGCAGGGCATTGAGGACGTCGAACGGATCGATGCCGTCCACCGTCTCGAAGCTGAACAGGCCGCCGAAGTGGCGGAACAACTTGGCCGCGCGCGCGTGCTGCGGGTGGCTGGCCAGGCCCGGGTAATGGACCTTGGCCACCAGCGGCGACGTTTCCAGCCAGCGGGCCAGCGCCAGCGCGTTGGAGCAGGCGCGCTCCATCCGCAGCATCAGCGTCTCGGCGCCGGTGGCGATGCGGTGGCCGTGTTCGGCGCTGAGCGTGCCGCCCAGGTCGCGCAGGCCCTTCTTGCGCACCTGCAGCAGGCCCCAGTTGGCTGGCGGGCCCTTGCGGTAGGCCGGCAGCAGGTTGGGGTAGCTGCTCCAGTCGAACAGGCCGGTGTCGGAGACCGAGCCGCCCAGCGCATTGCCGTGGCCGCAGATGCCCTTGGACAGCGAATGGACCACCAGCGAGGCGCCGACCGCCTTGCCCTTGAACAATGCCGGCGTGGTCAGCGTGTTGTCCACGATGTAGACGATGCCGCGCGCGTGGCACAGCTTGCCGATGCCTTCGAGGTCGGCCACCTGGGTGCGCGGGTTGGCGATGGTTTCCACGAACACCATGCGCGTTTGCGGGCGCAGGGCTTGTTCGACGTTGGCCGCTTCGGTGGCGTCGACCAGGGTCACTTCGCAACCCATCTGGGTCAGGGTGTTGAACCAGCTGGCGGTGTTGCCGAACAGGAAGCGGCTGGCCACCACGTGGTCGCCGCGCTGCAGCAGCGCCATCATGGTGGAGACGATGGCGGCCATGCCGGTGGCGAAGCTGACCGTGCCGACGGCGTCCTCCATCAGCGTGACCTTGGCTTCCAGCGCGGCGGTGGTGGGATTGCCCTGGCGGCCGTAGACGTAGCCGCTGCGGTCTCCCTGGAACACGGCAGCGAGGTCTTCGGCACGCTCATAGCCGAAACCGGTGGCGATGTGCAGGGGCTTGTGGGTGGCTCCATGCTCGACGCCGGCTTGGCGGTCGGCGTGCAGGATGCGGGTGGACAGGTCGCGGGTCATAGATCCGCGTATTTTCGCACTGCAGCATGATCGCCGCTTTGCGCCGTCGCTTCAACCTTGCAGCAACGCGTCCCGGGTCAGCAGCAACACCTGGTCTTCGCCCGCGCTGGTCTCCAGCCAGACGGCCCCCAGCGTGGGGAAAGCCGCCTCGAAATGCCCGCGCTCGTTGCCGATCTCCAGCACCAGCACGCCGTCCGCCGCCAGCCGCGAGGGCAGCTCACGCAGCAGCAGCCGGATGAAATCCATGCCGTCGGCGCCGCCGGCCAGGGCCAGTTCCGGCTCGGCCAGGTATTCGGGCGGCAGCTGCGCCATGGAGGCCGCGTTGACGTAGGGCGGGTTGCACAGCACCAGCTCGTAGGGGCCGGGCAGGGCGGCCAGGCCGTCGGACTCCACCAGGCGGATCCGGTCGCCCAGCGCGTGCTTGTCGACGTTGATTTGCGCCACGGCCAAGGCTTCGATCGAGATGTCGGCTGCATCGACCGCCACGTCGGGGTAGGCCATCGCGGCCAGCACGGCCAGGCTGCCGTTGCCGGTGCACAGGTCCAGCACCCGCCGCGTGTGCTCGCCCAGCCAGGGATCGATGGCGCCGTCGGCGATCAGTTCGGCGATGAAGCTGCGCGGCACGATGCTGCGCTCGTCGACGTAGAACGGCACGCCTTGCAGCCAGGCTTCGCGCGTGAGGTAGGCGGCCGGCTTGCGAGTCTCGATGCGCTGTTCCACCAGCGCGCGGATCTCGGCTTGCTCCTCGTCGTGCAGCTCCTGCTGCGCATGCTCGTCCAGTTCGTCCAGCGGCAGGCACTGGCTCCACAGCACCAGCCAGGCCGCTTCGTCGAAGGCGTTGGTGGTGCCGTGGCCGAAGCCGACACCGGCTGCTTCCAGCTCGCGGGCAGCCGCTTCGACAGCTTCGATCAACTTCATGGGGTTAGCCGGTCGAGTTCTTCGAGCGTGCGGCGGTAGATGTTCTTGAGCGGGTCGATGTCGGCCACCCGCACGTGCTCGTCGATCTTGTGGATGCTGGCGTTGATCGGGCCGAACTCGATCACCTGCGAACAGATGCGCGAGATGAAGCGGCCGTCGCTGGTGCCGCCGGTGGTGGACAGCTCGGTTTCCAGCCCGGTCTCGGCGCGGATCGCCGCCTGCACGGCGCCGACCAGCTCGCCCGGCGTGGTCAGGAACGGTTGGCCGCCGACCACCCAGGCCAGCTCGTACTCCAGCCCATGGCGATCGAGGATCGCCTGCACGCGCTGCTGCAACTGCTGCGCCGTGCTGACGCTGGCGAAGCGGAAGTTGAAGTCCACCACCACCGTGCCCGGAATGATGTTGCCCGCGCCGGTGCCGCCATGGATGTTGCTGATCTGCCAGCTGGTGGGCGGAAAGAAGTCGTTGCCGCGGTCCCACTCGGTGCGGGCCAGTTCGTCCAGCGCCGGCAAGGCCAGGTGGACCGGGTTCTTCGCCAGCTGCGGGTAGGCGATGTGACCTTGCACGCCCTTGACGGTGAGCTTGCCCGTGAGGCTGCCGCGCCGGCCGTTCTTGATCATGTCGCCCAATTTCTGCACCGACGTCGGCTCGCCGACGATGCAGTAGTCGAGCTTCTCGCCGCGCTCTTGCAGCTGGCGGCAAACCACCACCGTGCCGTCCACGCTGGGGCCTTCCTCGTCGCTGGTGAGCAGCAAGGCGATGCCCAGCGCCGGGTCGGGGTTGGCCGCCAGAAACTCCTCGACGGCCACCGTGAAGGCGGCGATCGAGGTCTTCATGTCGGCCGCGCCGCGGCCATACAGCAGGCCACCGCGGTGGCTGGGCACGAACGGGTCACTGCTCCACTGCTCCAGCGGGCCGGTCGGCACCACGTCGGTGTGGCCGGCGAAGACCAGCGTGCGGCCGCTGCGCCCGGGCCGCTTGGCCCACAGGTTGGTCACGCGGAACGCGTCCGGGCCACTGGCGATGGTTTCGCAGGCAAAGCCCAGCGGCTGCAGCCGCGCCGCCAGGATCGGCTGGCACTGGCCGTCGTCGGGGGTGACCGTGCGTTGCGCGATCAGCTGTTCGGTGAGGTAAAGGGCCTGGGACATGAGGCTAGTGCTTGACGTCCAGGGTGATTTCCGTGAACGACGGTTCGTCGTCCGCCTCGTCGCCGTCGTCCGCTTCCGCCGCGGCCAGGCCGACGGCGCTGTTCTGCAGCCGCCACTGCAGGTTGGTCGGCGAGTCGGCATAGGACAGGCCTTCCTTGCGGTCGACAGTGCCGTCGATGATCAGGCGCGCGATGTCCATCTCGAAGGTTTGCGAGCCTTCGGCCATCGACTTCTCCATCGCCTCCTTGACGCCGGAGAAGTCGCCCTTCTCGATCAGTTCGGAGATCAGCTTGGTGTTGAGCAGCACCTCCACCGCCGGCGCCCGGCCGCCGGTGACGGTGCGCAGCAGCCGCTGCGACACCACCGCGCGCAGGGCCGCGGCCAGGTCGCCCAGCATGGTCGGCCGCACTTCGACCGGGTAGAACGACAGGATCCGGTTGAGGGCCTGGTAGCTGTTGTTGGCGTGCATGGTGGCCAGACACAGGTGGCCCGACTGCGCATAGGCGATGGCGGCCGACATGGTCTCGCGGTCGCGGATCTCGCCGACCAGGATCACGTCCGGCGCCTGCCGCAGCGCGTTCTTCAGCGCCGCCTGCATCGACTGGGTGTCGGTGCCGACCTCGCGCTGGTTCACCACCGACTTCTTGTTGGTGAACAGGAATTCGACCGGGTCTTCGATGGTCAGGATGTGGCCGGACACCCGCTCGTTGCGAAAGTCCATCATCGAGGCCAGCGTGGTGCTCTTGCCGGCGCCGGTGGCGCCCACCATCAGCAGCAGGCCGCGCTTTTCCATGATCAGCTCGGCCAGGATCATGGGCACCGACAGCGACTCCAGCGGCGGGATTTCGGTGGTGATGAAGCGGATCACGGCCGCGTAGGTGCCGCGCTGGCGCATCGCGCTGAAACGGAAGTTGCCGACCCCCGCAATGGCGTAGGCCATGTTCAGCTCGCCGGTGGTCTCCAGTTCCTCCATCCGCTGGTAGGGGAGCACCTCGGCCAGCAGGCTGCGCGTCGCGTCCGGCGGCAGCAGCTGGTTGTTGATCGGCAGGCACTGGCCATTGATCTTGATCAGCGCCGGCGAATGGGCCGACAGGAAGACGTCCGAAGCCTTTTTCTCGGCCATCAGACGCAGGATGCGTTCCATCGTACTCATCGGCTTCCTTTTTCCATCGGCGTCGTGCCGCTCAAGCGGGGACGACGCGTTCGTTCAGTCGCGCAGCAGGTCGTTCAGGCTGGTGGTCGAGCGCGTCTTGGCGTCGACCTTCTTGACGATGATGGCGGCATACAGGTTGTAGCGGCCATTGTCCTTGGGCAGGCTGCCCGAGATCACGACCGAGCCCGCCGGCACCCGGCCGTAGTGGGTCTCGCCGGTGGCGCGGTCGTAGATCGGGGTGCTCTGGCCGATGTAGACGCCCATCGAGATCACCGAGTTCTCCTCGACGATCACGCCTTCGACCACCTCGGAGCGGGCGCCGATGAAGCAGTTGTCCTCGATGATGGTCGGATTCGCCTGCAGCGGCTCGAGCACGCCGCCCAGGCCGACGCCGCCGGACAGGTGCACGTTCTTGCCGACCTGGGCGCAGGAGCCGACGGTGGCCCAGGTGTCGACCATGGTGCCTTCGTCGACGTAGGCGCCGATGTTGACGTAGCTCGGCATCAGGATGACGCCGGGGGCCAGGTACGCGCCGTAGCGGTCAGATGCCGGCGGCCCCACCCGGACGCCCAGGGCCGCGTACCCGGTTTTGAGCGCCATCTTGTCGTGGTACTCAAACGGGCCGATTTCCTGCGTGATCATCTGGCGGATGGGGAAGTAGAGGATGACGGCCTTCTTCACCCACTCGTTTACCTGCCACTCGTTAGTCTGATCCGGGTGCTGCTCGGCGACTCGCAGCTCGCCTCGGTCGAGGCGCGCGATCACGTCGTGGTTGGTTTCGAGGATGAGCGGCTCGAGGAGCAGAGCCCTGTCGGTCCAGGCTGCTTAGATGCGTTCTTGGGGTGTC
>NZ_JAQGLS010000034.1 GCF_028292805.1 Ramlibacter sp. | reverse complement strand
CGAACTCCATGCCGCCGAAGGCGAACTTGGCCTGGTTGTTGGCGAACTGCATCTCGATGGCGCCTTCGGCATCGGACAGCAGGCGCTGCAGCTCCAGCACCGTCTTGCGCGGCAGGATCACTTCCTGGCGCGGCACTTCCACGTCGAGCGTCGCCGAGGCGAACGCCAGCCGGTGGCCGTCGGTGGCCACCAGCGACAGCTGCTTGCCTTCTGCCACGAACAGGATGCCGTTCAGGTAGTAGCGGATGTCGTGCACCGCCATGGCGAACGAGACCTGGTTGAGCAGGTCTTTCAGCGTCTTTTGCGGCACGCTGAACACCGGGCCGAAGCTGGGCGCTTCCTGCACCAGCGGGAAGTCTTCCGCCGGCAGCGTCTGCAGCGTGAAGCGGCTCTTGCCGCCTTTGAGAATGAGCTTGCTGGCGCTGGACTCGAGGCTGACCGTCTGGTCGCTGGGCATGGTGCGCAGGATGTCGATCAGCTTGCGGGCGCCCACGGTGGTGGTGAAGCTGCCGGCGTCGCCGTCCATGTCGGCCGTGGTGCGGATCTGGATTTCCAGGTCGCTGGTGGTGAACTGGATGCTTCCGGCGGTCTTGCGCAGCAGCACGTTGGCCAGGATCGGCAAGGTATGCCGCTTTTCCACGATCCCCGCCACCGACTGCAGCACCGAGAGCAGTTTTTCTTGTGTTGCCTTCAGGACAATCATGTCAGCCTCTTCTCGCTTTTCTTTGATTCGGTCGTTGTGCTCGGTAACACGGCATTTTCGCCTTTTTGCAGCGCTGTTTTCCAGGGGTCGAACCCCTGGAGTCCCGCCTCCGCGGGAATGACGAATTAACCCTTTAGTGTCTGTTCCAGCACATGCAGCTGCTGGTTCAGCTCCGTCAGTTGCAGGCGCTCGGCCGAGATCTTGCGCACCGCGTGCAGCACGGTGGTGTGGTCGCGCCCGCCAAACAGCTCGCCGATCTCCGGCAGGCTCTTCTGGGTCAGTTCCTTGGCCAGGTACATGGCGATCTGGCGCGGCCGGGCGATCGAGGCCGGGCGCTTCTTGCTGTACATGTCGGCGACCTTGATCTTGTAGTAGTCGGCCACGGTCTTCTGGATGTTCTCCACCCCGATCTGCCGGTTCTGGATCGACAGCAGGTCGCGCAAGGCCTCGCGCGCCAGCTGGATCGAGATTTCCTTCTGGTTGAAGCGCGAGTACGCCAGGATCTTGCGCAGCGCGCCCTCCAGCTCGCGCACGTTGGAGCGCACGTTCTTGGCGACGAAGAAGGCGACCTCCTCGGGCATCTCGGTGCCCTCGGCGCGCGCCTTGTTGATCAGGATGGCCACCCGCATCTCCAGCTCCGGCGGCTCGATGGCCACGGTCAGGCCGGAGTCGAAGCGCGAAACCAGGCGCTCGTGGATGTCGGCCAGCCCCTTCGGATACGTGTCCGAGGTCATCACGATGTGGCTCTTCTTGGCCAACAGGGCCTCGAAGGCGTTGAAGAATTCCTCTTGCGTGCGGTCCTTGTTGGCGAAGAACTGGACGTCATCTATCAACAGGAGATCCAGCGAGTGGTATTTGTCCTTGAATTCGTCGAAAGTCTTGCGCTGGTAAGCCTTGACCACGTCCGAAACGAACTGCTCGGCATGGAGGTAAAGAACCTTGGAGTTGGGCTTGTCGGCCAGCAGTTTGTTGCCCACCGCGTGCACCAGATGGGTCTTGCCCAGGCCCACGCCGCCGTAGATGAACAGCGGATTGTAAAGATGGCCGGGCGTGGTTGACACGTGCATGGCGGCCGCGCGCGCCATCCGATTGGCCGTGCCTTCCACCAAAGTGTCGAAGGTCAGGCCGGTGTTCAGGCGCGTCTTGAAGGCCGAGGCGCTGTTGTCTTCCTGGATCTCGGGCGGTTCGGCGACCGGAACGTTGGCCGCCATCGCCGGGGAAGAATACGCACGGGTGCTGTTGTCCCTTGGAGTGATCGCTAACTCAAGTTGAACGGGCTGGCCGTAGATCTTCTCCAGCATGCCGACGATACGGCCGGCGTACTGGGCCCGCACCCAGTCGAGCTTGAAGCGGTTGGCCACGTACAGCGTGACCTTGGAAAAATCCTCCGACACCTGGGCCACCAAAGGTTTGATCCAGGTGTTGAACTGCTGCTCCGGGAGCTCTTGCGCGAGCTGGTCGACGCACGCCTGCCATAGGCTGTCGCCCGCTCCTGCCAGGCTTGCCGCCGCGGCCAGCCTGTTGTGTTGCCCCTCGCCCATGTGCCCCGTCGCTCCTGTGGATTAGTTATTTCGCGCGAAACAGCGGATTCTAGGCGTAAACACCTTATCCACAAACCCGAGGCCGGCCGCGCCGGACCCCTGGCGGCGGCCGGACAAGCCCCCGCGGTTGCCCGGACCGGGACTTTCCACGATAATGCCGGGTTTTCCCGAGAATCAAATGAAACGCACCTACCAACCTTCCAAAGTGCGTCGCGCACGCACCCACGGCTTTCTGGTCCGCATGAAGACCCGGGGCGGCCGCGCCGTCATCAACGCTCGCCGCGCCAAGGGCCGCAAGCGCCTGGCCGCCTAAGCGCCCGCGCGTTTGTCCCAAGCGCTGCCTGCGCTTGCCCGCCCCGTGCAGCGGCTCAAGACCAAAGCACAGTTCGAGGCAGCCATGGCCGGCGGCACCGTTTCCCGCACTGCGCATTTCGTGCTGCACCGGGCAGCCCCGCAGGTGCCCACCGAATCCCCAGGGCCTGCGTCCAGCGGACGGCAGGCCCTCTTTGCTGTGCACGAGGCGTCGATCGGGGCTGTCCTGCCCAAGCGCTGGGCCAAGCGCGCGGTCACCCGCAATGGGATCAAGCGGCAGATCTACACCGTGAGCGCATCCTTCGAACAGCAGCTGCCCAAGATGGCGCACGTGGTCCGGCTGCGCGGCGATTTCGCGCGCGCCCAGTTCCCCAGCGCCTGGTCCGACGCGCTGAAGGCCTCGGTGCGCGCCGAGCTGCTGCAGCTGTTCGGCCAGGCCAGGGCGCCGCGATGATCCGCGCGCTGCTGATCGGGCTGGTCAAGGGCTACCGGCTGCTGCTGTCGCCCTGGCTGGGCTCGGCCTGCCGCTTCACGCCCACCTGCTCGGCCTATTCGCTGCAAGCGCTGGAGCGCCACGGCGCCGGCGCGGGAAGCTATCTCACGGTGGCGCGCCTGGCGCGCTGCCATCCCTGGTGCGCGGGCGGGCACGATCCTGTCCCCACCGCCAGGCCACGCCTGTTCACGTGGCCTGCGCCTTCGCAAGAAAAGAAACATCCATGACCGACATCCGCCGCACCATCCTCTGGGTGATCTTCGGCTTTTCCATGGTGATGCTGTGGGACCAATGGCAGGTCTACAACGGCCGCCAGGCCACCTTCGTCCCGTCCGGCAAGGCGGTCGCCACGGCCGCCGCGCCGGCCGCCGCGCCCGCCAGCGCCGGCGTGCCCAG
>NZ_JAQGLS010000004.1 GCF_028292805.1 Ramlibacter sp. | reverse complement strand
GGCCTGCGGCTGGCCAAGCTGGCCGGCAGCGTCGGCCACCAGGGTGTCGTCGCGCGCGTCGAAACCCTGTCGCAGGCCAGCTCGCTGGACGACCTGCTCGATGGCGTCAGCGGGCCGCCGCTGCTGCAGGTGCTCGACGGCGACACCGATCCGCACAACCTGGGCGCCTGCCTGCGCGTGGCCGACGGCGCCGGCGCCCATGCGGTGATCGCGCCCAAGGACCACGCGGTCGGCATCAACGCCACCGTCGCCAAGGTCGCCAGCGGCGCGGCCGAGACCATGCCTTACTTCATGGTGACCAACCTGGCGCGCACGCTGGGCGAGTTGAAGGAGCGCAGCATCTGGTGCCTGGGCCTGAGCGACGACGCCCCAGGCTCGGTCTATCAGGCCGACCTGAAGGCGCCGACCGCGCTGGTGCTCGGCGCCGAAGGCGCCGGGCTGCGCCAGCTCACGCGCAAGACTTGCGACGGCCTGGTGTCCATCCCGATGCTGGGCGCGGTCGAAAGCCTGAACGTGTCGGTGGCCAGCGGCATCTGCCTGTACGAGGCCGTGCGGCAACGGCAGTGACCGAAGTCGTGCGCAGCTGGCTGCGCCAGGCGCGGCGCATCGTGCTGCTGAGCGGCGCCGGCATGAGCGCGGAGTCGGGCGTGCCGATCTTCCGCGACGCCCAGGCCGGGCTGTGGGCCAACTTCCGGCCCGAAGACTTCGCCACCGAGGCCGCCTTCCGGGCCCGGCCGGCCATGGTCTGGGACTGGTACCAGATGCGGCGCGAGGCGATTGCCAAGGTCGAGCCCAACGCCGGCCACCTGGCGGTCGCGGCCTTCCAGCAACGGCATCCGGGGCGGCTGACCGTCGTCACGCAGAACGTCGACGGCCTGCACCAGCGGGCCGGCTCGCCCGGCGTGCTGGCGCTGCACGGCAACATCGCGGCCGACCAGTGGCTGGACCCGGCACGCGCCTGTTGCGAAGCGAGCCTGCCGGGCGGCGGGCAGCCGCCGTCCTGCGCCACCTGCGGCAACCTGCGCCGGCCGGCGGTGGTCTGGTTCGGCGAGATGCTGCCGCAGCGCGAGCTGGCGCTGGCGCAGCAAGCGGCGGCGGCCTGCGACCTGATGCTGGTGGTCGGCACCTCGGGCCTGGTTTATCCGGCAGCGGGACTGGCACGCAGCACGCGCGGCAAGGTGGTGGTGGTCAATCCCGAGGCGACCGACCTGGACGACGCGGCCGATGCGGTGCTGCGCGGCAGCGCGGGCAGCCTGCTGCCCGCGCTGCTCGGCGACGGCTAGACCCAGCCCATCCACCCGATCAGCGCGCCCGCACCCAGCAGCCACAGCAGGTGGACCCGGGTGCGCCAGACGATCAGCGTCGTCACGCCTGCGATGGCCCAGGTCGGCCAGTTCGCCAGCCGGTAGCCGTTGGCGGTAGCCAGGATCCAGCCGGTGGCGACCAGCAGCGCCACCACCACCGGCGCCATGCCTTGCTTGAAAGCGCGCACGGCGCGCAGGTCGCGGTTGGCATGGCTCCATTGCACCGTCAGGTAGGTCAGGATGGAGCTGGGCAGCATGATGCCGACCAGGCAGATCGCCATCCCCAGGAAAGCCGTCGGCAGGCCGCCCGCGTTCAGCCCGACGTTCCATCCCATCAAGGCCGTGAACAACACGTTGGGTCCGGGCGCGGCCTGCGCGATGGCGATCGAGGCGCTGAACTGCGGATCGGTGAGCCAGCCTTGCTCCTGCACCAGGAAGCGGTGCATGTCGGGCGCGGTGGTGATGGCGCCGCCCACGCACAGCAGCGACAGCCCCAGGTAGTGGACCAGCAGCGACAGCCAGTCGGCGCCCGTCATGAGGATGCTGGCGGCGCTCACCGCAGCTTCCTGGCGGCCAGGGCCCAGCCCAGCCCGCCCAGCCCGAGCAGCACCCAGATCAGCGGCAGCTTCAGCCAGGCGATGCAGACGAAGGTCGCCACGCCCAACACGCCACAGAGCAGGCCGCCCAGTGCGTTCTTTTGCAGCGCGCCCACCAGCTTCAGCCCGGTGGCGGTGATCAGGCCGGCCGCCACCGCGCCCATGCCGCGCAAGGCGCCTACCACCTGCGGGTTGGACGAGAACTCGGCGTAGACCAGCGCCAGCCCCAGCACCAGCAGCAGCGGGAAAGTCAGCATGCCGGCCAGGCTGGCCAGCGCCCCGCGCCAGCCGAAGTAGCGCGCGCCGATCATGATCGAGAGATTGACGACGTTCGGGCCGGGCATGATCTGCGCCACCGACCATTCCTCGACGAACTCCTCCTTGGTCATCCAGCGCTTGTTTTCGACCATCTCGCGCTGGACCACCGCCAGCACCCCGCCAAAGCCCTGCAGCGCCAGCAGGGAGAAAGACACGAACAGGTCGGTCAGCGAGCGGGGCCGCGGCTGGTCGGCCGGTGTCTGCGCATGCAAGGGAACATTCATGGCCCGGATTATCCGGGGGCGCCAGCGGCCTTGCCGGGCTGCAGCCGGGTGGCCAGCCAGAGGCCGGCGGCGATCAGCGCGATGGCGTCTCGGGTGCGCAGCACGGCCAGCGCGCCCGGCAGCGCGGGCAGGCGAAAGGCAGCAGGCAGGCGAAGCCGATCGCGTAGCGCAGCATGGTCAGCGTCAGCGGCGGGACTTCGGCCACCACGAAGCGCGAGGCGACGATGCCGGCGCCCACCAGCACGCTGGCGCGGCGGCGGCCCACAAGGCGCGGCTCAGAGCCTGCGCTCCCAGGTTTCGCTGACCACCTGCTGGCCATAGGCCCGCATCGGCTCGCTGTGCCCGCACGCGAACCCGCGGGTTTGGTAGATGGCGCGGGCGGCATGCAGGTGGGCGTGCGTCCACAGCGTCATCTTGCGGTAGCCGGCGGCCTGGGCGAAGGCGATGCACTCGTCCACCAGCCGCCCGCCCAGGCCGAGCCCGCGCGCGTGCGGCTGCAGCACCAGCAGGCGCAGCTGCGCCACGGTGCGTGACTTGCGCGCGACGAACACGGAGCCGGCGCGCTCGCCGTCGACTTCGGCAATCCAGCCTTGCTCGCCGGCCGGATCGAACTTCAGGATGAACTTCGCCGCGACCTGCGCCACCAGGGCTTCGAACTCGCTGCTGTAGCCGTACTCGCGGGCGTAGATCTCGCCGTGCATCTGGACCACCCAGCCCATGTCGCCGGGCCGCGGCGCGCGCAATACCACCTGGCGCTCCGACGGCGGCTGCAGCAGCTTGTGCACCGTGTCCAGCGCCTGGATCAGGCGCGGCCGCTGCGGCATCGCCACGCCGGCGATCAGGGCGGCGGTTTCGTCGCGCGATTTCTGCTGCAGTGGCGCGAAGGTGGCGTAGCCCGCTTGGGTCAGGCGCAGCAGGCTTTGGCGCCGGTCGTGCAGCGCGGGCTGGCGGGCGATCCAGCCTTGCGACTCGAAGCGGCGCAGGATGCGGCTGAGGTAGCCGGCGTCCAGCTCGAGCTCGCGCACCAGGTGCGTCGCGGTCAGCGGCGGCCGGTGCGCCAGCTCGTACAGCACCCGCACTTCCGTCAGCGTGAAGTCGGTGTCCAGGTAGCGCCTGAGGACACCGATCCGCTGCCTGTAGAAACGGTTGAAGGCGCGCACCGCCTTGACGTCGCAGGGCGAGACGGCGACGGCGGGCGGCTGCGGCTCCATCCGCCCGAGTTTCGGGCAGGTACTTGCCGCAGTCAACTATCTCAATAGTTTGGCTGGTGCCGCCGGATCGCGTCCTTCACCTGCGGCGCCACCACGAAGCCTTGGCCGTGGCGCGACGCCAGCACTTCGGCCCGGTGCAGAAAGGCATCGATGCCGGTGCCGTAGATGAATTGCATCGCGCCGCCGGTCCAGCCCGGAAAGCCGATGCCGAAGATCGAGCCGATGTTGGCGTCGTGCACGCTGGTCAGCACGCCCTCGGCCAGGCAGCGCGCCGTCTCCACCGACTGCCGATACAGCAGGCGATCTTTCAGCTCCTGCATCTCCCATTGAGCGTGCGCTCGCTCGAACAAGGTCTTGAGCTGCGGCCACAGCGACTTTTTCGCGCCCGCTTCCACCGGATAGTCGTAGAAGCCGGCGCCGGCCGCGCGCCCATTGCGATCGAACTCCTTGACCATGCGCTCGACCAGCAGCTCGCCCCGCGTCGCGATGTAGGTGCCGCCCTCGGCGCGAAAGTCGGCGCGGGTCTGGTCCAGCACGTGCACCGACAGCGCCAGCGCCGTCTCGTCCAGCACCGCCAGCGGACCGACCGGCATGCCCGCCTGCAGGCCCGCCTGTTCGACCACGGCGGCCGGGATGCCTTCGCCCACCATGCCAGCGCCTTCCATCACGAAGGTGCCGAACACGCGGCTGGTAAAGAAGCCGCGGGCGTCGTTCACCACGATCGGGATCTTGCCCAGGGCCTGCACGTAGTCGTAGGCGCGCGCGACGGTCTCGTGGTCGGTCTGCGCGCCGCGGATGATCTCCACCAGCTTCATCTTGTCCACCGGGCTGAAGAAGTGGATGCCGACGAATTTCGCCGGCTGCGCGCTGGCCTTGGCCAGGCCGGTGATCGGCAAGGTGGAGGTGTTGCTGGCGAAGAAGCCGCCCGGCGCCAGCAGCGGCTCCGCCGCCTGCGTCACCTTCGCCTTCAACTCGCGGTTCTCGAACACCGCCTCCATGATGAGGTCGCAGCCTTGCAGATCCTGCATGGCTTCGGTGGCGGTGATGCGGGCCAGCAACGCGGCCTGGTCTTGCGGGCGCATGCGGCCCTTGTCCACGCCCGCCTGGGTCAGGCGAGCGGCGTAGGCCTTGCCGGCGTCGGCCTTGTCCTGCGTGACGTCCTTGAGCACCGTGGCGATGCCCCGGCTGGCCTGGGCGTGGGCGATGCCGCCGCCCATCATCCCGGCGCCGAGGACGCCGACCTTGCGCGGCTGGAACCGGCCTTCGACCTTGGGCCGGGACTGCCCGGCCTTGATCGCGTTCAGGTTGAAGAAGAACGTGTTGATCATGTTCTTGGCCACCGGCGAGACAATCAGGCGAGCCAGATAGCGGGTCTCGATGCGCAGCGCGGTGTCGAAGTCCACCTGCGCGCCTTCGACCATCACAGCCAGCGCGGCTTCGGGTGCCGGATAGAGGCCGCGGGTCTTGAGCTTGAGCGCCGCCGGCGCCACCGCCAGCATGCCGGCGATCTTCGGGTTGGCCGGCGTGCCGCCCGGCATCTTGTAGGCCTTGTCGTCCCAGGGCTGCTGCGCCTTGGGGTTGGCGGCGATCCAGGCCAGCGCCGCCGGCCGCAGCGCGTCGGCGTCCGCCATCAGTTCGTGCACCAGGCCGAGCTTCAACGCCTCGCGCGGGTTGAACAGCTTGCTCTCCAGGATGTACGGCTGGGCCTCGACCAGCCCGAGCAGCCGCGTCATCTTCGTGATGCCGCTCGCGCCGGGAATCAGGCCAAGGGTGATCTCGGGCAAGCCGAACTGGATCCTGGTGTTGTCGACGGCGACGCGGTGGTGCGCGACCAGCGCCACCTCCCAGCCGCCGCCAAGCGCCGCTCCATTCAGGCAGGCCACGACTGGCTTGCCGAGCGTCTCCAGCGTGCGGAAGTTCTTCTTGACCTGTTCGATCTCGCGGAACACGCGCGGCGCGTCTTGCGGCTGCAGCCGCATCATCCCCTTGAGGTCGGCGCCGGCGAAGAAGGTGCTCTTGGCCGAGGCCAGCACGATGCCGCGGATCGCGTCCTGGTCCTGCAGCACCTGCCGCACGGCCGCGTCCAGGTCCTGCTGCCACTGCAGGCACATGGTGTTGACGGGCGAGCCTGGCTCGTCGAAAGTGAGGGTGGCGATGCCGGCGGCGAGTTCGTAGCGGATGGTGTTCATGCGGGCCTCAGATCCGTTCCACGATCGTGGCGATGCCCATGCCGCCGCCCACGCACAGCGTCGCCATGCCGTAGCGCAGCTTGCGCCGATGTAACTCGTCGATCAGCGTGTTCAGGATCATGGCGCCGGTGGCGCCCAGTGGATGGCCCATGGCAATGGCGCCGCCGTTGACGTTGACCTTGTCGTGCGGCACGCCCATTTCCTGCATGAACTTCATCGGCACGGCGGCGAAGGCTTCGTTGACCTCGAACAGGTCGATCTGGTCTATCGTCATGCCGGCCTTGGCCAGCGCCTTGCGCGCGGCCGGCATCGGGCCAGTGAGCATGATGGTCGGGTCGGCGCCCGACAGCGCCGCCGCCACGATGCGCGCCCGCGGCGTGAAGCCGTGGGTCTTGCCAGCCGCTTCGCTGCCGATCAGCATGGCGGCCGCGCCGTCGACGATGCCCGACGAATTGCCGGCATGGTGCACGTGGTGGATGCGCTCGACCTGCGGGTAGCGGGCTATCGCGACCTGGTCGAAGCCCATCGCGCCGAGTTGCTCGAAGGCCGGCCGCAACGCGGCCAGGCCTTCCATGGTGGTGTGCGGCTTGATGAACTCGTCCTCGGCCAGGATGGTCTGGTCCAGGAAGTCCTTGACGGGCACGATCGAGCCGGCGAAGAAGCCGCCTTCGCGCGCCTTCGCGGCCCGCCGTTGCGACTCGAGCGCGAACGCGTCGACGTCGTCGCGACCAAAGCCCGCCAGCGTGGCGATCAGGTCCGCGCCTATGCCTTGCGGCACGAAGGCGGTGGCCGAATTGGTCGCCGGGTCCTGCGCCCAGGCGCCGCCGTCGGAGCCGATCGGCACCCGGCTCATGCTCTCGACGCCGCCGGCGACCACCAGGTCTTCCCAGCCGGAACGCACTTTTTGCGCCGCCATGTTGACGGCTTCCAGCCCGGAGGCGCAGAAGCGATTGAGCTGCACGCCGGCGCAGCGGTAGTCCCAGCCGGCCTTGAGCGCCGCCACCTTGGCGATCACCGAGCCTTGTTCGCCCACCGGCGACACCACGCCCATCACCACGTCATCGACCTGGCCGGTGTCGAAATCGTTGCGCCGCTGCAGTTCGGCCAGCACGCCGGCCAGCAGGTCGACCGGCTTGACCTCGTGCAGGCTGCCGTCCTTCTTGCCCTTGCCGCGCGGCGTGTGGATGGCGTCGTACACATAGGCTTGCATGGTCTCGTCTCCAGCAGGTGGGGTGCGCGCGCCAGTATATGCATGGCCTGCTTGAGTCACGCACGCCCGGCGCGTGGCCCGCGCCCGATCGCGCCGACC
>NZ_JAQGLS010000315.1 GCF_028292805.1 Ramlibacter sp. | reverse complement strand
TGTCGGCCGGCGCCGTGTCGAAGCGCTGCAGGCCCTCGGCATCGGTCAGCTCTGCGATGGTGGCCGTGCCCTGGCTGTCGATCCAGGCCCGCGCCGGCGGCCGCGTGTCCACCGTGCCCGGCGCATCGCGCAGAGCGACGGCCGGCGGCGCTGGCGGCAGGGCTCGGCGCGGGCCGGCAAAGCGGTCGCGGCGGCCAGTCCCAGCAGCACGAATGCGGCCATCTCCCAACCGCGCGACGTGCCTGCGAGCCATCGCATACACTTTCGGGTTGGATTTTCGGGGACTGACATGAGTTTGAAGTGCGGGATCGTGGGCTTGCCCAACGTTGGCAAATCCACCTTGTTCAACGCCTTGACCAAGGCGGGGATTGCCGCCGAAAACTATCCTTTCTGCACCATCGAGCCCAATGTGGGCGTGGTGGAATTGCCCGACCCGCGATTGGCCGCCCTGTCGGAGATCGTCAAGCCCGAGCGCATCGTGCCAGCCATCGTCGAGTTTGTCGACATCGCCGGTCTGGTCGCCGGCGCCAGCAAGGGCGAGGGCCTGGGCAACCAGTTCCTGGCCCATATCCGGGAGACGGACGCCATCGTCAACGTGGTGCGCTGCTTCGAGGACGAGAACGTGATCCACGTGGCGGGCCGGGTTGACCCGGTGTCCGACATCGAGGTGATCCAGACCGAGCTGTGCCTGGCCGACCTGGGCACGGTGGACAAGGCGCTGCACCGCTACGGCAAGGTGGCCCGGGCCGGCAGCGACAAGGAAGCCATCAAGATGATGGCGCTGCTGCCCAAGGTGCAGGCGGCGCTGAACGAGGCGCGCCCGGTGCGCAGCCTGGCGCTGAGCGACGACCATCGCGAACTGATCAAGCCGCTGTGCCTGATCACCGCCAAGCCGGCGATGTTCGTGGCCAACGTGGACGAAGGCGGCTTCGAGAACAACCCGCACCTGGACCGGCTGCGCGCGTACGCCGAGTTGCAAAAGGCGCCGGTGGTGGTGATCTGCGCCAAGATCGAGTCGGAGATCGCCGAGATGGACGATGCCGACAAGCAGGTCTTCCTGGAGGAAATCGGCCAGGCCGAGCCCGGCCTGGCCCGCCTGATCCGCGCGGCCTTCAAGCTCCTGGGGCTGCAGACCTACTTCACCGCCGGCGTCAAGGAAGTGCGCGCCTGGACGGTGGCCATCGGCGCCACGGCGCCGCAGGCGGCGGGGGTGATCCATACCGACTTCGAGCGCGGCTTCATCCGCGCGCAGACCATCGCCTTCGACGACTTCATCGGCTTCAAGGGCGAGCAGGGCGCCAAGGACGCGGGCAAGATGCGCAGCGAAGGCAAGGAGTACGTCGTCAAGGATGGCGACGTGATGAACTTCCTGTTCAATGTTTGACACTTGAAAAGTCGCGGGCGACTTTCAAGTGCTCTGGTCAGTGCGATGAAGCCCGGCAAAGCCGGGCTTCATCGCATGGCGAACCACGCTGCATGTTATTTCGCGTGGTCCGTCGGCCGGCGACGTGGCGCGCCGAAATGGTGTGCGGCGTTTCACTGCAAGCCAATTGCGCGCTGCCTAAGCTGGCGCCCATGACTTCCAGTCCTTTCCACCTGTCCCTGCGCTGGCGCCGGCGCATCCTGCGCGCCTATGAGCTGGTCCTGTGCGGCTTGCTGGTTGCGCTCGGATTGGCAGCCGCCTGGCCGGCCTAGGGCGGCCCGGCGGCCGTCCGCGGTGGGCTGGACCGCCTGAACGACGCCACGCGGCTCGCCGCAATCCTGCGCCGGCCTGGGCTTGTGATTGGTTCTGGAACGAGCGGCCGTGGCGTTGCTGGCTCTTGCCGGCTGCGGGGTCGCGCCGCTGCGCGATTGGTGGTCACGCGCTGCGGCGCGAAGGTCCATGAACGGGAGTTCACTGCCCGCGCCGAATGGACGACCATCTTGCTTGGCGTCCAGGCGATCCCGATGGCCATGAGCCGGTACGAGCTGCTGTACCGCGAGCTTGCCGCCATGTTGCTGGACGACCACCTGTTCCAGCAGGCTGCGCGCTAATGCGGAAAGAAGTGCAGCAGCACCGAGGTCATCATCAGGTAGCGCAGGAACTTGCCGACCAGCATGTAGCCCGCGCAGGGCCAGAACGGCATGCGCAGCCAGCCGGCCACCGCGCACAGCGGGTCGCCCACGATCGGCAGCCATGCCAGCAGGCAGGCCTTGGGCCCCAGCCGCTCCAGGAAGTCGAGCGCCTTCATGTGGTGTTTCGAGTGGTGGTACTTCTCGGTCACCTCGTGCGCGCCGTAACCCAGCCACCAGTCCAGCATGCCGCCCAGCGTGTTGCCGGCCGTGGCGATCAGCACGGCGCTCCAGAAGATGTCGGGGTTGAGCTTGAGCAGGCCGAACAGCGCCGGCTCCGAGCCGATGGGCAGCAGCGTGGCCGAAATGAAGGAGGCGATGAAGAGCGTGGACAAGCCGTACTCGGGCAGGGCCAGCAGGGCCAGCATCGAATCCATCCAGGCTTGCATCGGCGCGGATGGTAAGCGACGCCGGCCAGCCGGGCTGTAGGCGCAGGCGCAAAATCTTCTTTTTCAAGCCCTGAAATCGCGGGGGCCTACAATCGTGCCTCTTTTTTCGGCAGCTTCCTTCCATCCCTCCCGCGCATGCAGATCGGCCCTTACCTCCTCGCGAACAATGTGTTCGTGGCGCCGATGGCGGGCGTGACCGACCGGCCGTTTCGCCAGTTGTGCCGCAGCTTCGGCGCCGGCTACGCCGTCAGCGAGATGGTCAGCTCGCGGCGCGAGCTGTGGAACACGCTCAAGACCTCGCGCCGCGCCGACCACGCCGGCGAGCCCGGCCCGGTCGCCGTGCAGATCGCCGGCACCGACGCGCAGATGATGGCCGAGGCCGCCGCGTACAACGTGGAGCGCGGCGCCCAGATCATCGACATCAACATGGGCTGCCCGGCCAAGAAGGTCTGCAACAAGTGGGCCGGCTCGGCGCTGATGCAGGACGAGCCGCTGGCGCTGGCCATCGTGCAGGCGGTGGTGCGGGCCTGCGAGCCGCACGGCGTGCCGGTCACGCTGAAGATGCGCACCGGCTGGTCGCAATCGAACCGCAATGCGCTGGCGCTGGCGCGCGCCTTCGAATGCGCCGGCATCCGGATGCTGACGGTGCACGGCCGCACCCGCGAGCAAGGCTACGGCGGCCACGCCGAATACGAGACCATCGCTGCAGTGAAGGCCGCGGTGCGTATTCCGGTGGTGGCCAATGGCGACATCACGACGCCGCAAAAGGCGCGCGACGTGCTGGCGGCAACCGGCGCCGACGCCGTCATGGTGGGCCGGGCGGCCCAGGGCCGGCCCTGGATCCTGCGCGAGATCGTGCACTTTCTGGCCACCGGCACCGAGCTGGCGCCGCCGCTGGTGGCCGAGGTGCGGCGGGCACTGCTGGCGCACCTGCAGGACCACTACGCGCTGTACGGCGAATTCACCGGCGTGCGCAGCGCGCGCAAGCACATCGGCTGGTACGTGAAGGCGCTGCCGGGCGGCGTGGCCTTTCGCGAAGGGATGAACCGCATCGAGGACAGCGCCACCCAGCTGGCCGCGGTGGCGCAATTTTTCGAGGCGCTGGGCGCGAGCATGGACCGGTTGCCCGTGGCGCCGGCATGCACGCCCCGGGAAGATCTTGCCGAGAGCGACGCATGAGCAAAAGACACATAGAAGACTGCGTGCGCACCAGCCTGGAAGGCTACTTCCGCGACCTGCGCGGAACCGAACCCGACGGCATGTACGAGATGCTGGTCAAGGTGGTGGAAAAGCCGCTGCTGGAGGTGGTGATGGCCAAGGCCGACAACAACCAGTCGCGCGCCGCCGAATGGCTGGGGCTGAACCGCAACACGCTGCGCAAGAAACTGATCGAACACAAGCTCCTCAAGTGAGGAGGAACCAATGAACGCACTGATTTCCGTTTCCGACAAGACCGGCATCGCCGAACTGGCCCAGGCCCTGCACGCGCAGGGCGTGCGGCTGGTCTCCACTGGCGGCACGGCGAAACTGCTCGCCGAGCAAGGCTTGCCCGTGACCGAGGTGGCCGAGGTCACCGGCTTTCCCGAGATGCTCGATGGCCGGGTGAAGACGCTGCACCCGATGGTGCACGGCGGCCTGCTGGCGCGGCGCGACGTGCCCGAGCACATGGCGGCGCTGAAGGAACATGGCATCGCCACCATCGACATCCTGGTGGTGAACCTCTATCCGTTCGAGGCGACGGTGGCCAGGCCCGGCTGCACGCTGGAGGACGCGATCGAGAACATCGACATCGGCGGGCCGGCGATGGTGCGCAGCGCCGCCAAGAACTGGAAAGACGTGGCGGTGCTGACGGATGCGTCGCAGTACCAGCCGGTGCTGGCCGAACTGAAGGCTTGCGGCAAGCTCTCGGACAAGACCCGCTTCGCGCTGGCCGTGGCTGCCTTCAATCGCATCAGCAACTACGACGCGGCGATCAGCGACCACCTGTCCAGCCTGCAGGAGGATGGCTCGCGCTCGCTGTTCGCCGGCCAGGCCAACGGCCGCTTCGTCAAGCTGCAGGATCTGCGCTACGGCGAGAACCCGCACCAGCAGGCCGCGTTCTACCGCGACCTGTACCCCGCGCCCGGCTCGCTGGTGACGGCGCGCCAGGTGCAGGGCAAGGAACTCTCGTACAACAACATCGCCGACGCCGATGCGGCGTGGGAATGCGTCAAGAGCTTCGAAGGCCCGGCCTGCGTCATCGTCAAGCACGCCAACCCTTGTGGCGTGGCGCTGGGCGCCGACGCGCTGTCGGCCTATGCCAAGGCCCTCCAGACCGACCCGACCTCGGCCTTCGGCGGCATCATCGCCTTCAACTGCACCCTGGACGGCAAGGCAGCGCAGATCGTCGCCAAGCAGTTCGTCGAGGTGCTGATGGCGCCGGCGTTCACCGACGAGGCGCTGGAAGTGTTCAAGGCCAAGGCCAACGTGCGGCTGCTGCAGATCGCGCTGCCGCCGGGCGGCGAGCGGCCCTGGGAGCAGGGCCGCAACCTGATGGACATCAAGCGCATCGGCTCGGGCCTGCTGATGCAGACCGCGGACAACCACGAGCTGGCGCTGGCCGACCTGAAGGTGGTGACGAAGAAGCAGCCCACGCTGCAGGAGCTGCAAGACCTGCTGTTCGCCTGGACCGTGGCCAAGTACGTCAAGTCGAACGCCATCGTGTTTTGCAAAGACGGCATGACAATGGGCGTGGGCGCCGGCCAGATGAGCCGGCTCGACTCGGCCCGCATCGCCAGCATCAAGGCCAAGCACGCGGGTCTGAGCCTGCGCGGCACGGTGGTGGCCAGCGATGCCTTCTTCCCGTTCCGCGACGGGCTCGACGTGGTGGTGGATGCCGGCGCCAGCTGCGTGATCCAGCCGGGCGGCAGCATGCGCGATGGCGAGGTGATCGCGGCGGCCGACGAGCGTGAGGTGGCGATGGTGTTCAGCGGCGTGCGGCACTTCCGGCACTGATCCCGACCTTGTCGTTGCGGGCTCGATCCGCAATCGAAGCCGCGCTCGCGCACATGCGGCATGGATCCCGCAGCAGCCCGCGATGACGGGTCTTACAGGCTAGCGAACACTTCCCGCGCCGCCTGCACCGTCTGCGCGATGTCCTCGTCGCTGTGCGCCGAGCTCACGAAGCCGGCCTCGTACAGCGCCGGCGCGATGTAGACGCCGCGATCGAGCAGGCCGTGGAACAGCCGGCCGAATTTCGGCGCATCGCTTTGCATCACCTGGGGGTAGTTGTGCGGCAGCTGCGGCAGCAGGAAGAAGCCGAACATGCCGCCTTCGCAATCGCCCGCGAACGGCACGCCAGCGTCCCTGGCGGCCGCCGCCAGGCCGTCGACCAGCCCGCGGGTGCGCGCGGCCAGGGCCTCGTAGAAGCCGGGCTGGGCGATCTCGCGCAGCGTCGCCAGCCCGCAGGCCGTGGCCACCGGGTTGCCCGAGAGCGTGCCGGCCTGGTAGACCGGGCCCAGCGGCGCCAGCTGCTCCATGATGGCGCGCGGGCCGCCGAAGGCCGCCAGCGGCATGCCCCCGCCGATCACCTTGCCCAGCACGGTGATGTCGGGCGCGAAGCCGGGGATCTGCTTGGCATAAACGGCTTGCGCGCCACCCAGCGCGACGCGAAAGCCGGTCATCACCTCGTCGAACACCAGCAGCGCGCCATGCTGCGTGCACAGCTCGCGACAGCGCTGCATGAACTCGCGGCTGGCGCGCACGAAGTTCATGTTGCCGGCGATCGGCTCGATGATCAGGCAGGCCACAGCGGCCCCGTGCCGGGCGAAGGCTTCGTCGAGCTGCGCCAGGTTGTTGTACTCGAGGACCAGCGTGTGCTGCACCACCTCGGGCGGCACGCCGGCGCTGGTCGGGTGGCCGAAGGTGGCCAGGCCCGAGCCGGCCTTGACCAGCAGCGCGTCGGCGTGGCCGTGGTAGCAGCCCTCGAACTTGATGATCATGCTGCGGCCGGTGGCGCCGCGCGCCAGCCGGATCGCGCTCATCGCCGCCTCGGTGCCGGAGCTGACCAGCCGCACCATCTCCACCGAGGGCAGGTGGCGCACGATCTCCTCGGCCAGTTCGACCTCGCGCTCGGTCGGTGCGCCGAACGAGAAGCCGTCCAGCGCCGCCGCCTGCACCGCCTCCAGCACCCGCGGATGGCCGTGGCCCAGGATCATGGGACCCCAGGAGCCGATGTAGTCGATGTGGCGGGCGCCGTTGGCGTCCCAGAAGTAGGCGCCCTGCGCGCGCTGAACGAAGCGCGGGGTGCCGCCGACGGCGCGAAAGGCGCGCACCGGCGAATTGACGCCGCCGGGGATCAGCGCGCGGGCGCGCTCGAACAGTTCCAGATTCTTGTCAGTGGGCATGGTGTTGTCTTTGCGCGTGCCACCGCGGATCCGGCTTTGCCGGGCCGCTGGTGGCGCCCCCGCGCCGGGTCCCCGGGAAATCGCCTGGCGGTTTTCCGGGATGCTCCAGAGGGGAGGGCACCGCAGGCGCTTCGGGGGTGGGCCTGTTTTCAGTGCTTGGTTTCATGGGAAGGCAAGTCGAAGGCGGGCAGGCCGGGTGCGGCGTCCGCCTCGTCATCTTCATCGTCGTCGGGCTGGGCCCAGAACAATCGGTCCGGCACCACGTGGCCCATGCCGGGGCGAAAGCCTCCGTCCAGGCAGCGGTCCAGGTAGGCCAGGGCTTCGGTGGCGGCGCTCGGCAGGTCGGCGCCGCCGGCCAGCAGCGCGGCGAGCGCGCCCGAGAGCGTGTCGCCGGCGCCGGCGAAGCCGGCGTCGAAACGCTCGAACTTCTCGCTGGCCAGCACCGCCTGTGGCGTGGCCAGCACGTTGTCGATGAACTGCTCGGGCAGCGGCACGCCGGTGACCAGCGTGTAGGGCACGCCCATTTCCGCGGCGGCCTTGGCCAGGTCGCGCGCGGTGGGGCTGCGCTCGTTGTTCCACTCCGGCAACAGCCAGCGCCACAAGGTGCTGTGGTTTCCAACCAACACCGTGGTCTGCGGCAAAAGCAGTTCGCGAAACGCGTCTTCGTACAGGTCGGTGGGGCCTTCGTCCCACCACGAGAGCGACGGCATGTAGGCAATCAGCGGCACGTCCGGATAGTCGGTCGCGATCTCCGCGATGGTGCTCAGGTTCTCGGGACTGCCCACGAATCCGACCTTGATCACCTGCACCGGAACGTCCTCGAGGATCGCGCGGGCCTGTTCGGCGACAGCGTCTTCGTCGAAGGGGAAATGGTCGAACACCTCCGCGGTGTCGCGCACGTAGGCGCCGGTGACGATGGGAAGCGGATGCGCGCCGACCGATGCAATGGCGGTGATGTCGGCGGCCAGTCCGCCGGCGCCGCTGGGGTCGCTGGCGTTGAACACGAGCACGCAGGGCGGGCCCGACTCCACGCTCTCCTCCTGCCCGGAAGGGGTCGCAACGATAGGTGTGGAATTAGTCATGGGCCCCGTATCTTGTCGGCGCTCTCCCAATGAAAACGTAGGGAAATGCCCCCGATACAATCGTTGCATTCTATTCCAAGGCCCTTTAAGCTGTGACTGAAGCAAAAACGTGGATGTGTCTGATTTGCGGCTGGATTTACGACGAATCCGCCGGTTCCCCGGAACATGGCATCGCCCCCGGAACTGCGTGGGACCAGGTGCCGATGAACTGGACCTGCCCCGAGTGCGGGGCCCGCAAGGAAGACTTCGAGATGGTCCAGATCTGACCAGCGCGGCATCGGGACTGTCCAAGCGATGCCGCCCCCAAAGAAGCAGCAATGAACGAGGAGCAGCGTCAAGTGAGCACCACTGGATTGAAGGTGCTGGTGATCGATGACAGCAATACGATCCGGCGCAGTGCGGAGATCTTCCTGAAGCAGGGCGGCCACGAGGTCATGCTGGCCGAGGATGGCTTCGATGCGCTGTCGAAAGTCAACGACTACCAGCCGAACCTGATCTTCTGCGACATCCTGATGCCGCGGCTCGACGGGTACCAGACCTGCGCCATCATCAAGCGCAACGCGAAGTTCTCCTCCGTTCCGGTGGTCATGCTGTCTTCCAAGGATGGCGTGTTCGACAAGGCCCGCGGCCGCATGGTCGGCTCGCAGGACTACCTGACCAAACCCTTTACCAAAGACCAGCTGCTGCAAACCGTGCAGCAGTTCGGCAGTGCAAAAACAGGAGAGATCTGATGGCCATCCGCAAAGTGCTTGTGGTGGACGATTCGAAGACGGAACTGATGTTCATGACGGATCTGCTGCAAAAGAACGGCTTCGCCGTGAAGACCGCCGAGGGCGCCGACGACGCGTTCCGCCGGCTGGCCGAGGAAAAGCCCGACCTGATCCTGATGGACGTCGTGATGCCCGGCCAGAACGGCTTCCAGCTGACGCGCGCGATCTCGCGCGATCCGCTGTATGCGGACGTGCCGATCATCATGTGCACCAGCAAGAACCAGGAAACCGACCGCGTCTGGGGCATGCGCCAGGGCGCGCGCGACTACATCACCAAACCGGTGGACGCCGACGAACTCATGGCCAAGATCAAGGCCCTGGGCTGATCGGCGCATCGCAGTCCTGAAGCCATGGCCAACCGTGAAGCCCTTCGCGAGCTGCAAAGCCGGCTGGCGAGCCGACTGCAGGCGGCTCGCACCGAGGGCGTGCAGTCCGCCTGGCTGGCCGTCGAGGCGGCCGGCACCAGGTACCTGTTCCCGCTGACCCAGTCGGGCGAGATCTTCCCGTATGCCGCCACCCAGCCGGTGCCCTACACGCGGCACTGGTTTCTCGGGGTGTCGAACCTGCGCGGCGGCCTGTACGGCGTGGTGGACCTGGCCAGCTACGTCGGCGGCCAGGCCCCGCTGCAGCGCTCCGACGCCGGCCGCGCCGAAAGCCGGCTGGTCGCGCTCAACGCGCTGCTCGAGATCAATTGCGCCCTGCTGATCGACCGGCTCGCCGGCCTGCGCGGCATGGAGTCGTTCACCTCGTCCTGTGCCGCCCCCGAAGGCTCGCCGGACTACTTCGGCAGCGGCTACACCGATGCCATCGGCGCGTACTGGCAGGAAATCAACCTTCAGGCGCTGTCGCAACAACCGCAGTTCCTGAGCATCAGCGCTTAGTCCCATCCGAGGTCGCATCATGTCCGTCGCAGATTCACTGAAAAACATCTTCGCCAAGAAAAGCCGCGAAGCGGATCCCTCCGTCACCCAGGACCTGAGCCTCGGGCACACGGCGGGCATCGAAGCGGGCAGCACCCAGGGCGTCGATCCGCTCGATCCGGACAGCGTCGATTCGATCGAGATGGACGAGGTCGACGAGCAGGAACTGATCACGGTCCCGTTCCTGGGCCGCCGCACCGCCGTCACCCACCAGCGCATCCTGCTGACCCTGGTGTCGCTGGCACTCGTGGTGTTGGGCGCCGTGGCTTTCTTTGCCGTGCGCCAGGCCGACCAGGTCGCCCAGCAGGTGGCCGGCACCGGCAACTCGCTGATGCAGTCGCAGCGGCTGGCCAAGTCGGTGTCGCAGGCGCTGATCGGCAGCCCCCAGGCCTTCCCGGACGTCAAGGAGTCGGCCGACGTGCTGGCCAGGACGCTGCGCGGCCTGCGGGACGGCGACGAGCGCCTGACCGCGCTGCCGGCGGACCTGCACCCCGACCTGGACAAGATCATGCCGCTGATGGAGCGCGCCGAGAAGAACGCCGCCACCGTGATGGCGCAGCAGAAGATCCTGACGCAGGTGGGCGCCGCGCTGCGCACCATCAACCGCCAGTCGTCCGACCTGCTGGAGATCGCCGAGACGGTATCGTCGCTCAAGCTGCAGCAGAACGCCACCCCGGCCGAGATCTCGGCCGCCGGCCAACTCGTGATGCTGACCCAGCGGATCGGCAAGTCGGCCAACGAATTCCTGACCATGGAAGGCGTGTCGCCGGAAGCCGTGTTCCTCTTGGGCAAGGACTTGAACTCGTTCAAGGAAATCGCCGAAGGCCTGTTGAACGGCAGCCCGGAACTGCGGCTGGCCGCCTCCAAGGACGAACAGACCCGCGAGCGCCTGGACGCGCTGCTCAAGCTGTACGAACAGACCCGCACGCAGGCCGGCGCCATCCTGGGCAACCTGCAAGGCCTGGTGTCGGCCCGTGAAGCGCAAGCCTCCATCATCCAGGACAGCGAACCGCTGCGCCGCACGATGGAAGAACTGCAAGGCAAGCTGTCGGCCCAGACCGGCCTGGGCGCCGGGCCGCTGATCACCCTGATCGGCGCCGCCCTGTTCGCCGTGGCCTGCGCCTTCGGCCTGGCCTTCGTGCAGCTGCAGGACAGCCGCGGCCGCCAGCAGCGCGCTGAAGCGCAGCGCCAAGAAGCCGAGCGCCAGGAGCAGGAAGCCAAGCGCGTGAACGACGCCAACCAGGCGGCCATTTTGCGGCTGATGAACGAACTGCAATCGGTGGCCGAAGGCGACCTGACGCAGGAAGCAACCGTGACGGAAGACATCACCGGCGCCATCGCCGACTCGGTGAACTACACGGTGGAAGAGCTGCGCCAGCTGGTGGGCAACGTGCAGAACACGGCGACCCGGGTGGCGCAGACGACGGCGCAGGTGGAGTCCACCTCCACCGAGCTGCTGGCCGCCTCCACCGAGCAGCTGCGCGAGATTCGTGAAACCGGCCAGTCGGTGCTCGACATGGCCGGCCGCATCAACTCGGTGTCCGGCCAGGCGCAGGAGTCGGCCCAGGTCGCCCGGCAATCGCTCAAGGCCGCCGAGTCGGGCCTGCAGGCCGTGCAGAACGCCATCGGCGGCATGAACGGCATCCGCGACCAGATCCAGGAAACCTCCAAGCGCATCAAGCGGCTGGGCGAGTCGTCGCAGGAGATCGGCGAAATCACCGAGCTGATTTCCGACATTACCGAACAGACCAACGTGCTGGCGCTGAACGCCGCCATCCAGGCCGCGTCGGCCGGTGAAGCCGGGCGCGGCTTCTCGGTGGTGGCGGAAGAAGTGCAGCGGCTGGCCGAGCGGTCGGCCGACGCGACGCGCCAGATTTCGGCGCTGGTCAAGGCCATTCAGACCGACACCCAGGATGCGGTGGCCGCCATGGAACGCTCGACGCAGGGCGTGGTGGAAGGGGCCAAGCTGTCCGACAACGCCGGCACCGCGCTGACCGAGATCGACCAGGTGTCGCGCCGCCTGGCCGAGCTGATCGAGCAGATCGCCACCTCGACCTCGCGCGAAGCCGAGTCCGCCAACGTGGTGGCCGGCAACATCCAGCACATCTTCGCGGTGACCGAACAGACCGGCGAGGGCACGCGCTCGACCGCGCAGCAGGTGCGCGAGCTGACCCGCATGGCCGAAGAGCTGCGGCAGTCGGTGTCCCGATTCAAGATCGCGTAATGCAAGCGACGCCCCAAAGGCCCCAGCGCCCCCGCGGGGCCGAGCGGCCAGCGCGTCACCTGACGGAAAAGTAAATGGAAGCAGCAGCCCAAGACCACGATCTGGCGAGCAATGACCTGGGCCCGCTGGCCTGGGTCCTGGACGAGCTGCGCAAGTCGCTCGAATCCGCCTCGTCCGCGCTGCGCCGCTTCGTGCGCGACGCCGCCATGGCGCGCGGCCAGGACATGGCGTCGGTCGACGCCGGCCAGTTACGCATCGCCCGCCAGCACATGCACCAGGCCGTCGGCGCGCTGGAGATGGTCGGCATGGCCGCGCCCGCCCACATGCTGCGCAGCATGGAAGGCGCGGTGCAGAAGTTCATCGAGCGGCCCGAGCTGTGCACCGAAGCCGCCGCCGCCAAGGTGGAGCGGGCCGGCTTCGCGCTGGCCGAATTCCTGGAGGCGCTGCTGGCCGGCAAGTCCGTCTCCCCGCTGCACCTGTTTCCGCAATACAAGGACGTGCAGGAGCTGAGCGGGGCCGACCGCGTGCACCCGGCCGACCTGTGGTCGCTGGACTTTCGCTGGCTCGAGCTGCAAAGCCCCGCCGTCGCCCGCACACTGATGTACGAGCCGGCCGTGCGCGGCCGCCTGGACACGGCCGTGCTCAAGATCGTCAAGACCGCCGATGCGGCCGCCGGCCGGGAACTGGCGGAAATCGCCCTCGGCCTGGGCGCCGGCCAGGCGGCGCGCCAGCCCAAGACCTTCTGGCGCATCGCCGCCGGCTATTTCGAAGCGGTGTCGCTCGGCCTGCTGCCGGCCGACATCTACGTCAAGCGGGCCGCCTCGCGCGTGCTGCTGCAATACGCATCGCTGGCCAAGGGCGACGCCGGCGTGTCCGACCGGCTGGCGCAAGACCTCGTCTTCTTTTGCGCCCAGGCGCTGCCCGCGCGTCCCACCGACGGCCCGGCGCTGGCGGCGGTGCGACAGGGTTACGGCCTGGCCAAGACGAAGCCGGTCGACTACGCGACCAGCCCGTTCGGCCGTTTCGATCCGGTGCTGCTGTCCCAGCTGCGCAAGCGCATCGGCGCCGCCAAGGAAACCTGGTCCGCGCTGGCCGGTGGCGACGCCCACAAGCTGCGCAGCGTGGCCGAGCAGTTCCAGGCGGTCTGCGAAACCCTGGTCAAGCTCTACCCGCCCGCCGCGCCGCTGGCGCAGGCCGTCGCCGCGGCGATGGAGTCGCTGGTGCGCGGTGGCCGCATCCCCGGCCCCGAGCTGGCGATGGAAGTCGCCACCGCCGTCCTCTATCTGGAAGCCGCCTTCCAGGATCTGGACCCCAACGACGCCCAGCTGGCCGAGCGCACCACGCGCCTGGCCGAGCGCCTGGGCAAGGTCGTGGCCGGTGGCCAGCCGCAGCCGCTGGAACACTGGGTCGAGGAGCTGTACCGGCGCGTGAGCGACCGTCAGACCATGGGCAGCGTGGTCGGCGAGCTGCGCGGCACGCTGGGCGAACTCGAGAAGGTGCTCGACCAGTTCTTTCGCAGCCCGGCCGAAAAGGGCGCGCTGCGTGAGGCGCCGAACTACCTGGCGCAGATGCGCGGCGTGCTGTCGGTGCTGGGCCTGGACCAGGCCGCGCAGGCGGTGGCGCGGATGCGCGACACCGTCGAGGACATCATCGCCACCGAAGTCGACGAAGAAAAAGCGCGCGCCGCCGGTACCTTCGAGAAGCTGGGCCTCAACCTGGGTGCGCTCGGCTTCCTGATCGACATGCTGAACTACCAGCCGTCGCTGGCCAAGAAGCTGTTCGTCTGGGACGATCTGCAGGGTGAATTGCGCCCGCTGATGGGCCGCGCCGTCGAGCCGACCGAGGAGCCGGAACTGGCGCAGGAACTGAACGACGTCGTCGCCGAAGCGGGCGAGTCGGGCATGGGTGAACTCGGGCCGCGCCTGGACACTCTGGCCAAGCACGCGGTGCTGGCCGAGAACAAGGCAGTGGCCAGCGCCGCGCGCGAAGCGTCGGCGGCTGTGTCGGCGCACGACGACGCCGGCGCGGCCGCGGCCCTGAACAATCTGGCGGCCATCAGCCAGCCGACGCCGGCGCCCGCCGCGACGGCGCAAGAGGACTTCGAGGAAGACGATCTGCGCGACATCTTCCTGGAGGAAGCACGCGAGGTGGTGGTCACCGGCCTGGGCGCGCTGGCCGTGCTGGACGCCGAGCCGGGCAATCTGGCGGAGCTGACGACGCTGCGGCGCGCCTTCCACACCCTCAAGGGCAGCTCGCGGATGGTCGGGCTGAACGAGTTCGGCGAAGCCGGCTGGTCGCTCGAGCAGGTGATGAACACCTTGCTGGCCGACCAGAAGCCCTCCACCGAGCCGCTGCGCACCTTGTGCAAGCAGGCGCTGCGGGCCTTCGGCCTGTGGATCGAGGACATCGCACAGCACACCGACGGCGCCTGGAAGGCCGGCATGTTCCGCGGCCCGGCCGACACCATGCGCACCGAGAACCGGCTGGAGAAGATCGTCACGCCGACGGCCGCGCCGCAGCTGCCGCAAGTGCCGCAGCTGGCGCAAGCGGTCGAGACCCCGGCCAGCGTCGAGGCGCTCGCAGATTTCGATTTCGATTTCAGCTTCGAGCTGGGCGCGCCGCCAGCCGCCGCTGCCGAGCCCGTCGTCCAGGCCGTGCCGCAGTTGCCGGACCTGGGCTTTGCCCTGGACGCGGCTGCCACCGAGCCGCCCCCGATCGCGGCTGACGTGGCGCAGCTGTCCGGCTTCGTGCTGGACTTCGCCGCGGCCGAACCGGAACCGGAACCGGAACGCGACGCCGCCACCGAGCCGGCCGAATTGTCGGCCGACGAGCTGCCGCCCGAGTTCGCCGACCTGGCTTCCACGCTGGTCATGTCCAGGCAGGAACCGCCAGGGGCTGTGCCCGTGATCGACTTCGGCGCGACGCTGATCCAGCCGCGCGCGGAGCCACCGGTGCAGCAACCGGCGCCGCCGCCGGCCATGGAGATCGAGGCGTTCGACTTCAGCTCGCTGGCGCCGCCGCCGGCCACGCCGGCGCCCG
>NZ_JAQGLS010000271.1 GCF_028292805.1 Ramlibacter sp. | reverse complement strand
CCTGGGGGCCCCGAGGGGATGCCGTGTTAGTGGTTGCTACCGCTACAGGCTGGGGGGAAAGTGGTGGGTACTGACAGATTCGAACTGTCGACCTACGGATTAAGAGTCCGCTGCTCTACCAGCTGAGCTAAGAACCCACTTTGAAACCGTGTGGTGGAGAGGAGGAGGATCGAACTCCCGACCTTCGCATTGCGAACGCGACGCTCTCCCAGCTGAGCTACCCCCCCACAGCAAGCCGCTATTCTAGCAAAGCGGAAGAGCAGCTTTCGCCGCCGGCGCGTATTTAGTTCATTCCGTTGCGCGCCGCGAGTTCCACGAACAGGCCGGAGTGATCGAGATCGCCCAGGCCGTGCTCGCCGGCCTGCGCGTACAGCTGCTCGAACAGCGCGGTGATCGGCGCCTCGAAGCCGATTTCCTCGGCCGTCGCCAGCGCGTTGCGCATGTCCTTGAGCTGGATCGCGATCTTTGCGCGCGGCGCGAAGTCGCGCTGCACCATGCGCTCGCCGTGCAGTTGCAGCACGCGGCTGTCGGCGAAGCCCCCGGCGATGGCCTCGCGCACCTTGGCCATGTCGGCGCCGCCCCTGGCGCACAGCAGCAGCGCCTCGGCGTCGGCGCCGATGGTGATGCCCACGATCATCTGGTTGGCCAGCTTCGCCAGTTGGCCGGCGCCGTGCGGGCCGACATGGGTGGAGCGGCCGAACACGTCGAACACCGGCCGGGCGCGCTCGAAGTCCCGCGCCTTGCCGCCGGCCATGATGGTCAGCGTGCCGTTCTCGGCGCCGACGGTGCCGCCGGAGACCGGCGCATCGAGGTGCGTCACGCCATGCTCTGCCAGCCGCGCCGCGTGATCGCGGGCCTCGCGCGGCTGGATCGACGCCATGTCGATGAACAACGTGCCGGGCCGCAGCGCCTGCGCCGTGCCTTGGCGGAACAGCACGTCTTCGACCACCGGCCCGCTCTCGAGCATGCACACGACGACGTCGGCCTGCTGCACCGCGGCCGCTGGCGTTGCGTGCACGCGCGCGCCGAAAGCCGCCAGCGGCTGCGCCTTGGCGCCGCTGCGGTTCCAGGCGTGCAGCGTGTGGCCGGCCTGGCAAAGGCGGCGCGCCATGGGAAAGCCCATGCGGCCAATGCCGAGCACGGTGATGTTCATGGCGGCTCCTTGGCCCTGGTTGTGGACGGCCATCATCGGCCGCGCGGGCCCGGCCTGCCTGTCAGGCGGCTTGCAGCATCGGCCGCGCGAACAGCGCCTCCATCTCGCGCCGGACCTGGTAGGCGTGGGTGGAGGTGTCCATGGCGACGTCGGCCCAGCTCAGGCTCTGGCCTTTCTTGACCGGCCGCAGCACCTTGACGTCGTGCGCCAGGCCCAGCGGCAGGCCGCCCATGCGCACCGAGGCGTCGGCCGGCAGCAGCTTGCCCCACACCGTGTAGCCGCCTTCGCCATCGAGCATCTCGCCCGGCGCGAGGTCGCGCTTGGCGGTGGCCACCACGTCGGCGTTCCAGCAGGTGGCGGCGCCGGTCGCCTCTCCGCGCAGCGCGACGCTGGCCACCGACATGCCCACTTCCAGTCCGATCAGGTGCCAGCGCTTGTACAGCGTGAAGTAGCGTCCGCTCGGGTCGGTGTGGGCCTTGTATTCCTCAAAGCAGTTCCTGACGTACTCGGTCTCGGCCTCCACCGTCACCCACACGCCCATGCGGATGTCGTAGGGGATCTTGCGGCCGTTGGCTTCCAGCGACGAGATCACTTCCACCATCCCCTTGCGTTCCAGCACCCCGCCTTCGCTGATCGGACGCGTCACGTAAGGAATGTCTTCGACGCTGGCCGGCGGATACAGCAGGCCGTTGCTCGGCACCGTCAGGCCGGTGGCGTTGGCCACGGCGGTGCTTTCGATGGAGGGCTTGGAGCCGTCCAGGAAGCTGTTGAACATCTTCGGGTTGAGGCCGCCGCGCTGCGCCTGCTCCGGCGTCAGGCCGTAGTTGGCCCACACCGTCTGCGGCGTCGACTCGCAAAAATGCGGCAGCCACTTGTGGCCGCGGCCGGCCGCCACCACCGGGAAGCCGCAGGTGCGGGCCCAGTCCACCAGGTCGCAGATCAGCGCCGGCTGGTCGCCGAAGGCCAGCGAATAGACCACGCCGGCGGCGGCCGCCTTGCGCGCCAGCAACGGGCCGCAAAAGGCGTCGGCCTCCACCGTCACGTTGACCACGTGCTTGCCGTGGGCGAACGCTTCCAGGCAGTGGTCGACGGCGGAGATCGGATGGCCGGTGCATTCCACCACCACGTCGATGGCCGGGTGCCGCACCAGCGCCTGCCAGTCGGGGCCGATGTGGGTGGTGCCGTTCCTGAGGGCCTGCTCGATGGAAGTCGCTTCGGTGCGGCCGGCGTCCCAGCCGACCCGCGCCAGGTTGGCCCGGGCGTTGTCGGGCGACAGGTCGGCGATCGCGGCCAGGTGCACGCCGGGCGTGCGCGGCACCTGCGCCAGGTACATGGAACCGAACTTGCCGGCGCCGATCAGGCCGACGCGGATCGGCTTGCCATCGGCTTGCCGTTGCTGGAGTTTTGCGTGAAGGCTCATGGTGGTTCAGGCGGCCTGGCGGATGTGGTCGATGGGGTCGGACGAAGTGGCCAGCGCGCTGGCCGGCATGCCGTCCTTCCACGGCAGGTCGACCGGGTAGGGTCTGGCCAGGCAATCGTCGGGCAGGCAGGCAATGGGCGTGAAGTCGCGGTGGGCGATGAACTCCGGCCGCTTGAAGCGGCGGATGTGGTTGGACACGGCGCACAGGCTCAGGTAGACGCTGACGCGGTTCCACGGCGACAGGTTGCTGGTGGAGGCGTGCACCAGGCAGCTGTGGAACAGGATCATCGAGCCGGCCGGGCCCTTGGGGCTGACGATGCCGCCGTTCTTGCCGCCGGCTCTTTCCACCAGTTGCCGGATCAGGTCATTGTCGACGGTCCAGAGCGGGTAGCTGGTGGTGGTCAGGTCGTGCTTGGCCTCGACCACGCCCTTCTTGTGGCTGCCCGGGATGAACATCAGCGGGCCGTTGTACTCGTTGACGTCGTCCAGGAAGATGGCCACGTTCATCGCGCGTTCGGTCGGCATCAGGTCGTCGTTCAGCCAGGTGCCGTAGTCCTGGTGCCATTGCCAGACATCGCCTTCGAAGGCCATCTTGCCGTTGATCTTGAACTGGTGCATGTAGACCTCCTCGTCAAAGAGGTCCATCACCGGCCGCACCATGCGCGGGTGCCGCGCCAGCCGCGCGAACGGCTCGCTGACCATGTGCGCGGCGAAGTTGGTGCGCACCGCGTCGCTGCCTTTTTCCCGCACGTTGTAGGCCTCGCGCCGGCCGTACAGCTCGGGCACCGCCGCCGTCAGCGCCTGCATCTCTTGCGGCGTGAACTGGCCGGGAAAGAAAAGGTAGCCCTCGCGGTCGAAGTGCTCTAGCTGTTCCTGGGTCAGGCGCATGGTCGGTCTCCTGGGTTGGGGTCGGGGTCGGGGGCGGGGTCAGGACGGAAGCTGCGCGCGCGCCTGCAGCACCTGGACGAGCCGCTCGCCCAGGTTGTCGCTGGCGCGCAGGCCGTGGTCTTCGATCAGGCGGGCCGCGGTGTCGGCGTCACCGGCGGCGATGGCCTTGGCGATGGCCTGGTGCTCGTCCCAGACCGTCTCGCGCTGGCCGGCCAGCTGCAGCACGGCGCCCATCACGCGGCGCAGGTGGCGCCAGTGCAGTTGCGCGCTTTGCTCGATCAGCGGGTTGGCCGCCGCCGCGTAGAGCGCGGCATGGAAGGCGAGGTCGGCATCGATCATGGCCATCACGTCGACGCCGCGCGCGGCAGCCCGGCCACGCTCGATCAGCTCGGGGTCGATGCGAAAGCGCCGCTGCGCCGCCAGCCGCGCCGCCAGCGCATCCAGCGCACCGCGCACCTGGTAGACCTTGCGCATCCATTCCGGATCAAGCAAAGCCACTTGCAGGCCGCGGCCGGGCGCATCCTCGACGAAACCATCCTTCTTGAGCAACCGCAAAGCCTGCAGCACCGGCTGGCGCGAAACTGCCAGCTGGCCGGCAATGTCTTCCTGGGTGATGCGCTGCCCCGGCGCCAGCGAACCGTCGCTGATGGCGTCGATCAGGCTGCGGTAGACGCGGTCGACCAGGTCGGGCGTCGCTTGGAGTCGCAGCAGTTGGGCGGGCATCACCGTATTCTGTATACGGAGTTCGCTTTGGTCAAGCTGACGCCTGGGCCCTGTTGGTTGTCAATATGTGTCTAAATGTTGCAGAGGAGGAAGAGATATGGAACGACAACACGACGACGGCTGGCACGACCGCATGTACGACAACCGGGCCCTGGTCCCGGACAGCGCCGGCTATCTGGCGCGGTGGGCCGCCGACTCGGCGCTGGCCCGGGAGGCCGGACCGTGCGAGCTCGACCTGGCCTATGGCGACCAGCCGGGCGAGACGCTGGACGTGTTTCCGGCCCCCGCCCCGAACGTGCCGGTGCTGGTGTTCATCCATGGCGGTTACTGGCGCGCGCTGGACAAGAGCGACCATTCCTTCATCGCGCCCGCCTTCACCCGGGACGGTGCCTGCGTGGTGGTGCCGAACTACGCGCTGGCCCCGGCGGTGACCGTTCCCCAGATCGTGCTGCAGATGGTCCGTGCCGTGGCCTGGACCTTCCACAACGTCGCGCGCTTTGGCGGCAACCCGAACCACATCACGGTGGCCGGCCATTCCGCCGGTGGCCAGCTGGCCGCCATGTTGCTGGCCTGCCAGTGGCAGCAGCAGGACGCCCGGCTGCCGGCCAAGACCGTCTGCAACGCGTTGGCGATTTCCGGGCTGCACGACCTCGAGCCGATCATGCGGGCGCCCTTCCTGCAGCAGACGCTGGCGCTGACGCCGCAGCAGGTGGCGCAAGCCAGCCCGGCGCGGCTGCCGGCGCCCAAGCACGGCACCCTCTACACCGTGACGGGGGCCGACGAGAGCGAGGAATACCTGCGCCAGAACCGGCTGATCCAGGAGCGCTGGGGCGTGCGCCGGGTGCCGGTGCGCGAGGAGATGCCGGGCCGCAACCACTTCAGCGTGCTGGACGCGCTGGTGGACCCGAGCCATCGGCTGCACCAGATGACGCTGGACCTGCTGCGGGCGTGAGCCAGCCGCCAGGGGGCGGCGGCGCCGTCACATCAGCAGGTGCTCGCCCGCGTTGTCCCCGCCCAGCACCACGTAGTTCACCCGCCGGATGTCCGACAGCCTGGTGCCGCCGGAGTAGCTGATCGAGCTTTGCAGGTCCTCGCGCATCTCGCGCAGCGTATCGGCCAGCTTGCCCTTGACCGGCTCCAGGTTGCGCTTGCCTTCCACGTGCTTGTACTCGCCTTTGTTGAAGTCGGAGGCGCTGCCGTAGTACTCCTTGTACATGCGGCCGTCCACTTCCACGGTGGCGCCGGGCGATTCCTCGTGGCCTGCCAGCATCGAGCCCACCATCACCATGGTGGCGCCAAAGCGGATGCTCTTGGCGAAGTCGCCGTGCTCGCGGATGCCGCCGTCCGCGATGATCGGCTTGGTTGCCACCCGGGCGCACCACTTGAGCGCCGACAGCTGCCAGCCGCCGGTGCCGAAACCGGTCTTCATCCGCGTGATGCAGACCTTGCCCGGGCCGATGCCGACCTTGGTGGCGTCGGCGCCCCAGTTCTCCAGGTCGATCACCGCCTCCGGCGTGCCGACGTTGCCGGCGATCACGTAGGCCGCGGGCAGCTTCGCCTTCAGGTGGGCGATCATGTTCCTGACGGTGTCGGCGTGGCCATGCGCGATGTCGATGGTCACGTAGTCGGGCACCAGGCCCTCGGCCGCGAGGCGATCGACGCAGTCGCGGTCGGCCTGCTTGACGCCCACCGAGATCGAGGCGAACACGCCCGCTTCCTTCATCCGCCGCACGAAGGCGACGTTGTCCAGGTCGAAGCGGTGCATCACGTAGAAGTAGCCGTTGCTGGCCAGCCAGAGGCAGAGGTTCTCGTCCACCACCGTCTTCATGTTGGCCGGCACCACCGGCAACTTGAAGGTGCGGCCGCCGAACTCCATCGAAGGGTCGCATTCCGAGCGGCTTTCCACGCGGCACTTGCGCGGCAGCAGCAGAACTTTGTCGTAGTCGAAGATTTCCATACCAGGCTCCGGATGTCTGTTGAAGAACAGGGAGAGCGCTTGGATCGTGTTGCCCGGCGGCCGGGGCCGGCCAGGCGCAGCCCACAAAAGCAAACCGGGCCACAAATGCTTGGGCCCGGTGCCCGATTGTACGGCGCGTGCCTGGCCGGACCGGGGATGCCCTTGATCCGTGCACTGCCATGAACGCGCCGCCGCCCGAAAAATACGGATCATGCGCATTGCCCAGCTGCGGTCGGCGCCTTCATTCGCGGCACTCGGTCTGGCTGATGGCGCGCAGCCGGCCCTTGCCGTCGTGCAGCAGGGCCACCAGCCGCAGCCGGTCCGGCTGCGCGCCCGCGCGGATCTGCATCGAGCGCAGCTCGGTCAGCCGCGGCGGTCGGCCCACCGGCCGGAGCCAGCTGTCGGGGGTGAACACGTTGCGCACCAGGTTGCGCGCCACCGGGCTGCCTTCGGTGCCGGCCGGCACGGACTCGATCAGCAGCAGCCAGGCGTGCCAGGGCTCGCGGCCGGGCCGTTGCAGCGCGATGGAAGCGGCCAGGTAGTCGTTGAAGGCGGCGCCCTGGGCCAGGCGCAGCTGCATTGCGGGGCCTTCGCGCGCGCTGTCGACGGCGTCGCGCCGCCGCGGCTGCGGGCGCCGCAGGAAAACCATGCGCTGGCGCGCTTCGTCCAGCGCCGCTGCCGACAGCGGCGCGTCATCGCCCTTGCGGCCCGGCAGCACCCAGTCCAGCGCCAGCGCGTCGGGCGCGGGCCGGGGCGTGCCGGGCTCGGCCCAGCAGGTGGCGCAATCGGCGGCGATGAAGCGCTCCAGCACGGCCGTCGGCCGCGTCGCGCCGTCGCTGGTGCACAGCGCCTGCGCCGCGAACGGCAGCCAGGCCGCGGCCAGCGCCAGCCGGCGCAAAGTGGGTGCTGCCATCCTGGCTCCTGCCGACTTTCTACAATGCTCCATGTTTCCAGAAGTCGCCGCCCCGTCCCCGCTGCTGCAGGCCCTCAATCCCGAACAGCGTGCCGCCGTCACGTTGCCCGCCGAGCACGCCCTGATCCTGGCCGGTGCCGGCTCGGGCAAGACCCGCGTGCTCACCACCCGCATCGCCTGGCTGCTGGCCACCGGCCAGATCGGCCCGGGCAACGTCATGGCCGTGACCTTCACCAACAAGGCCGCCAAGGAGATGATGACGCGGCTGACCGCGATGTTGCCAGTGAACGTGCGCGGCATGTGGATCGGCACCTTCCACGGCCTGTGCAACCGCTTCCTGCGGGCCCACTACAAGCTGGCCGGCCTGCCGCAGGCCTTCCAGATCCTGGACACGCAAGACCAGCTGTCGGCGATCAAGCGGCTGATGAAGCAGCACAACGTCGACGACGAGCGCTTCCCGGCCAAGGAGCTGCAGTGGGCCATCGCCGGCTGGAAGGAAGAGGGCTTGCGCGCTGGCGCCGTTGACATCCGCTCGGAGGAAGACCGCCGCAAGGTCGAGATCTACCAGCTGTACGACGACCAGTGCCAGCGCGAAGGCGTGGTCGATTTCGCCGAGCTGATGTTGCGCAGCTACGAGCTGCTGCGCGACAACGACCCGATCCGCGAGCATTACCGCCGCCGCTTCCATCACATCCTGGTCGACGAGTTCCAGGACACCAACAAGCTGCAGTACGCCTGGCTCAAGATGTTCACCGGCGCCGGCAGCGCGGTGCTGGCGGTCGGCGACGACGACCAGAGCATCTACGCCTTTCGCGGCGCGCGGGTGGGCAACATGGCCGACTTCGTGCGCGAGTTCGACGTCAGGCACCAGATCAAGCTGGAGCAGAACTACCGCAGCTTCAGCAACATCCTGGACTCGGCCAACGCGCTGATCTCGCACAACAAGACGCGCCTGGGCAAGAACCTGCGCACCGACCAGGGACCCGGGGAGCCGGTGCGCGTCTACGAGGCGCCGACCGACCTGGCCGAAGCCCAGTGGATGGTCGAGGAGATGCGCCACCTGGTGCGGGGCGAAGGCACCGAACCGGGCATCCCGCGCAGCGAGATCGCGGTGCTCTATCGCAGCAACGCCCAGAGCCGCGTGATCGAGACGGCGCTGTTCAACGCCTCGGTGCCGTACCGCGTCTACGGCGGCCTGCGCTTCTTCGAGCGGGCCGAAATCAAGCATGCGCTGTCGTACCTGCGCCTGCTGGAGAACCCGAACGACGACACCAGCTTCCTGCGGGCGGTGAACTTCCCGGCGCGCGGCATCGGCGCGCGCAGCATCGAGCAGCTGCAGGATGCTGCCCGTGCCGCCGGCAGCTCGCTGCACGACGCGGTCCATGCCACCACCGGCAAGGCCGGCGCCAACCTGGCCGGCTTCGTCGCCAAGCTCGACGGCATGCGGCTGGAGACGGAGGGCCTCACGCTGCGCGAGATCATCGAGGTGATGCTGCAACGCAGCGGCCTGGTCGATCACTACAAGAGCGAGCGCGACGGCGGCGACCGCATCGAGAACCTGGAGGAACTGGTGAATGCGGCGGAAAGCTTCGTCACCCAGGAAGGCTTCGGGCGCGACGTGGTGGCGCTGCCGGTGGACGAACTGGGTGCTTCGCTGCTGCGCCAGTCGCCGGCCAGCCAGGGGCTGGACCCGAGCCTGCCCGAGACCAACGAGCCGGCGCCGGACTACGTGCCGCCCGACGCCGACACCGGCGAGACGCTGTCGCCGCTGGCGGCCTTTCTCACCCACGCGGCGCTGGAGTCGGGCGACAACCAGGCCCAGGCCGGCCAGGAGGCGGTGCAGCTGATGACGGTGCACTCGGCCAAGGGCCTGGAGTTCGATTGCGTGTTCGTCAGCGGCCTGGAAGAAGGCCTGTTCCCGAGCGAGCGCTCGCTGGCGGAATACGAAGGGGTGGAGGAAGAGCGGCGCCTGATGTACGTGGCCATCACGCGGGCGCGCAAGCGGCTGTACCTGAGCTATTCGCAGACGCGGCTGCTGCACGGCCAGACCCGCTACAACATCAAGAGCCGTTTCTTCGAGGAACTGCCGCAAGAGGCGCTCAAGTGGCTCACGCCCAAGAACCAGAGCTTCGGCGGCTCGGCGTTCGGCTACGGCGCGGGGTACCCCACGTCACGCGGCGGCGGCATGGGCTCGACCAGCGACGGGCGCGGCAGCGAGACCTTCGCCAACCCGCAGGTGCCGGTGCAACGGGCCGAGCCCGGCCACGGCCTGCGCCTGGGCATGAAGGTGTTCCACGCCAAGTTCGGTGAAGGCGTGGTGCTGACGCTGGAAGGCGCTGGCCAGGACGCCCGGGCGCAGATCAACTTCCCGCGCCACGGCGCCAAGTGGCTGGCGCTGTCGGTGGCCAAGCTCGACCCGGTGCCCTGAAACTGGATCTTGAAGTGATCACTCCATGTACCAGTCCGACGGCGGCAAGCCCTTGAGGAACTGGTAGGCAGGCGTCACGCAGCCTTGGGCCACGGCCCACTCCACCTGCTCGCGAAAGCACATGCGCTTGGCCGAGCCGGGCGTGGCCGCCCAGGCTGAGCCGGTCAGAGGGGTGCTGGGCATGGCGGAACCGCTGGAGTTCTCCTGCAGCACGCGATAGAACTCGAGCCAGCGGGTGGGCTGCGGGCAGACCCGGTTGTCCTTGCGCGTTTCCGCCATCAGCTCGTACTCGCCGGCCTCGATCGGGGCCAGCGACAGGCCCGGCGGCTCGGCGATGCGCCTGGCTTCGGGCGCCAGCGGCGCCGGCTCGGTGGCGGCGTATTGATCGTCGTTGGCCAGGCCCAGGTTGGCCATCGGCTCGGTGTCCGCGAACGCGGAAGGTTTTTTGGCGAATGGATTCATGGCGACCCCTCCATGCAGGTCTGCAAAGTCCCGGCAGTGTAACAATGTCTTACAGCGCGCCGATAGGCGATTTCCCACCGACCGCCTCACCGGCCCGGCCGTTGACGCGCAGCTGCGCGGAGTACCAGGACCTCTCGCCAGGGCGGTCGCCGACAAGGCGAAGAACTAGCGCGCCAGCGGGTGCGCCCGGCCCGGGTCCATGTGGCCGGCCCCGTCCTTGACACCGGTCCTTCCCAGCACCCGCCAGGCCGTGCGCTGCGCGACCAGCGAGGCGACGAACTCCACTTCCTCGTCGGTGTGGTTGATGGCGCGCGCCGGCGTCAGCAGGCGGCCGCCGCGCGGCTGCGCCTGGGCCCAGAACGACTGGTGGTAGGAGCTTTGCGACAGCGCGCGATCGTTGCCGGCCGCCAGCTCCACCGTGCCATAGCAGTTGCAAAAATAGCTGCGGTAGGCTTCCTGGTCGAACACCTCGGTGTAGACGCCGGTGCCGCGGATGCCGGCCGTCAGGGTCGGTGTCACGATCTGGCGGCTGCCGCCGCGGCCCCACACGCTGACCACCGCCCCCGTCAGCATGCGCAGCACGCTGACGGTGTTGAGCGTGGTGCCGCGCTCCACCGTGATGCGGGAGTTCTGCCGCACGTGGAAGGCCGAGTTGCCGATGGCGAACACCACGGTCGATCCCGGCCCCGTGTCTATCCGGTCGCCCGACTGCACGAAGTTGTCCGGCCGCATGCGCAGGCCATTGAGCAGCACGTCGCCTTCCAGCTGCACCACGTTGCTGCGGCGCTGCGCATGGGCCGCCGCGAAGCCGCCGCTGGCCGTCCAGGCAGCCGCGGCCGAGATGAAGTGGCGCCGGCGGAACCAGAGCAGTTCAGTTTCGGTTCGGTTGCGCAGGCTGTGTTGGCTCATGGGGTGCTGTCTTCCGGCGGCAAGGCGGGGGCGGCGGGTTCATCGGACGACACCTGGAAACTGTCGCGAAAGGAAAAGTACATCGACGTGGCCATCATGGTGATGACCAGGAGCGTCACCGGCAGCATCAGCGTGCCGGAGACGCCGCCGCCCAGCAGCGCCAACAGCAGCGAAAAAGCAAAACCCACCAGCACCAGCACGAACAGCCAGGCGCCGCCGAACACGACGAAGGCCGCGAAGTTGCGCCAGAAGGCGATCGCGCTGAAGAACAGGCTCTTGACCGGCGAGACTCCGTGCCAGTGGACCAGCGCCGGGGCATGGGCGAACAGCACCACGAACGGCAGCTGCAGGGCGCCGGCGAACAGGAAACCGGGCTTGACCTGGATCTGCGGCGCGCCGGCGGCCGCGCCTTCCACTGCTTCCACTGAAATTCCCTCGGGAAAGATCAGCGTGGCCAGCAGGCTGATGGCCACCAGCACCAGCGCGTAGATGACGCCCAGCACCAGCATGGCGCGGGCCCGCTGCTTGCCGGCGCGAAAGGCGCTGACCAGCAGCGACGGCATTGGAAAACGCCCTTGTGCCGCGTGCTCCGTGGCCACCATCATGCCCAGCGTGGCCGCCGGCATCAGCACCATGATCACCACCGGGCCGAGAAAGGGGACGGCGCCCAGCACCAGCACCGCGGCCATGTACATGAAGAACAGGCCGGCCAGTGCCAGCGGCTGTCGCAGGAAGGTCTGGATGCCAAGCTTGACCCACAGGATGCCCGTGCGGGCAGGAACGATGTTGAGTTTCACGAACGGGTACGCAGGAAGAGGGAGGTTCGGATGCGGCAAGCCGGCACGGCGCGGGCACAAACCCCTGCCCAGGTGACGAATTTAACGCAAGCGACGCCGGCCCGCCGGGCGGCCGCGGTCAGAGCGCGGTCGCCAGCAGGGGATGGGCGACGCGCTGGCGCAGCACGCGCTCGAAGTGGGTGGGGTCGTGCGGCTTGAGCATCGAGGCCTCGCGCGGCAGGTACACGTCCCACAGCCGCGAGATCCAAAAGCGCAGCGCGCCGGCGCGCGCCATGGCCGGCAGCAGCTGCCGCTCGGCCGCGGC
>NZ_JAQGLS010000270.1 GCF_028292805.1 Ramlibacter sp. | reverse complement strand
GCGGCGGGCGGTGCGGCCGCCGCCGGTTCGGTGGCGGCCGCGCCGCCTTGCGCCACCTGCTGCATGATCTTGTCGAGCGGCAGGAACAGCATGTTCGAGCCCTGGCGCGAATCCACCATGATCTTGGTCACGTTGCCGTAGATCTGCTGCATGGATTCCAGGTAGAGCCGGTCGCGGGTGACCTGCGGCGCCTTCTGGTATTCGGCCAGCAGCAGCTTGAAGCGCTGCCCGTCGCCCTCGGACTGGGCGACGATCCGCGCGCGGTAGCCCTGGGCTTCCTCGGCCAGCCGCGAGGCGGCGCCGCCGGCGCGCGGGATCACGTCGTTGGCGTAGGCCTGGGCTTCGTTCTTGGCCCGTTCGCGCTCCTGCCCGGCACGCAGCACGTCGTCGAACGCCGCCTGCACCTGCTCGGGCGGCCGCACGCCGCCTTGCTGCAGGTTGATGCCGACCACGTCGACGCCGATCTTGTAGCGGTCCAGGATGGTCTGCATCAGCTGGCGCACCTTGGGCGCGATCTGCTCGCGCTCCTCGGACAGCGCCGAATCCATGCGCATGTTGCCCACCACCTCGCGCACCGCGGTCTCGGCGGCCTGCACCACCGTCTCCTGCGGGTTCTTGCTCTCGAACAGCCAGGCGCGGGCATCGTTCAGCCGGTACTGCACCGCGAACTTGATCTCCACGATGTTCTCGTCCTGGGTCAGCATGGCCGATTCCTTCAGGCCGGTGCTGCGGATGACGTTGTCGCGGCCCACGTCGACCGAGCGGATCTGGGTGACGTAGACCACCTCGTGGCGCTCGATCGGGTACGGCAGGCGCCAGTTGATGCCCGCGCCCACCGTGGAGTTGTAGCTGCCAAAGCGCGTGATGACGGCCTGCTGGCCTTCCTGCACGATGAAGATGCCGGTGCCCAGCCAGATGACGACCACCACGATGGCGATCAGGCCGGCGCCGATGCCGGCGCTTTTCATGTCGGGCTGGAAGTTGCCGGGGCCGCCGCCGAAGCCGCCGCCATTGTTGTTGCCGCCGCCCTTCTTGCCGCCGAACAGGCCGCCCAGCTTGCGGTTGAAGTCGCGCCACAGCTCGTCCAGGTCAGGCGGGCCCTGGTTGGGTCCGCGGCCCCCGCCGTTGTTCTCCGGACGGCGGTTGCCCTCGTTGCGGTTGCCCTCGGCGTTATTGTCGTCGCCACGGCCCCAGCGGGGGTCGTTCAGGTTGAACATGCCCCGGATGCGGTCTCTCAGCCCGGCAAAGGCCTGGCTGCGGGAAAGAAGGTTCATTCTTTGGAGTCTCTCGTTGTCGGCAGCAGCATTGTGCCCAATCGCTCAGGAGGCCTGCTCGGGTTGCGCCTCGGACTGGGCCTGGGAGGCATCGGCCAGCACCCGGGCCAGCTCCTGGCGCAGCTCCGGCAGGCCGGCGCCGTGCTGGCTGCTCACGAACACGCGCGGCAGCTGCACCCCCTCCAGCTCGAAGCGGTCGACCAGCAAGCGTGGCCGCTGGGTCGGATCGAGCGCATCGGTCTTGTTGAACACCAGCAGTTGCGGCACGTCGGCCGCGCCGATTTCGTGCAGCACGCGTTGCACCTCCTCGATCTGCTCGGGGTGGTGCGGGTTGGAGGCGTCCACCACGTGCAGCAGCAAGTCGGCATCGACGGCTTCCTGCAAGGTGGCCTGGAAGGCGGCGATCAGGTTGTGCGGCAGGTCGCGGATGAAGCCCACCGTGTCGGACAGCGACACCGAGCGGCCGGTGCCCTCCGAGCCCTCCGGCGGCGCCAGGTAGAGCTGGCGGGTGGTGGTGTCCAGGGTGGCGAACAGCTGGTCGGCGGCATAGGCGCGGGCTTTCACCAGCGCATTGAACAGCGTCGACTTGCCGGCGTTGGTGTAGCCCACCAGCGAGATGTTGAAGGTGTCGCGGCGCTCGCGCTGACGGCGCTGGGTCTGGCGCTGCTTCTTGACCTTGACCAGCCGCTCGCGGGTGCGCTTGATCGAGTCGTCGATCATGCGGCGGTCCAGTTCGATCTGCTTTTCGCCCGGGCCACCGCGCACGCCCGCGCCGCCGGTCTGGCGCTCAAGGTGCGACCAGCGCCGCACCAGGCGGGTGCTCAGGTACTGCAGGCGGGCCAGCTCGACCTGCAGCTTGCCCTCATGGCTGCGCGCGCGCTGGGCAAAGATCTGCAGGATCAGCAGCGTGCGGTCGTTGACCGGCAGCCCGATGTGGCGTTCCAGGTTGCGCTGCTGCGCCGGGCTGAGCGACTGGTCGAACAGGATCTCGGTGGCGCCGACCTGCTCGGCCAGCGCCTTGATCTCGTCGGCCTTGCCGCTGCCCACGAACAGGGCGGCGTCGGGCGCCTTGCGCTTGCAGGCCAGGCGCGCCACGGGCTCGAGCCCGGCGGTCTGGGCCAGCAGGCCCAGTTCCTCGAGTTCGGCATCGAAGTGGGGAAGGCCGAGATCAACCCCGACCAGGATGGCCGGGGCGCTCGGAAGCTCGGGTGATGCTGGCAAGGGGCTACCGGGAGTCGGAACTCGTTAGATGCCCGCCGGCAGCGCAAGGCAGGAGCTGAACGCGGTTCAGGTCGCAGCGCCTTCGCTGGCCTCGGCCGCCGTGAAGTTCACGGCACGGCCCGGGACGATGGTGGAGATGGCGTGCTTGTAGACCATCTGGGTGACTGTGTTGCGCAGGAGCACGACGTACTGGTCGAACGACTCGATCTGCCCTTGCAGCTTGATCCCGTTGACGAGGTAGATCGACACCGGCACATGCTCCCGACGCAAGGTGTTCAGGAACGGGTCTTGTAGCAGCTGCCCTTTGTTACTCACGATATGCTCCGTGTTCAAGCGTGGTTGGAAGTTGCACATTACCACAGCGTGGCGGTGTGTGCGGGCAGAGGAATTGCCGCCCTGCAGCCCATCTGCAGGCGGCATGGCGGGTTTTCAAGGGGTCGCGCCGAAACGGTGCGCACGCCAGGCTAATCCTGGTCGGCGTACGGGTTCTTGGAGGTCTTCAGCTCGATGCGCAACGGCGTGCCGACGAGGTTGAATTCCTTGCGGAACCGCCCTTCCAGAAAGCGTTTGTACGAGTCGGTCACGTGCTCGAGCGAGTTGCCGTGCACCACGATCACCGGCGGGTTCATCCCGCCCTGGTGCGCATAGCGCAGCTTGGGGCGGAACATGCCGGAGCGCTTGGGCGCCTGGAACTGCACCGATTCCAGCAGCAGCCGGGTGAGCACCGGGGTGGTCATTTTGACCATCGCCGCCTTGTGCGCCTGGGCGATCGAGCCCCACAGCGGGCCCATGCCCTGGCGCTTGATGGCGGAAATGAAGTGCATCTCGGCGAACTTCAGGAACGGCAGCCGCTGCTCGATCTGCCGGCGCACCTGCTCGCGCTGGTAGTCGTCCACCGCATCCCACTTGTTGACGGCCATCACCACCGCGCGGCCGCTCTCCAGGATGTAGCCGGCGATGTGGGCGTCCTGGTCGGTCACGCCCTGGGTGGCGTCGAGCAGCAGCAGCACGACGTTGGCCGACTCGATGGCCTGCAGCGTCTTGACCACCGAAAACTTCTCGATCGCCTCGAACACCTTGCCTTTGCGGCGCAGCCCGGCGGTGTCGATCAGCTCGAACTTCTGGCCGTTGCGCTCGAACGGCACCGAGATGGCGTCGCGGGTGGTGCCCGGCAGGTCGAAGGCGACCAGCCGCTCCTCGCCCAGCCAGGCATTGATCAGCGTCGATTTGCCCACGTTGGGCCGCCCGGCCACGGCCAGCTTGGTAATGCCGCTTTGCTGGGCTTCGGCGGCATCGTCGTCCTCGGGCAGGTTCAGCGGCTCCAGCGCGGCGTCCATCAGACTGCGGATGCCCTGGCCGTGCGCGGCGGAGACGCCGTGCACTTCGCCCAGGCCGAGCTCGTAGAACTCGGCCAGCTGCGGGCCCTCCAGCATGCCCTCGGCCTTGTTGGCCGCCACGATGGTCGGCTTGCCCAGCCGGCGCAGGTACTTGGCGATCTCGTGGTCGTGCCCGGACAGGCCGCCGCGGCCGTCGACCACGAAGATCACGACGTCGGCCTCGGCCACCGCCTGCTGCGTCTGCTTGGCCATCTCCTTGTAGATGCCGCTTTCCGCATCCGGCTCGAAGCCGCCGGTGTCGATCACGATGAACTCGTAGCGGCCGTGCCTGGCGTTGCCGTAGTGACGGTCACGCGTGAGCCCGGCGAAGTCGGCGACGATGGCGTCGCGCGACTTGGTCAGCCGGTTGAAAAGGGTCGATTTCCCGACGTTGGGGCGCCCGACGAGCGCCATCACTGGCTTCATGGGGCCTTCAATTCGAGTGTCGCCGGGCTGTCCCAGGGCACGAGCGTCCCCTCAGGGGGCGGCGCAGCGGCCTTGGTCGCAAGCTTGGGGGTCAACATATTTTTACTGCGGGACGAAACCGTAGACGGCTCCGTTGCGGGTCACGATGACCAGGGTGTTGCCGGCCACGACGGGCGCGGCGGCGATTGCCGAGCCGTCGGTGGCCAGGCGGTTGAGCAGGGAGCCGTCCTCGCGCGACAGCATGTGCACGAAGCCGAAGTCGTCGCCGACCACCACCGAGCGGCCCAGCGCCAGCGGGGTGCCCAGGCCGCGGTGCAGCAGGCGCTCGTTGACCCAGGCGCGCTGGCCGTTGTCGCGGCGCCAGGCGACGACCTTGCCGTCGTTTTCGCTGCCGAAAACGTTGGCTTCGTCGCCGTGCACGCCGTCGGAGCCGTTGGCCCGCTGCGTCCACAGCAGGGCACCGCGCTCGGCGTCGACGCAGCCGACTGCGGCCTGGAAAGCCCGGGCGCAGACAACGTTGCCGCCGCGGCTGACGCCGCCGACCAGGTCGGCCAGCCGCTCGATGTCGTTGATGCCGCGCGGCGTGGCGATGGCCACTTCCCAGCGGATGCTGCCGTTGGTGGGGTTGACGCCGGCCATGCGGCCGCCCTGCCCCACCACCAGCGTGTCGCCCACCGCCAGCAGCACGCCGGCCTGGCGCAGCACCAGCGGCTCGCCCGGGCGCTGCTGGGTCCAAAGTCGCCGGCCGGTCTGGCCGTCGAAGCCGGCCACCGAACGGTCCGCCGCCAGCACGAACACGCGCGCGCCGCCCACCAGCGGCGGCGTGTACGACAGCGCCGGCAGCTTCTGGCGCCACAG
>NZ_JAQGLS010000251.1 GCF_028292805.1 Ramlibacter sp. | reverse complement strand
TGGGCGCGCTGGCCGCCCCCGGTGGGGCTGCCAACGCCGCCGGGCGGCTGGGCGACACGTTCAAGGGGCTGTTCGGCAGGTGACCTCCTACAGGCTGCTCAGCCGCCCGCCGATTCCCGCGGGCGTTGCCTTGCCTAGCATGGGCCGTCCCTATCGAGCAACGGAACCGCCATGCACTTGTCCACCGTGGAGACAGTGCTCGACTACGAGGTGGTGACGCCCACCCACTTCTGCTTCAACATCGAAGCCGCGCACTGGCCGACCCAGAAGATCCTCGGCGAGCAGCTCGCCATTTCGTCGGGCGTGGAGCCGCGCAGCTGGATCGATCCACGCAGCGGCAACCGCTTCATCCGCTTGGACGCGGCGCCCGGGCCGCTGCAAGTGCGCTACAAGGCGGAAGTCGAGGTCCACACGGCGCCGGTCGACCCGGCGTCGCCGGAGTGGCCGGTGGCGCGGGTGCCCGACGACATCTTCAAGTACCTGCTGCCCACGCGTTACTGCGAATCGGACGTGATGTGCCAGACCGCCGGCCAGTTGTTCGGCGGCCATCCGCCCGGCATCGGCCGGGTGCAGGCAATCGTGGAGTGGATCCGCAAGGAGATCGCGTACCGGCCCGGCAGCACCTTCTCGACCACCACGGCGCACGAGGTGTACCGGCAGCGCGCCGGCGTGTGCCGCGACTTCGCCCACCTGGGCATCACCTTCTGCCGCGCGCTCAATATCCCGGCCCGGCTGGTGGTGGGCTACGTCTGGTTCGACGAGCCGCCGCAAGACTTCCACGCGGTGTTCGAAGCCTGGCTGGGCGGGCGCTGGGTGCTGTTCGACCCGACCGGCATGGCGCCGGTGGACCGGCTGGTGCGCATCGGCACCGGCCGCGATGCCAAGGACGTGGCCTTCGCCACGATGTTCGGCCAGGTGCGGATGGTGCGCAAGGACGTGCACGTGCTGGAGCACGATGCGCGGCCGCGGGGGGCAGCGGCGGTGCCGCAGGTGGCGCCGGTTTGATGTCCCGGGCCGGGCCCGGGATCCAGGGTTGCGCGCCGGCCGGAGTGGTTTGCCGGCCAAGCCGCAACGACTGAGGGGAAGGTCAGCTCGCGCGGAATTGCGACGGGCTCATCCCGGTGTGGTCGCGGAACACGCGGCTGAAGTGCGACGGATTGCCGAAGCCCCACGACAGCGCGATGTCGGTGATGGGGCGCGTATGCGGGCCGCCTTGCTGCAGGTCGCGCACGCAGGCCTGCAGCCGCAGCCGCTGGATGTAGGCGGCGATGGACTCGCCGTCGCCGGCGAAGGCGTTGTACAGGTGGCGCCGGCTGCAATTGAGCGCGCGGGCGATCGCATCCACCGACAGCGCCGGGTCACGCAGGTGCTGGCGCACGTAGCCGCGGATGCGGTCGCGCAAGGCTTCGCGCTGCGTCACCGCGGTTTCCTGGCCGGCCAGCTCTGTCAGCGACAGGTGCACCAGCTGCTTGATCAGCTCGCCCGCGCCTTGCGCCGCCGCCGCACTCATGTGCGGCAACTCCAGGTAGGTGTTGCGCATGGTCTCCAGTGCCACGCGTGAAATGCCGCTGGCCCCGAGCTGGCGCGCCATCCCGCCGTCGAAGCGCTGGCCGCGCTCGGCCAGGCCTTCCTTGGGCACCATCACGATCAGGTGGTCGACCCGCTCGGGGTTGGCGATCTCGTAGGCGCCAGTCGTGTCGTAGATCACCCAGGCGCCGTCGCGCGCGCAGGCTTGCCGGCCCTGTTGCTGCACCGTGGCGCTGCCTTGCCAGGGCGCCACGATCTTCAGGTAGGCGACCTCGCTGGTGCGCACCAGCGACTGCGTGCGCAGCACCCGGTGCCGGTCGGCCTCCAGCCGCGTCATGATGACGTCGCCAGCCCGCGTGGCCGCGATGTGGCCGTCGAAGTCGGGGTCGCCATAGAGGTCCGAGTGCAGGCCGCCGAAGTGCTTGTGAACCCACTCGCACCACTGCGGCGCCCGGTCGCGCGGGGCGACGACGTCGGTGCTCATCGAGGTGGACTCGGCCATGTCGGCTGATTATGGTTGTTGGCACTGCGCCTGTCGCGCACCCTCCTCGAGGGTTAACCCGGGGCCGCTTGCACGCGCAGGCAAGCGCTTTCTGCCCGCACAGCAAAGCGCCGGGCTTGGGCATTTCCTACGATCGGGCATCAGCCACCCCACAGAGGAGACATCCATGGCCCAACGCATTCCCGGCTCCAGCCGCCGCCAGTTCATCCAGGGCGCCGCCGCCGCGGTCGGCGCCATGTCCGTCGCCCCCGGCCTGATGGCGCAGGGCGCGCCGGTGCGGGTGGGCTACGCCATGTCGCGCACCGGCCCATGGACCGGCGGCGCCCAGGTCAGCCAGGAGCCGAACTACCTGCTGTGGGCCGAGCAGCAGAACGCTGGGGGCGGCATCGACGTCAAGGGCCAGCGCCGCAAGATCGAGCTGATCAGCTCGGACGATCGCAGCGACACCGAGACCGTGGTGCGCACCTACGAAAAGCTGATGGGCAGCGACAAGGTCGACCTGGTGCTGCCGCCCTGGGGCAGCAACGCCAACTTCGCCGTCGCGCCGCTGGCCAACCGCTTCGCTTATCCGTTCCTGGCGCCGACCGCCCTGTCGCGCCGGCTGGCGGAAATGAAGCTGCCGTACTTTTTCCTGCTGCTGCAGCAACCCAAGCCGATGTGCGATGCGCTGGTCGACATGTTCAAGGCCAACGGCGTCAAGAGCGTGGCCGTGATTTACGTCGACGACCTGTTCGGGCTGGAGAACTACGCGGCGCTGAAGGTGGCGCTGGCCGGCACCGGCATCGGCATCGTGCAGGACACCAGCTACCCGGCCGGCGTCAAGGATCTGTCGCCCACCTTGCGCTCGATCAAGGACAAGAACCCGGACGCCTTCATCGGCTTCACCTACCCGCCCGACACCATCCTGGCGTCCAAGCAGTCCAAGGAAGTGGGCTTCAACCCGAAGTACTTCTACGCCTCGGTCGGCACCGCCTTCCAGCTGTATCGCAACGTGATGACGCCGGCCGGCGCCGAAGGCGTGCTGGGCATGGGCTCGTGGAACGCCAAGAGCAACCCCGCGGCCAAGGCCTACTTCGACGCGCACACGAAGAAGTTCGCCGGCAAGGAGCCCGACCGCTGGGCCAGCGGCGCCTGCTGGGCCGGCCTGGAGATCCTGACCAGCGCCGTCAACAAGGTCGGTCTGGACCGCAAGCAGATCCGCGACTACGTGGCCAACACCACGCACAAGACCATCATGGGCGACATCAAGTTCGCCGGCAGCGAGAACGTCGGCACGCCGGGCACGGTGAGCCAGTGGCAGAACGGCGAGTTCGAGGTTGTGTGGCCGCGAAAGCTCGCCACCGCCCAGCTCAATCCGAACAAGCCGGCCTGGAGATAAGCAGGCGCGCCTTCCACCCTTCGCATGGTGTGCGGGCTTCGCCTGCGCACCATGCGGCCGCCGCGGTGCGCAAGCTGCGCTTGCACAGCTACGAATTCCATTCCTGCTTCCCACATGTCTCTCGGCGCCTGGACTGAACTCATCGCCTCCGGCCTCATCACCGGCGGCATCTACGCGCTGGTCGCCCTCGGGCTGAATCTGCAGTACGGCCTGATGCGCATCCTGAACATCGCCCACGGCGAGTTTCTGATGGTCGGTGCCTACCTCACCTGGATGGTCCAGACCTCGTTCGGCGTCTCGCCGCTGCTGATGGTGCCGGTGTCCTTGCTGGTGCTGATGGCGCTCGGCCTGGCGATCCACTGGCTGTGCTTCCGGCGCCTGGCCGCCACCTCGCCAAACCTCGACATCTTCGAGGCGCGCGGCCTGATGGTCGCCTTCGGCCTGATGTTCCTGGTGCAGAACCTGATCTCCTGGGCCTGGGGCGGCGAGCTGCGCGGCTACGACTACCTGACGCAGCCGGTGCACTTTGGCGGCGCCCAGTTCGCCGCCAACAAGCTGCTGGTGCTGGTGCTCGCGCTGCTCTTTGCCGGCGCGCTGATCGTGCTGCTGCGCCAGACCTTGCTGGGCAAGGGTGTGCGGGCGCTGATGCAGTCGCAGACCGGCGCCCAGCTGGTGGGCATCAACACCCGCGTGCTGCATCCGCTGATGTTCGGCATCGGCCTGGGCCTGTCCGGCGTGGCCGGCTGCCTGCTGTCGATGGCGTACACCATCTCGCCGGCCATGGGCGAGCCCTACACCGTCACCGCGCTGATCGTCATCACGCTCGGCGGCTTCGGCAGCATGAGCGGCGCGCTCGCCGGCGGCCTGCTGCTCGGCGTGGTCGAGGCGCTCGGCATGCACTTCACCAACCCGTCGCTGAAGGCCTTGCTGTCCTACGGCATCTTCATCGCCGTGCTGCTGCTGCGGCCGCGGGGCCTGTTCTCCAAATGAGCATCGCCGGACCGCTCCAGGATGCGACGGCCCCCTCGGGGGTGGCGCTGTACACGCAGTGACAAGCCCGGGGGTTCCATGACTTCACGACAACTGCTGGTGCGCGACCTGCTCGTGCTGCTCGCCTTCACCGGCTGGGCGCTTGCCTTGCCGTACTGGGGCAGCGAATTCATCGTCTCGCTGGGCCTGACCTGCCTGATGTACGTGGCCCTGTCTTCGAGCTGGGCGCTGTTTTGCGGCACCACGCGCTACCTGTCGCTGGCCACCTCGGCCTTCTTCGGCATCGGCGCCTACACCTGCGCGCTGGGGCTGGAGCGCTTCGGCTGGCTGCAGTCGGTGGCGCTGGGGGCGGGCCTGGCCGTCGTCGTCGCCGCGGTGATGGGCGCGGCGGTGCTGCACCTGCGCGGCACCTACTTCGCGGTGCTCACTTTCGGCATGACGGAGCTGATCCGCCACGCGATCACCTACTGGGAAAAGACGGTGACCGGGACCGTCGGCCGCGTGCTGACCGTGGTGCCGGATCGCGACACGATCTACGGCACCGTGCTCGGCCTGGCCGTGCTGGCGGTGGCCGTCTCCATCGTCGTGCGGCGCACTCGCTTTGGCCTGGCGCTGGCCGGCGTCGGCTCGGACGAGCAACGCGCGCAGACGCTGGGCGTGAACACCCGGTGGATCAAGCTGGCCGGCTTTGCCCTGACGGCAGCCTTCGCCGGCGCGGTGGGCGCGGCCATGTCGGTGCGCTGGACCTACATCGATCCGCACACCGTGTTCAACCCCTTCATCGGCTTTCAGACCGTGCTGATCGCTCTCATCGGCGGGGCGCTGACGCTGTGGGGACCGCTGATCGCCGCCATCGTCTTCAGCCTGCTGGCCGAGACGCTGCGGCTGCAGGCGCCGCAGGTCTACATGATGTCGCTGGGGCTGCTGCTGATCCTGTCGGTGCTGTACCTGCCGGGCGGCCTGGCGTCGGTGCGCTGGGATACCTTCAGCGGCTGGCGCGACGACGTCAAGGGCTGGTGGAAGGAACGCCGCCACGAGTTGAGTGGCGACAAGGCGCGGGCGAAAAAGCGCGCCAAGGAGGCCCGCCTTGTCTGAGGCCCCACTGCTGCAAGCTCGCGAAGTGACGGTGCGCTTTGGCGGCCTGGTCGCTGTCGACGCCGTCAGCGCCAGCCTGCGCGCCGGCGAGCTGGTCGGCATCATCGGCCCCAACGGGGCCGGCAAGACCACCTTTTTCAACGCGATCTCCGGCGTGGTGGCGCCGACCTCGGGCCGGTTGCTGGTGGCCGGCGACGACCTCACCGGCAAGGGGCCGCACAAGTTCGCAGCGCATGGCCTGGCGCGCACCTTCCAGACGCCGCGCGTGTTCGCCGACATGAGCGTGACCGAGAACATCGCCTTCGGCCTGAAGTTCGCCGGTCGCCGTCCCCGCAAGTACTGGCTGTGGGGCGAGGAGGCTTCGGTGCCGTGGCTGCTGCGCGATGCGCCGCGCATCCTGCAGCTGATCGGGCTTGAGCAGCAGGCGCCGCTGCGCGCCGGCGACATCACGCCGTCGCAGCAGCGGCTGCTGGAGATCGGCATGGCGCTGGCCACCCGGCCCAGGTTGCTGCTGCTGGACGAAGTGGCGGCCGGCCTGACCGAGTCCGAGATCGAGAACATGGCGCAGCTGATCCGCAAGCTGCGGCAAGACCTGAACCTGACCGTGGTGTGGATCGAGCATGCCGTGCGCACGCTGCTGCGCCACGTCGAGAGGGTGATCGTGCTGCACCAGGGGCGCATGATCGCCGACGGCACGCCGGCGCAGGTGACGCGCAACCCCCAGGTGATCGAGGCCTACCTGGGCGACGAGATGGTTCAAGAGGGCGAGGAGATCGCGTGATGCATTGGAGCGACCTTCCTTACGAGCATGGTGCGGCGGGCAAGCGGGCCCACCTGAAAGTGCAGGGCCTGAACGCCGGCTACGGCCCGTTCCTGGTGCTGCGCGACCTGGCCTTCGAAGTGAAGCCCGGCCTGACCGTGATCCTCGGTCCCAACGGCGCCGGCAAGACCACGTTGCTGCGCGCGCTCAACGGCTTGATCCCGCGCAGTGGCGAAGTGCTGCTCGATGGCGAGGACTTACCGGAAAAGACCCACGAGATCGTCCGCGGCGGCGTCGCGCTGGTGCCGGAAGGCCGGCAGCTTTTTCCGCAGATGACGGTGCTGGAAAACCTGGAGCTTGGTGGCTGGCTGGTGGCCAAGGCCGAGCGGCGGCATCGGATCGACCAGGTGATGAACGACTTTCCCAAGCTGCGCGAGCGCGCCAGACAGCTGGCCGGCACCATGAGCGGCGGCGAGCAGCAGATGGTGGCCGTGGCGCGCGCCATGATGGTCGCGCCGCGCCTGTTGATGCTGGACGAGCCCTCGCTCGGCCTGGCGCCGCGGATGGTCGGCGAACTGCTGGCGATCGCGCGCCGCATCGCCGACGCCGGCACCACCGTGCTGATGGTGGAGCAAAATGTGAAGAAGGCGCTGGCCGTGGCCGATCGCGGCTACGTGCTGGAGCGCGGCGCGCTGGTGGCCGGCGGCCCGGCCAAGCTGCTGGCGCGCTCCAGCGTGATCCGCGAGGCTTACCTCGGCGCGGGCGAGAGCAGCGCCAGCAAGCCGACCACGGCGCAGGCCGCCCGCGCCGCGCCACCTGAACCCATTTCCTAGTCTCTCCAGGAGCCAACCATGTCCGACCTGTCCATGTTGATCAACGGCCTGAAAGTCACGGCCGAAAAGGGCGCGACCTTCGAGCGCCGCAATCCCCTCGACGGCACCGTCGCCACCCGGGCGCCGGCCTGCTCGCCGGCCGACGCCATCATGGCGGTGGAAGCCGCCGCCGAAGCCTTCAAGACCTGGAGCGAGACCGGCCCCGGCGAGCGCCGCAACCTGCTGCTCAAGGCGGCCGAGAAGCTGGAGGCCAAGCTGCCGCAGTTCGTCGAGGCGGTCACCGCCGAAACCGGCGCCACCGGCATGTGGGCCGGCTTCAACGTGATGCTGGCGGCTGGCATGCTGCGCGAAGCGGCGTCGCTGACCACGCAGGTGGCCGGCGAGGTGATCCCCTCGGACGTGCCCGGCTCGCTCTCGATGGGCGTACGGCAGCCGGCCGGCGTGGTGCTGGGCATCGCGCCCTGGAACGCGCCCATCATCCTGGGCGTGCGCGCCATCGCCACGCCGCTGGCCTGCGGCAACACCGTGGTGCTGAAAGGCAGCGAGAACTGCCCGCGCACCCACCAGCTGATCGCCGAGGCTTTCGTCGATGCCGGTTTTCCGGCCGGCGTCGTCAACTACATCACCAACGCGCCGCACGAGGCCGGCATCGTGGTGGAGGCGGTGGTCTCGCATCCGGCCGTGCGCCGCGTCAACTTCACGGGCTCGACCCGCGTCGGCAAGCTGATCGCGCAGACTTGCGCCAAGTACCTCAAGCCGGCCGTGCTGGAACTGGGCGGCAAGGCGCCGCTGGTGATCCTGGACGACGCCGACATCGATGACGCGGTGAATGCGGCCGCGTTCGGCTGCTTCGCCAATAGCGGCCAGATCTGCATGAGCACCGAACGGATCATCGTCGACGAGAAGATCGCCGACGAGTTCGTGCGCAAGTTCGCCGCCAAGGCGAAGTCGCTGCCGGTGGGCGACCCGCGCAAGCCGGAGCCGGTGGTGCTGGGCAGCGTGATCGGCATGCCGACGGTGGAGCATTGCAACGCGCTGCTGGAAGACGCGCTGGCCAAGGGCGCCAAGCTGGTCTGCGGCGGCAAGTCGGAAAACACGCTGATGGCCGCCACGCTGCTGGACCACGTGACGCCGGCGATGCGGATCTACCACGAGGAAAGCTTCGGCCCGGTCAAGCCGATCGTGCGGGTGCGCGGAGTGGAAGAGGCGATAGTCTGCGCCAATGACAACGAGTACGGCCTGTCGGCTGCCGTGTTCGGCCGTGACATCGCGCGCGCCTTCAACGTGGCACGCAAGATCGACTCGGGCATTTGCCACGTCAATGCGCCGACCGTGCACGACGAAGCGCAGATGCCGTTCGGCGGCGTCAAAGGGTCGGGCATGGGCCGGTTCGGCGGCCGGGCCGGCATCGCCGAGTTCACCGAGCTGCGCTGGATCACGATCCAGACGACGCCGCGGCACTATCCGTTCTGAGGTTGGAGGAGTAGGGATGGTGCGCAGCGGAGCTGCACACCCTACCGGTTCGTGGGTCGTCGTAGGGTGTGCGGCTTGCCGCGCACCATCCCTAGAATCAAGGCGCAGTCAGCGTTTCCATGGAAGTGAGCCACAGCATCGCGTGCTGCCGGCTGCTCCCGCACATCTCTGCCGCGGCCTGCAGCCCGCCGCAAAACGCCGGCCGCTCCGGCTTTCCGAACACCCGGCACCGGTTCTCCTCGTCCAGCTGAACGCACCGCACGCCGGCCGGCTTGCCCTGCGGCATGCCCGGAATCGGCGAGGTGATGGAGGGGGCGATGCAGCAGGCGCCGCAGCCGGGTCGGCAGTTCATCGCCCGATTGTCCATGGCGGGCGCGAAACCACCCCGCCCGGTAAAATCTTGCCCTTTCCCCCAGGGCACTCGCCCCCCGCGCAGGACGGCGCCATGCTCATGCTCTACCCAGAAGAATTCGACGTCATCGTGGTCGGTGGCGGCCATGCCGGCACCGAAGCGGCCCTCGCATCCGCGCGCATGGGCTGCAAGACGCTGCTGCTCACGCACAACATCGAAACCCTCGGGCAGATGAGCTGCAACCCGTCCATCGGCGGAATCGGCAAAGGCCACCTGGTCAAGGAAGTGGACGCGCTCGGCGGCGCGATGGCGATCGCCACGGATGAGGCGGGGATTCAGTTCCGTATCCTCAACTCGAGCAAAGGTCCGGCGGTGCGCGCCACCCGGGCCCAGGCCGATCGCATCCTCTACAAGGCGGCGATTCGGCAGCGGCTGGAAAACCAGCCCAACCTGACGCTGTTCCAGCAGGCCGTGGACGACCTGATGGTGGAGGGCGACCGCGTGGTCGGCGCCGTCACCCAGGTTGGGGTTCGTTTCCGCGCGCGCGGTGGTGCTGACCGCAGGCACTTTCCTGGACGGCAAGATCCACGTCGGGCTGAGCAACTACGCCGCCGGCCGGGCCGGCGATCCGCCGGCGGTGTCGCTGTCGGCCCGGCTGAAGGAGCTGAAGCTGCCGCAAGGGCGATTGAAGACCGGCACCCCGCCGCGCATCGATGGCCGCAGCATCGACTTTTCCAAGTGCCAGGAGCAGGCCGGCGACCCCGGACCGGTGCCGGTGTTCAGCTTCATGGGGCGGGTCGACATGCATCCGCGCCAGGTGCCGTGCTGGATCACGCACACCAACGAGCGCACCCACGACATCATCCGCTCCGGTTTCGACCGCAGCCCGTTGTTCACCGGCAAGATCGAAGGCGTGGGCCCACGCTACTGCCCGAGCGTGGAAGACAAGATCAACCGCTTTGCCGACAAGGCCAGCCACCAGATTTTTTTGGAGCCGGAAGGGCTGACCACCAACGAGTTCTACCCCAACGGCATTTCAACCAGCTTGCCGTTCGACATCCAGCTGGGCCTGGTGCGGACGCTGCCGGGGCTGGAGCACGCCCACATCCTGCGGCCTGGCTACGCCATCGAGTACGACTACTTCGATCCCCGTGGCCTCAAGAGCAGCTTCGAGACCCGTGCCATTCAGGGCCTGTTCTTCGCCGGGCAGATCAACGGCACCACCGGCTACGAAGAGGCTGCCGCCCAGGGCTTGTTCGCCGGCGTCAATGCCGCGCTGCAATGCCGGGGCGAAGCAGCCTGGCTGCCGGGCCGTGACCAAGCCTACCTGGGCGTGCTGGTTGACGATCTCGTCACCAAGGGCGTGACCGAGCCGTACCGAATGTTCACCAGCCGGGCCGAGTTCCGGCTGCAGCTGCGCGAAGACAATGCCGATCTGCGGTTGACGGAAGAGGGCAGGCGGCTAGGGCTGGTGGAGGACCGGCGCTGGGATGCGTTCAGCCGCAAGCGCGATGCTGTTTCACGTGAAACACAACGCCTGAAGTCGACCTGGATCAATCCTCGGATCGTATCGGCCCAGGAAGCCGAGCGGGTGCTTGGCACCAATATCGCCCATGAATACAGCCTCGGCGAATTGCTGCGACGACCCGGCGTGACTTACGAAACCCTGCTCGGCCTGGAAGGCAGGCGCTACGCCAGCCCCGATGTTTCACGTGAAACACTGGGCGAGCTGTATGCGCCGGTGGTCGAGCAACTCGAGATCGGCGCCAAGTACTCCGGCTACATCGACCGGCAAAAGGACGAGATCGGGCGTGCCGCCCATTATGAAAACCTGAAGCTGCCGGCCGAGTTCGACTACATGCAAGTGCCCGCGCTGAGCATCGAGGTGCGGCAGAAGCTGAACAAGCATCGGCCGGAAACGCTAGGTCTGGCGTCGCGAATTTCCGGCGTGACGCCGGCCGCCATCTCGCTGCTGCTGGTGCATTTGAAGAAAAGCAGAGTCGAAGGCTTCGCGGGGGCGGTCAGCGCCGCAGGGCAGGCCGCGGCATGAGCTCCCTGAATGAGGAGCTGCGCGCCGGCGCGGCCACGCTGGGGTTGGGGCTGAGCCCGGCGCAAGTGGATGCCTTGCTGGCCTACCTCGACTTGCTGGGCAAATGGAACAAGGTCTACAACCTGACATCGGTGCGCGATCCGCGCGAGATGCTGGTGCAGCACCTGCTGGACAGTCTGGCCATGATTCCGCCGCTGCGCCGCCACACGGCCGGTCGGGCACTCAGGCTGTTGGACGTCGGCTCCGGCGGCGGGCTGCCCGGTGTCGTCATTGCGATCTGCTGCCCCGATCTGGCGGTGGACTGTGTGGATGCGGTTGGCAAGAAGGCTGCGTTCATCCAGCAGGTGGCGGCCCAGTTGGCCTTGGCCCAGCTGCGCGGCATGCATGCCAGAGTGGAAAACCTGCAAGGATCGTACGACCTCATCTGCTCCCGGGCTTTCGCTTCCCTGCAGGATTTCGTGTCCTGGTCGGGCGCGGCCCTGGCGGAGCAGGGCGTCTGGCTGGCGATGAAAGGCAAGCACCCGGGGCAGGAGCTGGCCGAACTGCCGCCCACGGCACAAGTGTTCCACGTGGAACAGTTGGTTGTGCCCGGCCTGGATGCCGAGCGCTGCCTGGTCTGGATGCGGCGCGCGCCGAGCCGGCAAAGCGCCGCGGGCGCGACTGGCGCCGGAAGTTAAACTCAGCCTTTCCCGGAGGCTTCCCATGCTTGGCGTTGCAGACTACGGCGCATTCGTCGCCGCGATCCTGATCTTCCTGTTGATCCCGGGGCCCGGCAATCTGGCGCTGATCACCTCCACCGGCAAGGGCGGAATTGCCGGCGGCTTGGCGGCCACCTTCGGCGTGATCGCCGGCGACCAGGTGCTCATGTGGGCGGCGGTGGCCGGGGTCGCGGCCTTGCTGGCAACCTCTCCACGCGTCTTCGAAGCCGTGCAGTGGCTGGGCGCCGCCTACCTGGCTTGGCTGGGCTTGCGCATGCTGCTGGCCAAACCGGGCGACGCGCCGGTGCTCCACATCGAGCCGCGCCACTACTTCAGGCAGGCTGGCCTGATCACCTTGCTGAACCCCAAGGCCATCGTCTTCTACATGGCCTTCTTCCCGCTGTTCGTCGACCCGGCCCGGCACCAGGGCCTGCTCACCTTCGGGCTGATGGCCGCGACCATCGCCGTGCTGACCTTTCTGTACGGCTTGACGGTCGTGCTGTTGGCCCACTTCTTGGCGGAGCGCATGCGCGCCAACCCGCTCATTGCCCGCGTGCTGGAGAAGGTCGCCGGCCTCTGCCTGCTAGGCTTTGGCGTCAAGCTCGCCGTCTCCAGGTAACCCATGGCCAAGATTTTCTGTGTAGCGAACCAAAAGGGCGGCGTCGGCAAGACCACCACCACCGTCAATCTGGCGGCCGGCCTGGCCAAGGTGGGGCAGCGGGTGCTGATGGTGGACCTGGATCCGCAAGGCAACGCCACCATGGGGTCGGGCGTCGACAAGCGCCAGCTCGAGTTGACGGTGTACGACGTGTTGCTCGAATCCGCTTCGGTGGTGGAGGCGAGGGTGCGCAGCGAGCGACTGGTGGAAGCCGGCTGCAGCTACGATGTGCTGGGAGCCAACCGCGAGCTGGCCGGCGCCGAGGTGGAGCTGGTGGACGTGGAGCGGCGCGAAAAGCGCCTGAAGACAGCGTTGGCCGATGTGGCCGACGAGTACGACTTCGTGTTGATCGACTGCCCGCCCTCGCTGTCCATGCTTACGCTCAACGGCCTGTGCGCCGCCCACGGCGTGATCGTGCCAATGCAGTGCGAGTATTTCGCGCTGGAAGGCTTGTCGGACCTGGTCAACACCATCAAGCAGGTGCACGCCAACCTGAACAAGGACCTGGAAATCATCGGCTTGTTGCGGGTGATGTTCGATCCGCGCATCACGCTGCAGCAGAACGTGAGCGACCAGCTCAAGGCCCACTTTGGCGACAAGGTGTTCAACACCGTGATCCCGCGCAACGTGCGGCTGGCCGAGGCGCCCAGCTACGGACTGCCGGGCGTGGCCTTCGATCCGGCGGCCCGCGGCAGTCAGGCCTTTGTCGCGTTCGCGAAAGAGATGGTCGATCGCATCGAGAGCATGAAATGACCAGACACCCGGTGTCCGTCTTGTTTCACCGCGATCACAACGCTGGCAGATGAAGCCGCAGAACGTGCTGTTGCTGCCCGGCTGGGAGAACAGCGGGCCCAAGCACTGGCAAAGCCTGTGGGAGCAGCGCCATGGCTACGTACGGGTCGAGCAGCACGACTGGCGCAAGCCCTTGCGCGGCGATTGGGTGGCGCGGCTGGAGGATGTGATCCTCTCGCGCAGCGAGCCGGTGGTGCTGGTGGCGCACAGCCTGGGCTGCATCCTCACGGCCGCCTGGGCCGCGCATTCGCGCAACACGCACCGGGTGAAGGCGGCGCTGCTGGTCGCGCCCGGCGACGTCGAGCGGCCGGAAATCCGCGAGCAGATTCCCAGCTGGTCGCCGATCCAGCTGCGGGCCTTGCCATTTCCCAGTGTGCTGCTCGGCAGCCACAACGATCCGTATTGCGCCTTCGAGCGCGCCCGCCTGTTCGCCCACGCCTGGAACGCCCAGTTCATGGACTACGGCGACTGCGGCCACATCAACGCCGATTCCGGCCTGGCCAGCTGGCCTGAAGGCCATGTCCTGCTGCAGGACCTCATGAAAGATTGATCGCGATGGTCACCAAAAAACCCAAGGGCCTGGGCCGCGGCCTGGAAGCCTTGCTCGGGCCCAAGTTCGACGAGAACGCCGCTGCCGGCGAAGTGCCCGGTGCCCATCCTGGTCAGCCGGCGTCGCTGTTCCTGGGCGACATGGTGCCGGGCGCATACCAGCCGCGCACCCGGATGGACGAGGGCGCCCTGTACGAGCTGGCCGAGTCGATCAAGGCCCAGGGCATCATGCAGCCGATCCTGGTGCGGCGCCTGTCCGACGGGCCGAACCAGGGCAAGTACGAAATCATCGCCGGCGAGCGCCGCTACCGCGCGGCCAAGCTGGCCGGCCTGGACAGCGTGCCGGTGCTGGTGCGCGACGTGCCGAACGAAGCCGCCGCGGCGATGGCGCTGATCGAGAACATCCAGCGCGAAGACCTGAACCCGCTGGAGGAAGCGCAGGGCCTGCAGCGCCTGATCAAGGACTTCGGGCTGACGCATGAACAGGCGGCGCAAGCCGTCGGCCGCTCGCGCAGCGCCGCCTCCAACCTGCTGCGCCTGCTGAACCTGGCCGACCCGGTGCAGAGCATGCTGATGGCCGGCGACCTGGACATGGGCCACGCGCGGGCGCTGCTGTCGCTGGAGCGGGCGGCGCAGATCACGGCGGCCAACCAGATCGCGCAGAAGAAGCTGTCGGTGCGCGAGGCGGAAGGCCTGGTCAAGAAGATCGGCGCCGAGTTCAGCCTGACCTCGCCCAACAAGCCGAAGCAGGAAAAGTCGCGCGACCTGAAGCGGATCGAGGAGGAGCTGTCGGACCTACTGACGGCGCAGGTGGAGGTGCGGATCAAGAAGCGGGTCAAGCGCCACGGCCGGATGGAGGAGCTCGGCGAGGTGGCGATCCACTTCGGGTCGCTGGACGAACTGAACGGGCTGATCGACAGACTGCGGGGGGGCTAAACCGCGCAGAGCCAGCGCTCACTGCGGTGCTGTCGCAGGCGCAGTCTCAGAGCGCGAAGATCTTGCCCGGGTTCATGATGTTCTTGGGGTCCAGCGCCCGCTTGATGGTGCGCATCATGTCGACCGCGCCGGCGCCGGCCTCGTCGACCAGGAAGCCCATCTTGTGCAGGCCCACGCCGTGCTCGCCGGTGCAGGTGCCTTCCAGCGCCAGCGCCCGGCTCACCAGCTTGTGGTTCAGGTCTTCGGCGACCTCGCGCTCCTTCGGATCGTTCGGGTCCAGCAGGTAGCCGAAGTGGAAGTTGCCGTCGCCGACGTGGCCGACCAGGAAGTAGGGGATGCCGCTGGCATCGGCCTCGGCCACGGAGTCCAGCAGGCAGTCGGCCAGCCGCGAGATCGGCACGCAGGTGTCGGTGGAAATCACCTTGCAGCCGGGGCGCGACTGCACCGCGGCGAAGTAGGAGTTGTGGCGAGCGGTCCACAGCCGGGTGCGCTCTTCCGGCGTTGCTGCCCATTCGAAGGCGTTGCCGCCGAACTCGGAGGCGATCTCCTGCACCGTCTCGGCCTGCTCCTTGACGCCGGCCGGCGAGCCGTGGAATTCCATCAGCAACATGGGCTCCTGGCGCAGCCCCAGCTTGCTGTGGGCGTTGACCATGCGCACCGTATTGCTGTCGATCAGTTCGACCCGCGCGATCGGCACGCCCAGCTGGATCACCTGGATGGTGGTGCGCACGGCGGCCTCGATGCTGGGGAACGAGCAGATGGCGGCCGAAATCGCCTCGGGGATCGGGTACAGCTTGAGCGTCACCTCGGTGATCACGCCCAGCGTGCCTTCGCTGCCGACGAACAGGCGCGTCAGGTCATAGCCGGCCGCCGACTTCCTGGCGCGGGTGCCGGTGCGGATCACCTGGCCGCTGGCCGTGACCACTTCCAGCGCCAGCACGTTCTCGCGCATGGTGCCGTAGCGCACGGCGTTGGTGCCGGAGGCGCGGGTGGCGCTCATGCCGCCCAGCGAAGCATCGGCGCCCGGGTCGATCGGGAAGAACAGGCCAGTGCTGCGGATCTCCTCGTTCAGCTGCTTGCGCGTGACGCCGGGCTGGACCGTGACGGTCAGGTCTTCCGCGTTGATGGACAGCAGCTTGTTCATGCGGCTGACGTCGATGCTGATGCCGCCCTGCACGGCCAGCAAATGGCCTTCCAGCGACGAGCCGACGCCGAACGGGATCACCGGCACGTCGTGCATGGACGCCAGGCGCACGGCTTCGGCGACATCGGCGGTGGACTCGGCGAATACCACGGCGGCGGGCGGCGGCACCTCGAACGACGACTCGTCGCGCCCGTGCTGCTCGCGCACCGCCATGGCGGTGGAACAGCGGTCGCCAAAGCGCGCCTTCAGTCCCTCGACGAGGGTGGTGGGGACGTCGCGTTGCCTGACTTGCGGAACCAGGTGCGACAGGGCGGTGGGTGCGTTCATGCGGGTCTCCGGGGAGCACCCAGTGTAGTGCGGCCCCGCCCGGCAGTCTGCAGCACAAGCGCTATTGCGCGCCGGCCTGGTATTCGGCCAGCGACAGGACGCCGTCCTTGTTGGCGTCCATGTCCTCGAAGCTACGCGGCAGGAGGGCCAGCCGCTGGGCCTCGGCCCGCGTGAGCTGGCCATCGGCGTTGCTGTCCGCCTGGCTGAACGATTGCTGCACCTGGGCCGCCGTCCAGCGGCCGGCCGCCGGAGCCGGTGGCGGGACGGTCGCGGCGGTGCCGGCCGGCGGCATCAGCGAGGCTGCCGGATCGGCGGATCGTTGCGCCGGCACCTGCGCCTGGCTGACGGCTGCACCCGCCAGCGTCAGGCCCAGCAGCAGCCCGCGCAGCGCGTCAGCGCCGGCCATCGCCGTATTCGGCGCGCGTGACGACGCCGTCGAAGTCGCGGTCCATCTCCTCGAAGGCGATGCCCAGGCGGGACGCTTCGTTGCGGGTCAGCTCGCCGTCGTGGTTGCTGTCGGCGTTGATGAAGGCGCGGGCGACTTCCACCGGGTTGCCCCCGGAGCCCATCGGCACCGGTTGCAACGACCCCCGGGCCGGCAGGCCGGCGGCGCCGGCCCCCGACAGGCCGGTGTCGCCGCCGTCGCCATCGGCGCCGGCCGGGCCACCGGCCACGGTGTTGGGCGCAGTTCCGCGCGTGATGGCGGCGGCATGGCCGGCGGCGACCGGGTCGCCCGAGACGGCGGCGCCGCTGCCGGCAGTCAGGCCGGCCGGGTTCGGCGGGCGCAGGCCGGCGGGATTTGGGGCTGCCTGCGCGGCGCGGGCGTTGGCCGAGGGGGCGGTGGTGGTGGCGGGGCGCACCGAGCGCTGCTGCGCGTGGACAGCGGCGGTGGCGACCAAGGCCACCACGCAAGCGGCGGTCAGGCGGGAAAGAGGCGACATGGCGGGGCTCCTGCAAGTTGGCGCCGGCGGGTGGGCGGCCTTGGACCATCGTCATCCGGCGCGGCTGTGATGCCAGCCGATGTCGGTGTGATTCGGTGTAGGAACAGGAGCAGCCGGGCTGCGGGTCGGTAACGCTGAGGCTGGTCCGCTGGCGCACAATCCCCGGCAACAAAGGAGACACCATGGGACAACGGCTGACCCAGATCGCCACCCGCACCGGCGACGACGGCACCACCGGGCTGGGCGACAACACGCGGGTGCCCAAGGACCACCTGCGGGTGCACGCCATGGGTGACGTGGACGAACTCAATTCCCACATCGGCCTGCTGCTGTGCGAGCCGGTGCCGGCGGACTGCCGCGCCGTGCTGGTGGAGATCCAGCACCAGCTGTTCAACCTCGGCGGTGAGTTGTCGATTCCCGGCTATGAATTGCTCAAGGCCGAGGCGGTGGCCGCGCTGGACGAGGCATTGGCCAGCTGCAACGCCCAACTGCCGAGGCTGCAGGAGTTCATCCTGCCGGCCGGCAACCGGGCGGCCGCGCAAGCCCATGTGTGCCGCACCGTGGCCCGCCGCGCCGAGCGGGCGCTGGTCGCGCTGGGCGCCGCCGAGTCGCTGCGCGATGCGCCGCGGCAGTACCTGAACCGGCTGTCCGACCTGATGTTCGTGCTGGCGCGCGTGTTCAACCGCATGGATGGCGGGGATGACGTGTACTGGAAAAGCGAGCGGCTGGCGCGGTCGCAGTGACAGCGTGGTGTGCAGCGCTGCTGCGCACCAGCCCGGTCACTTCGGCGTCAGCACCGCCATCGTCAGCCGCGACACGCAGGTCAGCTCCCCCGCGTCGTTGTGCAGGTCGATCTGCCAGACCTGCGTGCTGCGCCCGACGTGCACCGGCCGTGCCGTGCCGGTCACCCAGCCCGACGATGCCCCGCGCAGGTGGTTGGCGTTGATGTCCAGGCCGACTGCGCGAAAGCCCGGCGGGCAGCAGTACACCGCGCCGCAAGAGCCGAGCGTTTCCGCCAGCACCACGCTGACGCCGCCGTGGATCACCCCATAGGGCTGGCGGGTGCGGGCATCCACCGGGATGCGGCCGCGGATGAAGTCGTCGCCCACCTCCAGGAATTCCATTCCCAGATATTCCGGCGCCGTGCCCCGGTGCAAGGCCGTCAGCGCCTGCACCGTGATCTCCTGCTTCCAGATTCTTGCCATGGTCACACCGGCTTGCGCGGTTCGGGCACTTCCACCATCGGCGCATCGGCGACGCTGACGCCGGTCGAGCGGTCCCGGTTCAGCAGCGCATACAGCAGGATGGCGCCGAAGGTGGCAGTCCCGATTCCGCCGAGTGCGAAGCCGCCGAAGTTGAGCGTGTAGTCGCCGGTGCCCAGCACCAGCGTGATGGCGGCGACGATCAGGTTCTTGTTTTGCGAGAAGTCGACCCGGTTGTCGACCCAGATCTTGGCGCCGGCCACGGCGATCAGGCCGAACACCACGATGCTGACGCCGCCCATCACCGGCAGCGGGATCGCCTGGATCACGGCGCCGAATTTCGGCGAGAAGCCGAGCACCACCGCGATCATCGCGGCCACCAGGAAGATGGCGGTGGAATAGATCTTGGTGGCGGCCATCACGCCGATGTTCTCGGCATAGGTGGTCACGCCGGTGCCGCCGGCGGCGCCGCTGACGATCGTCGCCACGCCGTCGCCGATGAAGGCGCGGCCCATGTACTGGTCCAGGTTGCGCCCGGTCATGGCCGTCACGGCCTTGATGTGGCCCAGGTTCTCCGCCACCAGGATGATGGCCACCGGCGCGATCAGCAGCATCGCCGAGCCGCTGAAGACCGGCGCGGTGAAGGCGGGGGCGCCGAACCAGGCGGCGCTGGCGATGCTGGAGAAGTCCAGCGGCTTGCCCAGCCCCAGGCCGTTGGCCAGCACCGCGTAGATGATGCTGGCGACGATCAGGCCGATCAGGATCAGCAGCCGCTGCACCATGCCGCGCGTGAGCACCGCCACCAGCCCGACGCTGACGAAGGTGACCAGCTGCATCCACTTGTCGAAGTCGGTCGGCGCCATGTTCTTGATCGGGATGCCGGCCAGATTGAGGCCGATCACGGCCACGACCGCGCCGGTCACCACTGGCGGCATGAAGCGTTCGATCCAGCCGGTGCCGACCGCATGCACGACGGCCCCGATGATCGCGTAGACGACGCCGCAAGCGATGATGCCGCCGAGCGCCACGCCGATGTTGCCGTTGGCGCCTTTGCCCGCGTACGCCGTGGCGGCGATCACCACGCCGATGAAGGCGAAGCTGGAACCCAGGTAGCTGGGCACCTTGCCGCCGGTGACCAGGAAGAAGATCAGCGTGCCGATACCGCTCATGAGGAAGGCGATGTTGGGGTCGAACCCCATCAGGATCGGCGCCAGCACTGTGGCCCCGAACATCGCGATCACGTGCTGCACGCCCATGGCCGCGGTCTGCGGCCAGGGCAGGCGCTCGTCGGGCGCGACGACGCCGCCGTCGGACCCGGCGCGGACCTCGCGCCATTGGAAAAG
>NZ_JAQGLS010000216.1 GCF_028292805.1 Ramlibacter sp. | reverse complement strand
GCAGAAGTCGTACAGGCTCGTGAATGCGCCGCCTTCTTCCCGCGCCTTCACGATGGCATCGATAGCCTGATGGCCCGTGCCCTTCACGGCGCCCAGGCCATAGCAGATCACCTTGTCTGAAACAGGCTCGAACCGGTACACGCCGCGGTTCACGTCGGGCGGTTCGAACTGCAGGCCGAAGTTGTCGGTCGCGTCCTGGAACAACGCCTTCAGCTTGTCGGTGTCGTCCATTTCCACCGTCATGTTCGCGCAATAGAACTCCGCGGTGAAGTGCACCTTCAACCAGCCGGTGTGATATGCCAGCAGCGAATACGCAGCCGCGTGCGACTTGTTGAAGCCGTAGCCCGCGAACTTCTCCATCAGGTCGAAGATCTCGTCGGCCTTTTCCTGCGGGATGCCGTGGGTCTGCTCGGCGCCGGTGCGGAACCGCTCCCGGTGCTCGGCCATCTCTTCGGCCTTCTTCTTGCCCATGGCGCGGCGCAGCAGGTCGGCGCCACCGAGCGAGTAGCCGCCCAGGATCTGCGCCGTCTGCATCACCTGCTCCTGGTAGACCATGATGCCGTAGGTCTCGCCGAGCATCTCCGCCACCGCCGGGTGCGGGTACTCCACCGGCTCGCGCCCATGCTTGCGGGCCACGAAGCTGGGGATCAGGTCCATCGGGCCGGGGCGGTACAGCGCGTTCAGCGCGATCAGGTCTTCCAGCCGGGTCGGCTTGGCATCCCGCAACATGCCTTGCATGCCGCGCGATTCGAACTGGAACACCGCTTCGGTCTTGCCGTCGGAAAACAGCTTGTAGGTGGCCGCATCGTCCAGCGCGATGGTCTCGAAGGCGAAGTTCTCCCGGCCCGGATGGCGCCCGACGATGAATTTGCGGGCCAGCTCCAGGATGGTCAGTGTGGCCAGGCCCAGAAAGTCGAACTTCACCAGGCCGGCCGCTTCCACGTCGTCCTTGTCGTACTGGCTCACCGCCGACTCGCTGCCAGGCTGCTGGTACAGCGGCGTGAAGTCGGTCAGCTTGCCCGGCGCGATCAGCACGCCGCCGGCGTGCATGCCAACGTTGCGTGTGAGGCCTTCGAGCTTTTGCGCCAGGTCCAGCAGCGTCCGGACCTCGTCTTCCCGCTGGTAGCGCTCGGCCAGGATCGGCTCCTGCTTCAAGGCATCGGCGATGGTGATGTGCGTGCCCGGCTTGTTCGGGATCAGCTTGCTGATGCCGTCGCAGAAGGTGTAGCTCATGTCGAGCACCCGGCCGACGTCGCGCACCGCGGCGCGCGCGGCCATGGTGCCGAAGGTGGCGATCTGGCTGACCGCCTCGCGCCCGTACTTCTCCTTGACGTACTCGATCACGCGATCGCGGTTGCCCTGGCAGAAGTCGATGTCGAAGTCGGGCATCGACACCCGCTCCGGGTTCAGGAAGCGCTCGAACAGCAGATTGTACTGCAGCGGGTCCAGGTCGGTGATCTTCAGCGCGTAGGCCACCAGCGAGCCGGCGCCGGAACCCCGGCCCGGTCCGACCGGGCAGCCGTTGGCCTTGGCCCAGTTGATGAAGTCGCCGACGATCAGGAAGTAGCCGGGAAATCCCATCTTCAGGATGGTGCCGATCTCGAACTCGAGGCGGTCGACGTAGCGCTGGCGCTGCGCCTCGCGCTCGGCCTCCTTCGGGTACAGCTGCGCCAGCCGCTCGTTCAGGCCTTGGTGCGAGGCGAAGCGGAAGTACTCCTCGGCCGCCATGCCGTTCGGCGTGGGAAAGGCCGGCAGCTGCGGCTTGCCCAGCGACAGCACCAGGTTGCAGCGGCGCGCGATCTCCTGGCTGTTGGCGACGGCCGAGGGCAGGTCTTCGAACAGCGCCTCCATCTGGGCCGTGGTCTTGAAGTACTGCTCGCGGGTGAAGCGCCGCACCCGGCGCGGGTTGCCCAGGATTTCGCCGTCGGAGATGCACACGCGCGCCTCGTGCGCCTCGTAGTCGTCTTCCTTGGTGAACTGCACCGGGTGCGTGGCCACCACCGGCAGGCTCAGGCGCGCGGCCAGCTGCACGGCGGCGGCCACGTGCGGCTCGTCGTCGTTGCGGCCGGCCCGCTGCAGCTCGATGTAGAAGCGGTGCGGGAAGATGCCGGCCAGCTGCAGCGCGATTTCGCCGGCACGGCTTTCGTCGCCCTGCATCAAGGCCTGGCCGACCGGCCCGGCCTGGGCGCCGGCCAGCATCAGCAGGCCTTCGTTGAGCTCCTGCAGCCATTCGAGCTTGCACACGGCCTGCGCCCGCACGATGTTGCGGGTCCAGGCGCGCGCCAGCAGCTCGCACAGGTTCAGGTAGCCCTTGTGGTCCTGCACCAGCAGCACCACGCGGGAAATCGCCACCGGATCGGGGCCGACGCCTTGCAGCATCACCTCGCAGCCCACGATGGGTTTCAGGCCGGCGCCGCGCGCCTCCTTGTAGAACTTGATGCCGCCGTACAGGTTGTTCAGGTCGCTGATGCCGAGCGCGGGTTGCGCGTCGGCGGCGGCGGCCTTGACGATCTCGGCTATGCGGTTGGTGCCGTCGACGACGGAAAACTCGGTGTGCAGGCGCAGGTGGACGAACATGGAGCCATTGTAGGAAACACGCGCCGCTTGACTTTCGCGCGATCGCGGCTCCGCCCGGGCGCGGCTGCCGCCGGCCGGCTCAGGACATCGGCTCGGGCGGCTTGAACCGGGTCGGCGGCAGCGGGATGAACTCGTCGTCGCCGGGCACGCGGCCCATGCGCATCGCTTCCCAGTCGGCGGCGGCCTGCACGAGCCGGTCGGACCGGCTGGAGACGAAGTTCCACCACATGTGGCGCGGCGCATCGAGCGGCGGGCCGCCAACCAGCACGAAGCGCACACCCGTCGTCGTCGTGACGGCGACCGGCGTCGTCCCGTCGAGCACGGCCATCGTCCCGTCTGGCAGCGGCTCGCCGGCGACCGCCAGGCTGCCCTGCACCGCATAGAGCGCCTGCTCCGGCGCCAGCGCCGGCAGCTGCAAGCGGCCGCCGGCCGGCACGGCGATGTCCAGGTAGAGCGTGGGGGACGAGGCGGGCACCGGCGAGCGCAACCCGAAAGCCTCGCCCACCAGCAAGCGCACCCGCGCGTCGCCGACGCTGCACTCCGGAATGGCGGCGGCGGGCGTGTGCGAGAACGACGGCTCCACCTCTTCCTGCGCCAGCGGCAATGCCGTCCACAGCTGCAGGCCGTGGTTGCGGTAGCGCGTGTTGCGCAGGTGCTCGGGCTTGCGCTCGGAATGCACGATGCCGCGCCCCGACGTCATCCAGTTGACGGCGCCGGGCTCGATCGTCTGTTCGGTGCCCAGGCTGTCGCGATGCATCATCGCGCCCTCGAACAGGTAGGTGACCGTGGCCAGCCCGATGTGCGGATGCGGTCGCACGTCGTGGTTGGTGCCCGGCAGTTCGTCGGCCGGGCCGAAATGGTCGAAGAAGATGAACGGCCCCACGCTGCGCTGGCGCGCCGACGGCAGCAGCCGCCGCACCACGAAGCCGCCGCCGAGGTCGCGGTGGTGGGCGATGAGGCGTTGGCGCACGCCGGGCAAAGAACCGGTGGAGGGCATGCACGCATTGTAGGAACGCGGCGTATGCTGCGGCTGCCGCATCGCCAACAGAGCTGGACAATGACGAGCACCCGCATGCCGGCGGCCTTCGTTGGCCACGGCAGCCCCATGAACACGCTGGAGGTGAACCGCTTCACCAGCGCCTGGCGCCAGCTGGGCCAGGCGCTGCCGCGCCCGCGTGCCATCGTCTGCATCTCGGCGCACTGGCTCATCCAGGGCAGCGCGGTCACCGCCATGGCGCGGCCGCGGGTGATCCACGACTTCTATGGCTTTCCGCGCGAGTTGTTCGAGTTCGACTATCCGGCGCCGGGATCGCCCGAGCTGGCGCGCGAGGTCGCCCAGGTGGTGCAGCCTTCGTTCGTCGGCCTGGACGCGGACAGCTGGGGCCTCGACCATGGCACCTGGTCGGTGCTGGCCCACATGTTCCCCGGGGCCGACATCCCGGTGGTGCAGCTGTCGCTCAACGGTGGCGAGGACGCGCAGTACCACCTGGACCTGGGGGCGCGGCTGGCGCCGCTGCGCGACCGCGGCGTGTTCATCCTGGGCAGCGGCAACGTGGTGCACAACCTGCGCCGCATCGCGTGGGACCGTACCGACAGCGCCGAAGACTGGGGCTAGCGCTTCGACTGCGCCGTGCGCCAGCGGATGACCACCGATCCTGGCCGGCTGCCGGCGGTGACGACGCACCCGGACTACGCCGAGTCCGTGCCGACCAACGAGCACTTCCTGCCGCTGCTGTACATCGCCGGGCTGGCGGCGGCGGCCGGCGAGCCGGCCTTGCCGTTCGCCGAAGGCGGCACCATGGGCGCCATCACCATGACCAGCCACCTGCTGGGCGCCACGCCGCCCGCGCCGACCGGTGACGACGGCGAAGGCGGCGCCTTGCCGGACCCGCGCGCGGTGCCGCCGAGCAGAGCAACCTGTGACCGAAGTACCTGGACTGAGGGTCCGGGGCACAGGCGCGCCGGCGCGAGGGCATGAATTTTCGGCTCGGCACCACCGCCACCAGCGTGAGCCGTGCGGTGATCCAGGGCGTCGAGCAGGCGCTGGAACGGTGGACCCACGCGTTCAGCCCCGAGCCGCTATTGAGCACCGGCGGGCACGTCGAATGCCTGGTGCCGGGCCGGGCACTGCGCTGCGTGCCGGCGCATCGGGTCTTCATGAACGGACCGCGCACGGCGGTCCTGCGCTGACGCGAGGCCGGACCGCGCCCGGCTTCGATCGGCCGATCAGCCCTCGCCCATGCCTTCGGCCGGCTGGGCGCCGCTGCCGGCGCGCACCTTCGCCTCGATGCGCTGGCCCACTTCGGCGTCGACACTCTTCCAGTAGCCGAAGGCGCGCTCCAGCACCGGGCTGCGCACGCCGCCCAGCAGGCTGCCGGCCACCTGGTCGACCAGCGCCGCGCGCTGGGCATCGTTGAACACCTCGCGCACCAGCGTGCCGGCCTGGCCGAAGTCGTCGTCTTCCTCGTGCAGGGTGGCGGCGCTGCGCACCATGGCGCCGTCGGCCTCCCAGCCTTCGGCGGCGGCGCCGGAATCGTCGGACCAGGGGCGGCCGCTGCTGTTGGTGGCGTAGGTCGGCGCGTTGCCGCTGTGCTGGTACGCCATCGGGCCGTCGAACATGTAGCTGTTGACGGGCACCTTCGGCTGGTTCACCGGCAACTGGTGGAAGTTGGCGCCGATGCGGTTGCGCTGGGCGTCGTTGTAGGCGAAGGCGCGGGCCAGCAGCATCTTGTCGGGCGACAGGCCGATGCCCGGCACCGTGTTGCCCGGCGAGAACGCCGCCTGCTCGATCTGGGCATGAAAGTTCTCCGGATTGCGGTTGAGCGTCATGGTGCCGACCGGGATCAGCGGGTAGTCCTTGTGCGACCAGGTCTTGGTCAGGTCGAACGGGTTGAAGCGATAGGATTTCGCCTCCGCATACGGCATCACCTGCACCGAGACGCGCCAGCTCGGGTGCTCGCCGCGGGCGATCGCCTCGAACAGGTCGCGCCGGTGGAAGTCGGCGTCGTTGCCGGCCATCGTGGCGGCCTGCCCATTGCTGAAGAAAGCCATGCCCTGGCGGGTGTGGAAGTGGTACTTGACCCAGAATTTCTCGCCGGCCACGTTGACCCACAGGTAGGTGTGCGAGCCATAGCCGTTCATGTGGCGCCAGCTGCGCGGCAGCCCGCGCTCGCCCATCAGGTAGGTGACCTGGTGCGCGCTCTCGGGGTTGTTGCTCCAGAAGTCCCACTGCATGTGGTTGTCGCGCAGGCCCGAGTCGGCCAGGCGCTTCTGGCTGCGGATGAAGTGCGGGAACTTCATCGGATCGCGCACGAAGAACACCGGCGTGTTGTTGCCCACCAGGTCGTAATTGCCTTCGCTGGTGTAGAACTTCAGCGAGAAGCCGCGCACGTCGCGCCAGGTGTCGGGGCTGCCCTGTTCGCCGGCCACGGTGGAAAAGCGCGCCAGCATCTCGGTCTTGGCGCCGGGCCGGAACAGCGCCGCCTTGGTGTAGCGCGCGACGTCCTCGGTGACTTCGAGCAGGCCGAAGGCGCCGCTACCCTTGGCGTGCGGCTGGCGCTCGATGACCTTTTCGCGGTTGAAGTGCGCCATCTGTTCCAGGAAGTGCACGTCGTGCAGCACGATCGGGCCGTCGCGGCCGACCGTCAGCGAGTTGCGGTCGCTCTGCGCGGGGGCCCCGGAGCTCGTCGTCGAGCCGGGGACCGGGTTCTTGTCATTCATGGGATGCCTTTGCAATCGAGATTCAATGTCAAGCCAGCCGCTGCGCACCCACCTTCGGTGGGCCGTGCGTTGCCGGCGCGGCGGCCTGGCGGACATGCCGCCGGCCCGGCGCGCCGATACGGCCGACATCCGGGTGCAGCACAGTATCGACGGTTTCGCGGCGGAACTACTCGACCACGCTGTCCACACCGCTGGCGCCGCCGAGCGCCAGGCCGGACATCACCGGCCGGCCGATGGCCACGACGGACTGGACCCGGTCAGCAGCCCGGCGGACCTGGCGATGCCGCCGCCCGTGGCCCGGCCAGCGGATGGTGCGGGCTGGCGCCGGCGAACTTCAGCGCGCCGCGGCGCGGCCTGCCCAGCATCACCGCCTTCGTGCTGGACCTACCGGCTCGCAGCAGTTCGCCGCCGAACGTCGCCCGTGGCCCGTCGCCCGTCGCCAGTCGCCCGTCATCCGTCGCCCGTCGCCCGTCGCCCGTCGCCGTCGTGACAGCATGGCCGCGCACGGGCGGACCCGGGGTCAGCCAGCCTCGTCAGCCGGCGCGGCTGGTGGCGCTGGAAGCATCGGCACCTGCCGGCTCCTCCGCCGCGCCGCTTGTGTAGCTGGATGCACCCCGTGCCTGGTGGGGCGCCGGCTTGCCGGCCAACGGCGGCAGGGCCTTGGCCCTTTCCAGGTCGACTCCGGCGATGGCCGCCACGCGGCGGCCGTAGTCTTCGTCGCAGTGCCATAGATGCCACACCATGCGCAGCTGGATCAGCTCGGGACACTCCTTCAGGTCGTTGCCCACGTTGTTCACCAGGTCGTCGCGCTCCCAGTCCTCGAAGGTGCGATAGCGCTCGCCGGCCTGCCGGTAGTCGTCGGCAGTGCGGGTGGTCTGGTAGCGGCCCAGGTGCCCTTGGACCCATTGGTGGTACTCGCCGCCGGGATGCGGGGCCTCGCGCAGGCCCCCCATCAGACTGGGTTCGTAGTTCACGTGCTTGTTGGCGCCGTTCGGGTCGACACCGTACGCCATCTGCCCGCCTTGCTGGTTGGTGTGCGCGCGCGCGGCTTGCTGCGGCGCGTTGATGGGCAGCTGCAGGTAGTTGGGCCCCACCCGGTAGCGCTGCGTGTCGGAGTACGAGAGCGTGCGCCCTTGCAGCATCTTGTCGTCGGAGAAGTCGATGCCGTCCACCAGCACGCCGGTGCCGAAGGCCGACTGCTCGGTTTCGGCATGCACGTTGTCCGGATTGCGATCGAGCACCATGCGGCCCACCGGCAGCAGCGGGAACTGGTCTACCGGCCAGAGCTTGGTGTCGTCCAGCGGATCGAAGTCCAGCTCCGGGTGCTCGCCGTCTTCCATGATCTGCACGCAGAACTCCCACTCGGGGAAGTCGCCGCGTTCGATGGCATCGTAGAGGTCGCGGGTGGCGTGGCCAACGTCGCGGCCCTGGATCTGCGCCGCCTGCGCCGCCGTCAGGTTGCGCACGCCCTGCTTCGGCACGAAGTGGAACTTGACCAGGCGCGCCACGCCCTGGTCGTTGACCAGCTTGTAGGTGTTGACGCCCGAACCCTCCATCTCGCGGTAGGTCGCGGGAATGCCCCAGGGGCTCTTGACCCAGGTGATCATGTGCAGCGACTCGGGGTGGTTCGCGACGAAATCGTAGAAGCGCCAGTTCTCCTGCCGGTTGCTCACCGGGTCGGGCTTGAAGGCGTGGATCATGTCCGGGAACTTGATGGCGTCGCGGATGAAGAAGATCTTCAGGTTGTTGCCGACCAGGTCCCAGTTGCCTTCGACGGTCTTGAACTTGATGGCGAAGCCGCGCGGATCGCGGGCCGTCTCGGGCGATTCCTTGCCACCGATGACGGTGGAAAAGCGCAGGAACACCGGCGTGCGCACGCCGGTCTCGTTCAGCACCCGCGCGCGCGTGTACTTCGCCGCGGGCTCGCCGCCGATGGTGCCGTAGGCCTCGAACCAGCCATGGGCGGCGGTGCCGCGCGCATGCACCACGCGCTCCGGGATGCGCTCGCGGTCGAAGTGCGTGATCTTTTCGATGAAGTGGTAGTTCTCGAGGGTGGCCGGGCCACGTTCACCGACCGAGCGCAGCGACTGGTTGTCGTGGACGGGATGCCCTTGCCGCGTCGTGAGGATCGGCTTCTCGTCAGCCGCCGGGGAGTCCTGACCATCTGGATGAGTAGCGGGCCGCTCTTGCTTGTTCATTGGTGCTCCTTGCGTGCGGGAGACAAAAGGCTAGCGCACGCGTGCTGGGCAGTTTGTCAGCGGGAGCGCTACTCGCTGTCAGCAGCGAAGCATTTCCGGGCGTGCTCGACCACACACGCGAAAGCGACTCGGCGCCCCGCGATTGATCGCCGCTGACTGTTGCTGATTGCCCCAAGGGCACGTGGTCGGCGCGCTGGTTTTTCAAACGGGTGCCGAAGCCCGGAATTCATCCCAGGCACTTGGCATGACCCCTCCAGGAGAATTCACATGAACCGCCAGACCATCATCGCCATGGTCGCCGCTTCCGCCGCCTCCATCGGCAACGCACCCGCCGGCACCTCGCTGGCCGGGGACATCAGCATCGAATCGACGCCGGCGCGCCGCCCGCGGCTGCCGGGAACATCAGCACCCGCCCGGTGCCGCTCTCGGACAGGAAGATGCCGCCGTTGGGCGCGAGCCGCAGGCTGCGCGGCTGCCTGAACCCGCTGGCGAACACCTGCACCGCGAAGCCGTCCGCAACTCTCGGCAGCGGCCCCTGCCCGGCCCGACCAGCTTCACATTGCCGGCGACCGATCCTGCGGGGTCGATCGCAGTCGCCACCGGCAGGTCCGAAGGCATGATGTGGCGCCGGACCCCGGGGCGTCGGCCCGCCAGTCGGCAAAAGCGGCGGCTCCAGTTCGTACTTTCCCGGTCCGCGCGCACGCCAATGCGGCCGCAAAGACCAGCGCGAGACCCGACGCCAGCACCGCCTGGTCGCTCACCGCCGCCACGCCGACGACGATGGCGGCGGTGCAGATGATGCCGCCGTTGGCGCCCATCACCGCGCCCAACCAGTCGCGCCTGATCGACAGGCTGCGGGCCCGGCTTTCGTCGGTGGCGCGCCTTCCATTGAAGGCCGGCGGCGCCACAATGCGGGCTTGGAAAGGACGACAACTTGCTCCACTGGTCACTCTGGGCCCTCGCCTCTGCCGCCCTCATCGCGCTGCTCGTGGTCATCATCTGGTCGATCCGGCGGCGCCGCCACGTCATCTTGCGGGTGCGCAACACGGCCGGCATCGAGCAGTTGCTGCCTTCCCTGGCGGGCCTCGCACTGGGTGGCGTGGTGCACGGAAATTCGCTGGAGCTGCTGGAGAACGGGCGGTACTTCGAGGTGCTGCTCGAGCGGATCGCGGCGGCGCGTTACTCGGTGCACTTCGAGACCTTCCTGTGGAAGGACGGGGCCCTAGGCAGCCGGCTGGCCCAAGCGCTGTCGCGGCAGGCGGGCGCCGGCGTGGCGGTGCGGGTGCTGCTCGATGCCAATGGCGCGCAGGACATCGCGCCGCAGACCTTGGTGCGGATGCGCCAGGCCGGCTGCAAGGTGCTGATGTTCCACGACAGCTCGTGGCGCAACATCGGCTTGCTGAACGACCGCGACCACCGCAAGCTGGTCGTCATCGACGGCCGCGAGGCCTTCGTGGGCGGCCATTGCATCGTAGACAGCTGGCTCGGCGACGCCGAGGACCACCGGAACAACGCCGACATCAGCGTGCGCGTGCAGGGCCCGATCGTCAACACCCTGCAAGCGGTCTTCAGCGAGAACTGGATCGGCGAGGGCTGCGAGTTGTTCGGCGGCGAGGAATACTTTCCGCGCCTGGCCGACGCCGGGACCATCGCCATGCACGCGGCCTACCTGAAGCCCGAAGGTTCGCCCCCGGCGGTGAAGATCCTGCACCACACGGCGATCTGCCTGGCGCGCAAGCGCATCTGGATCCAGAACCCCTACTTCATCCCGCAGCCCGCCGCCATCGATGCCTTCGGCGAGGCGGTGCAGCGCGGCGTCGACGTGCGCGTGCTGATGCCATCCACCGGCGGCTCCGACAACCCGATGGTGCAGCATGCCGGGCACCGCAACTTCGAGAAGCTGCTGCGCTGCGGCGTGCGGCTGTTCGAGTACCCCCACACCCTGCTGCACCAGAAGGTGATGACGGTGGATGGCATCTGGAGCGCGGTGGGATCGAGCAATTTCGACGACCGCTCCTTCGAGACCAACGACGAACTCACGCTGGGCGTGCTGGACGCGGGCTTTGCCGGCCAGCTCGACGCCATCTTCGAGCGCTACGTGGCGCGGGCCGAGGAAGTGGAACTGCAGGCCTGGAGCCGCCGCGGGGCCTGGCACAAGCTGAAGGACAACACCTTCTACCTGTTCCACGAGCTGTTGTGAACGCGGGCCCGCTTCTCTGCGCAGCAGGTGCCTAGCCCCGGCGCGCATCGCCTTCAGGCCCCTGCGCGTTCGCCGTTCAGCCCAGCCGCCCCACCTGGCTCACGACCCCGGTGGTCACCGCTGTCATCAGCTTGTGCAGCGGACACTTGTCCGCCACCCGCGCCAGCTCCCCGAGTTGCGCGTCGGTCAGCGCGCCGCGGATGCGCAGCTTCGCGGTCAGCCGGTAGCTGCCGGCGCGCTCCTGCGAATCATCGCGCACGATCTCGGTCTCGATCTCGTCGACCGGGATGCCCTTGCGCCGCGCGTACGACAGCACCGTGATCGCCTTGCAGGCGCCGAGCGCCGCGTCGTAGAGGTCGTGCGGGCTGGGCCCGGCGTCGCCGCCGCCGTTCGCCTCGCTGGTGTCGGCCTGCAAGGTGTGGCCGCGGATGCGCAGCCGCTGCGCCAGGGGCTGCCCGTCGAGGCGTTGAAGGGAGATGGTCATGGGTGCACTCCTGTCGAGGTCGGGTCGTCACCATTGAAATCCACTGAATGGTGTCATCAATCCACGCGGTCAGGCGCGCCAGCCGCAGCCCCTAGAGTGCAGGCACACCCATTCGCAAACGAAAGAAAGCAAGCATCATGGCAAAGATCCTCGTCCTGTACCACAGCTTCTACGGTCACGTCGAAACCATGGCCAACGCCGTCGCCCAGGGTGCCCGCGAAGTCGGCGGCGCCCAAGTGGTCGTCAAGCGTGTGCCGGAAACGATGCCGGCCGACGCCTTCCGCGCCGCCGGCGGCAAGGTCGAGCAGGCCGCGCCGGTGGCGACGCCGGCCGAACTCGTCGGCTACGACGCGATCATCTTCGGCACCGGCACGCGCTTTGGCAACATGACCGGCCAGATGCGCACCTTCCTGGACCAGACCGGCGGCCTGTGGGCGTCCGGCGCGCTGGTCGGCAAGGTCGGCTCGGTGTTCGTCTCCAGCGCCACCCAGCACGGCGGTCAGGAAAGCACCATCCTGACTTTCCACCCGACGCTGCTGCACCACGGCATGGTCGTGGTCGGCCTGCCCTACTCCGAAGCCCGCCAGATGGGCCTGGACGAGATCAAGGGCGGCAGCCCGTACGGCGCCTCCACCATCGCCGGCGGCTCCGGCGAGCGCCAGCCCAGCGCGCAGGAACTGGGCATGGCCGCCTTCCAGGGCAAGCACGTCGCCACCATCGCCACCAAGCTGCACGGCTGATCGCGCCGGCTCCATGACAAACGCCCCCGGGAAGCCGGGGGCGTTCTTGTTTGCGGCATCGTCATCGGCGCGCGAGCCGGACCCGGGGCCTATTTCTGGAACCGCCCCGTGATCTGCGCCACCCGTTCGCCGAACAGGCGCGCCGTTTCCAGGTCGCCCGGTGACATCGCATCGGCGCCCGCATCGGACGGCGACTGCGCCATGGCGCCGCTGTAGGCCACCAGGTAGTTCACGTCGTTGCGCTGCGCCGCCTTGGTGTTGCTGGGCATCAAGCCCTGGCTGACCCAGATCATCGAGTGCTGCATGGCCAGCGTGAACAGCGTGGTGAGCGTGCCCTGCTTGTCGCCGCTCATGCCGGCGCTGTTGGTGAAACCCGCCGCGATCTTGTCCTTCCACTCCTGGGCGTACCAGGGGCGCGAGGACGCGTCGGCGAACTTCTTGAACTGCCAGCTGACGCTGCCCATGTAGGTGGGCGCACCGAAGATGATGGCGTCCGCTGCCTTGAGCTGCTCCCAGCCACCGGCCGGGAGGTTGCCCTCGGCGTCGATCGCCAGCAGCCGGGCCCCCGCCCCCTGGGCCACGGCCTGGGCCATGCGCTGGGTGTGGCCGTAGCCGGAGTGGTAGACGACGACGATGTCTGCCATGGCCAGTCTGTCAGGTCAGCCCAGCGCCTTGCGGCCTTCGATGCTCAGGCGGCCAGGCCCGAACGCGGCAAAGGCGAGCAGGCCGCCGACGATGGCCAGGTTCTTGGTGAACATCAGCTGCTGCATCATCTGCTGCGCTTCCGGCATGGCCCAGTAGTTGTGGAAGAAGAAGGTGGCCACGGCGGTGAACAGCGCCAGCGCCAGCGCGACCCAGCGGGTGCCAAAGCCGACCAGCAGCGCGATGCCGCCGAGCAGCTCGATCAGCACGGCAAGGGCCACGCCCACTTGCGGCAGCGGCAGGCCGGCGGAGGTGGCATAGGCCACGGTGCCGGCAAAGCCGGCGATCTTGCCGAAGCCGGCGGGGATGAACATCCAGGCCAGCAGGATGCGGCCGACCAGGGCCAGGGTGTCCTGGGTGGTGTTGGCGGGGTAGGTGTGGGTCATGGCAAGTTCCTCGTTCTGGTAGCGTTGAAAAAATTGATCGGAGTTCAGCCGGCGGCCAAGTCGAACACCAGGACCTCGGCGTCGCGACCGTGCTCCAGCGTGAGCAGCGTTTCGCCCTGCAACATGCCAGCGTCGCCGGTCGCGAGCATAGCGCCGTTGAAAGTCAGTTCCCCGCGCACCAGGTGCACGTAGGCTTGCCGGCCCGGCGCCAGGGCCAGCGTGGCGCGCTCGGCACCGTCGAACAGACCGGCATACATGCGCGCGTCGGCATGGATCAGCACCGAGCCTTCGGCGCCGTCGGGGGAGGCGACCAGCCGCAGCCGGCCGCGCTTTTCCGCCTCGGCGAAGCTCTTCTGTTCGTAGCTGGGCGGAATGCCGGTCACGTTCGGCTCGATCCAGATCTGCAGGAAGTGCGTGGTCTGGTCCCGGGCGTGGTTGAACTCGCTGTGCTGCACGCCGGTGCCCGCGCTCATGCGCTGCACGTCGCCGGGCGGAATGGCCTTGATGTTGCCCAGCGTGTCCTTGTGCGCCAGCTCGCCGGACAGCACGTAGCTGATGATCTCCATGTCACGGTGGCCGTGGGTGCCGAAGCCCTTGCCGGCGGCGATGCGGTCTTCGTTGATCACGCGCAGGTCGCCAAAGCCGATGTGCTGGGGGTCGTGATAGCCGGCGAACGAAAAGCTGTGGAACGACTTGAGCCAGCCGTGGTCGGCGTGACCGCGATCCTGGGATTTGCGCAAGGTCAACATGGGAACTCCTTCGGTAAGGAAGGAATGTAGAGGCTGGACCGGCCGGGATCGGCGGCGGCGTTTGATGGCATCATTCAAAAGAACTGAAATGAAACCGCCAGGATGCCCACCCATCGCGACGTCCTGACCCCCGATGCGCTCGGCCTGCTGCAGGCGGTGGCCCACCACGGCAGCTTTGCCGCCGCCGCGCGCGAGCTCGGGCTGGTGCCCAGCTCCGTCACCTACCGCATCCGCCAGCTCGAGGACGCGCTCGACGTGCTGCTGTTCGACCGCAGCTCGCGCCAGGCCAAGCTGACCGCCGCCGGCAACGAGCTGCTGCACGCCAGCCGGCAGTTGCTGCAGGACATCGACGCCATGGCCAACCGGGTGCGCCGCGTGGCGACCGGCTGGGAAGCCGAGTTCACCGTGGCCGTCGACGGCGTGCTGTCGAACTGCATCGTGATGGAACTGGCCGAAGCCTTCTATGCGCTGGCGCCGACCACCCGGCTGCGGCTGCGCGAGGAAACGCTGGCGGGCACCCTGGACGCCCTGCTCTCCGGCCGGGCCGACCTGGCGCTGGGCGTGGTGCTCGAGCCAGGCAACACCGCCGGCGTGGAAAGCCGGCCGCTGGGCGATGTGCAGTTCGTCTATGCGGTGGCGCCCCACCATCCACTGGCGGCCCTGCAGCAACCGATCCGCGACGAGGTGCTGGTCAAGCACCGCGCGGTGGCCGTGGCCGACTCGACCCAGGGCGGCGCGCCCATGACGCTGGGCCTGCTGGCCGGGCAGGACGTGCTGACCGTGCCGACCATGCGCGCCAAGCTCGACGCGCAGGTGCGTGGCCTGGGCGGCGGCTTCCTGCCCGAGCCGCTGGCACGGCCTTACCTGCAAGGCGGCCGGCTGGTGGCGTGCGAGGTGCAGCGGCCCACCCGCACCACGCGCATGAGCTATGCATGGCGCGACGCGGGCAGGCTGGGACCCGGCCGCGCCCTGCAATGGTGGCTGGCCCGGATGGACAGCGACGCCACCCGCAGCGCGCTGCTGGAGCGCCACGAGGCTGCCTGACCCATGGCGAGCGCGTACCGCGGCCGTTTCGCGCCTTCGCCCACCGGGCCGCTGCACGCCGGCTCCCTGGTGGCGGCACTGGCCAGCTGGCTCGACGCGCGCGCGCACGGCGGCAGCTGGCTGGTGCGGATCGAGGACGTCGACAGTCCGCGCTGCGTGCCGGGCGCCGACCACGAGATCCTGCGCCAGCTGGCCGCCTGCGGGCTGCTGGCCGACGAACCGCCGCAATGGCAATCGCACCGCCGCGCCGTCTACCAGGCTGCGCTGGAACAGCTGGTCGATGCCGGCCTGGCCTACCCCTGCGCCTGTTCACGCCAGGACATCACGCTGGCCCTGCAGGCCGCCGGCCGCGAGCGCACGCGCCATGGCCAGCTGGTGTACCCCGGCACCTGCCGCGACGGACTGCAGGGCCGCGCGCCGCGCGCCTGGCGGTTGCGCGTGCCGCCGGGCACCGTCGGATGGACCGACCGCCGGCTCGGCCCGCAGTCGCAGGACGTGGCGCGCGAAGTCGGCGACTTCGTGCTCAAGCGCGGCGACGGCCTGCATGCCTACCAGCTCGCGGTGGCGGTCGACGATGCGGCGCAAGGCATCACGCACGTGGTGCGCGGCGCCGATCTGGCCGACAACACCGCGCGCCAGCTGCTGCTGCAGCGCGCGCTCGGCTTGCCGCACCCCTCTTACCTGCACGCGCCGCTGGTGCTGGGCGCCGGCGGCGAGAAGCTGTCCAAGCAGAACGGGGCGGCCGCACTGGAGCTGGCGGACCCGCTCGCGGCGCTGGTCGCGGCAGGGCAGACGCTGGGGCTGGTGATCGCAGCCGGAAACTCGACGGCGGACTGGCTCGGCAAGGCGACCCGGGCTTGGCCAGCTCGCACCTGAACCGCAGCGAACCAGCCAGGATGGTTTGCGACTGCAGGAGAACGGCGTCGCATCGCATCGCAAGGGATCGACAACACGCGCCGGCGCGGCATGTCTTGCGCTGATGCTGGTGCTGGGGACTCCCGGTGCTCGTCGGCGCGGCGCTCGCGCTCGGCGGCATCCGGCTGGTGATGCTCGGGGGGAGCTGGTACTCGCCGGGCGGGCCGATCGCCACGGCCGGCGGCCCGACCATCAATGCCGGCACGCAGGACCCACGCAGGACCATGGGCCGCGCGCCCTGGACAACGCCGACGCGCGCCAACGCTGCAAGGCGCGGCTGCCGGCGGGCGCGCAAGCCACGCCCATGACCGACCTGGCGCCGGAGAGCGGCCGCCGGTTCGTGGTGATCTGCGCCGGCGGCGTCCGCATGACGCCGGACCGGGCGATCACGTGATCGCGTGATCGCGTGCGCGTTGCCCGAGAAGTAGCGCCGGCGGGGAGCACCGCGCCCCGCCTGAGACAATCGGCGCATGACCGATCCCGAGACCACGCCCGAGGGCGGCGTGCATCCGCGCCGCCCGATCCGCAGCTTCGTGCTGCGCACCGGCCGCACCACCGTGGGCCAGGCGCGCGCCCTGGAAACGCTGGGGCCGCAGTACCTGGTGCCGTACCAGCCGCAGCCGCTCGACTTGCCCGCCCTGTTCGGCCGTGACGCGCCCACCATCCTGGAGATCGGCTTCGGCATGGGCGAGGCCACCGCGCACATCGCGGGGCTGATGCCGGACCAGAACTTCCTGTGCTGCGAGGTGCACACGCCCGGCGTGGGCGCCCTGCTCAAGCGCATCGGCGAGGCGGGGCTGAGCAACGTGCGCATCGTGCAGCACGACGCGGTGGAAGTGCTGGACCATATGCTGGCACCGGCCTCGCTGGCCGGCGTGCACATCTTTTTCCCGGACCCGTGGCACAAGGCGCGCCACAACAAGCGCCGGCTGATCCAGCCTTCGCTGCTGGCCAGGCTGCTGCCGCGGCTGCAGGTCGATGGCTACATCCACTGCGCGACCGACTGGCAGTCGTACGCCGAGCAGATCCTGGAGGTGCTGTCAGCGCAGCCGCAGCTGCGCAACACCGCCGAGGGCTACGCGACGCGCCCGGACTACCGGCCGCTGACCAAGTTCGAGAACCGGGGCATCAAGCTGGGGCACGGCGTGTGGGACGTGGTGTTCCGCAAGACCTGACGGTCTTGCTCCTCCCCCTCGGGAAGGAAGTGGAGCATCAGGCCTTGATCTCGCGCGCCGAGATCGTGTACTTGAAGTCGTCCGGCGCGTACGAGTCGAAGCGGCCTTGCTTGTCTTCGGCCACCGGGTACATCAGGAAGCCCAGCTTGCCCAGCTTCGAGCCCGGCAGCGCGACGTCGTGGGCGGTGTTGTACGCCACCCAGTTGCCTTCCCAGCCGCCGTACAGGCCACGGTACACCGGCGCCACCACCGGGTGCTGGACGGTCTTGATCCACTCCGGCGTTTCCTGGCGCATCACCTTGGCGACGTCGGCCGGGTCCATCGCCACCCAGCCGTGGGCCTTGAGGAACACCTCGGCGCGGCAGTGCTGCGAGCCCTTCAGGTTGGCCGAGCCGCTGCCCAGCTCCTTGTAGCCGAAGGCCGAAGGCGCCAGCCGCAGGCCGTAGACGTCGCGCGCCGGCACGCCAGCGGCGCGGCACAGGCCGACGAACAGCGCGTTGATGTCGGCGCACTTGCCGCCCAGGTCGCCGGTCTCCAGAAGGGTCTTGATGTCGCCTTCGCCGCAGCCGCGCACCGTGGGTTCGCGAAACGAGTTGGCCACCACCCAGTCGTAGATGCGGCGAACCTTGGCGTCGTCGGTGCGGGCGTCGCCCACGGCCTTGAGCGCCGTCTCGCGCACGATGCCGTCGGTGGGGATCAATGCGGTCGGACGGGTCCAGTGCGCCAGCGTGGCCGCGTCTTCCCGGGCCGGCGTGCGCTGGGTCCAGTCGGTGGCGCGGTCGCGGGTCTGCACCCGCGAGGTGACCTCGACGAAAGGCTGGGCGACGCCGGCGTCGAAAACCACCTGCAGCATCTGCGCGCCGTCGACGCTGTCGGTCACGCGCCTGGCCTGGCCGTTGGTGCTGTAGCTGCTTTCCAGCGAACGCTGCCAGTCGCTGTTGACCGAGGGGATCGGCACCCAGACCTGGTGCGCGCCTTGCGCCATGGCGGGCGTCACGCGGGTGGTCAGCTCGAAGGTGCGCCAGCCGGCGGGCCGGGGGGTGAAGCGGCGCTCCTGGGCGTGCGCGGCGAACGGCAGCGTCAAGGCGGCGGCGGCGGCGTGGAGGAAATGGCGGCGGGTTGTCATCCGCCGATTATCAACGTCAGCGCCACAACCCTTCGACCAGCCGGCCCGCTTCGGCCGAACTCCAGTCGTATTCGCCGCGCACCCGCCAGCGCGGCCGGCCCTGGGCGTCGAAGCCGAGCGTGGTGGGGAACACCTTCACGCCCCAGGCCGCTGCGCCCTCGCCCAGCGGATCGAGCAGCACCGGCTGGGTCCAGGCCGCGGCCTGCACGTGGCGCTGCACCGCGACCGCGCGTTCCTTGAAATTGACCAGCTGCAGTGCCAGCTTGTCACCGTAGAGGTCGGCCAGCTGCTGCAGCAAAGGCATCTCGGTGCGGCATGGCACGCACCAGGAAGCCCAAAAATTGACCACGCTGGCCCGGCCGGGCAGGGGCACGGCGACCTTGCGGCCTTCCATGTCGAAGGCCTGGAACGGGGGCAGCGGGGTGCTGGGGGCGAGCTGCTGGATCTCGGCGGCGCGCAAGGGCGGCAGGGCCAGTGCCAGGCCGGTGGCGGCGCCGGCACGCAACAGCATTCGGCGATCGAGGGCCGGGGCGCCCCCATCCCGGCCTTCCCCCGAAGGAGGAAGGAGAAAGAAAGGGGCTCCCTGGGGGCGCCTTCCGATGCTCATGCCCGCTCCGAAACCCATTGCTGCACCGACTGCAACGCAGCCGCCAGCTTGCTGGCATCGGTGCCGCCGGCCATGGCCATGTCCGGCTTGCCGCCGCCCTTGCCGCCGACTTGCTGGGCGACGAAGTTGACCAGGTCGCCCGCCTTGATCTTGCCCATGCTGTCGGCGGTGACGCCGGCTGCCAGCTGCACCTTGGCGCCGTCGACCGCGGCCAGCACGATGACGGCAGTCTTGAGTTTGTCCTTGAGCTTGTCCATGGTGTCGCGCAAGGTCTTGGCATCCGCGCCTTCCAGCCGCGCCGCCAGCACCTTGATGCCATTGACCTCGACCGCCTGCGCCAGCAGCTCGTCGCCCTGCGACGAAGCCAGCTTGCCCTTGAGCTGAGCCACCTCCTTTTCCAGCGCCCGCACCTGGTCCAGCACCTGGCCGACCCGGCCGTTCAGCTCGTTGGGCGCCGCCTTGAGCGCGCCGGCCATGGCCTGCACGGTGGCTTCCAGCTGCTGCAGGTAGGCCAGCGCGTTGGCGCCGGTCACCGCCTCGACGCGGCGCACGCCGGCGGCCACGCCGCCTTCGCTGGTGACCTTGAACAGGCCGATGTCGCCGGTGCGCTGCACGTGGGTGCCGCCGCACAGTTCGCGGCTGGAGCCGATGTCCAGCACCCGCACGCTGTCGCCGTATTTCTCGCCGAACAGCATCATGGCGCCGGTGGCCTTGGCCGACTCGATGTCCATCACCCGCGCCTGGGTCGCCTGGTTCTCCAGGATCTCGGCGTTGACGCGCTTTTCGATCTCCAGGATCTGCGCCTCGCTGATCGCCGCGTTGTGGGTGAAGTCGAAGCGCGTCTTGTCGGCGTCGACCAGCGAGCCCTTTTGCTGGACGTGGTCGCCCAGCACTTCGCGCAGGGCCTTGTGCATCAGGTGGGTGACGCTGTGATTGCGCATGGTGGCGCGGCGGCGCTCCATGTCGACCCGCGCGGTGACCGCGTCGCCGACCTTGAGCGTGCCCTGCGTCTGGGTGCCGTGGTGGCCGTAGACGTCGGACTTGATCTTCTGCGTGTCGTCCACGCCGAACTGCAGGCCCTCGGCCGCCAGCACGCCGCAGTCGCCGACCTGGCCGCCGCTTTCGGCGTAGAACGGCGTGGTGTCCAGCACCACGATGCCGGGCTCGCCCTCGGCCAGCTGCTGCACCGGCGTGCCGTCCTTGTACAGGGCGACCACGCGCGACTGTTCTTCCAGCTTGTCGTAGCCGGAAAAGACGTTGCCGGCGCCGCCGTATTCCAGCGCCCGGTCCATCTTGAACTTGCCGGCCGCGCGGCCTGCGGCCTTTTGCTTTTCCATCGCGGCCTTGAAGCCGGACTCGTCGACGACGACATCGCGCTCGCGGCAGACGTCCTGCGTCAGGTCGAGCGGAAAGCCGTAGGTGTCGTGCAGCTTGAAGGCCACCTCGCCCGGCAGCACGTTCTGGCCGCCGGCCAGGGCCGTGTCCAGGATCTCCATGCCGTTGGCCAGAGTCTCGTAGAAGCGCTCTTCTTCCGCCTTCAGCACGTCCATCACGCGCTGGCCGGAGGCTTTCAGGTTGGGATAGGCCTGGCCCATCAGCTCCACCAGATCCGGCACCATCTTGTGAAAGAACGGCGTCTTGCGGCCCAGCTTGTAGCCGTGCCTGATGGCGCGGCGGATGATGCGGCGCTGCACGTAGCCGCGGCCTTCGTTGGACGGGATCACGCCGTCGGTCACCAGGAAGGCGGTGGCGCGGATGTGGTCGGCGATCACCTTGAGCGACGGCGTGGCCAGGTCGGCGATGCCGGTTTCGCGGCCGGCGGCGGCGATCAGGCCCTGGAAGATGTCGATCTCGTAGTTGCTGTGCACGTGCTGCAGGATCGCCGCCAGCCGCTCCAGCCCCATGCCGGTGTCGACGCAGGGCGCCGGCAGGTTCTTGAGGCTGCCGTCCGGCTGCATGTCGAACTGCATGAACACGTGGTTCCAGATCTCGATGTAGCGATCGCCGTCCTGCTCCGGGCTGCCCGGGGGCCCGCCGGCGATCTGCGGGCCGTGGTCGTAGAAGATCTCCGAGCAAGGGCCGCAGGGGCCGGTGTCGGCCATCATCCAGAAGTTGTCGGACGCGTACCTGGCGCCCTTGTTGTCGCCGATGCGGACCACCCGCTCGGGCGGCAGGCCGATCTCCTTGGTCCAGATGTCGTAGGCCTCGTCGTCGTCGATGTAGACCGTGGCCCAGAGTTTTTCCGGCGGCAGCTTGTAAACCTGGGTCAGCAGCTCCCAGGCCCACTTGAGCGCGTCGCGCTTGAAGTAGTCGCCGAAGCTCCAGTTGCCCAGCATCTCGAAGAACGTGTGGTGGCGCGCCGTGTAGCCCACGTTCTCGAGGTCGTTGTGCTTGCCGCCGGCGCGCAGGCAGGCCTGCACCGATGCCGCACGGACGTAGGGACGCGTGTCGGTGCCGAGGAACACGTCCTTGAACTGGACCATCCCGGAGTTGGTGAACATCAGCGTGGGGTCGTTGCCCGGCTCGAGCGGGCTGGACTCGACCACGGTGTGCCCCTTGGAGGCGAAAAAGGCCAGGAAGGTCTTGCGGATGTCGGCGACGGTGGAAACAGAGGTAGTCATGCTGGGCCCGGGTAAGC
>NZ_JAQGLS010000200.1 GCF_028292805.1 Ramlibacter sp. | reverse complement strand
GTCGTCTTCATGGACGGCATCGTGATGGGCGGCGGCATGGGCATCTCCGGCCACGGCGCTGGCGCCAGCCTGCGGGTGGTCACCGAGCGCACGAAGATGGCGATGCCCGAGACCAACATCGGCCTGTTCCCGGATGTCGGCGGCGGCTGGTTCCTGGCGCACCTGTGCCCGCCTGGCATGGGCGAGTACCTGGGCCTGACCGGCCGCCTGGTCGGCGGCAACGACGCGCGGGTTGCGGGCCTGGCCGATGGCTTGCTGCCGGCGGCCGAACTCGAAGGCGTGTGGCAGCGGCTGGGCGCCGAGGGCGGCCTCGCCTGGGTGCGGGAGCTGCGCCGGCGCTTCGCCGACAGCCCGCCGGATCCGCTGCGCGGCGAGCTCGCCGGGCGCGCGGGCGACATCGCGCGGATCTTCTCGCTGCCGTCGGTGGCGGCGATCGTCGCCGCGCTGGAGGCGGACGCTTCGGCCTGGGCCGCCGACACGGCGGCCGTGCTGCGCAAGCGCTCGCCGCTGATGCTGCACGTGAGCCTGCGGCTGATCCGCCAGGCGCGGGGAATGTCGCTGGCCGACGAACTGCGGCTGGAGCGCGGCCTGGTGCGTCATGCGTTCCACCTGCGCCCGGGCACGGCCAGCGAAACGATGGAAGGCATCCGCGCGCTGGTGGTCGACAAGGACCAGGCGCCCAGGTGGAATCCGGCTCGGATCGAGGACGTCACGCAGGCGATGGTGGATGCGTTCTTCGCCAGCCCCTGGCCGGCGCATGCGCATCCGTTGCGCCCCCTGGGCTGATCCTTTCCCGGTTCACAGCTGCCGGTCCACCGACTCCGCCAGCCCAAGCAGCCGCTGCCGCGGCAGCTTGCCCGCGAGCGCATAGCCAAAGCCGCGCTCGCCCTTGCATCAGGGCGTGCAAACGGCGCCGGGCGCGCGGCAGGCGCGACATCACGGTGCCGAGCGGCACCGCGGTGATCCGCGCCACCTGCGCATACGCCAGGTCCTGCAGCGTCACCAGTAGCAGCACCTCGCGCTGTTCCTCGGGCAGGCGCAGCAGGCAGCGTTGCAGCTCCAGCGCCTTGTCGGCACCGGCGGGCCGCGCGACCAGTTCGCCAGCGACGCCGTCGCGGTCGACCCGCTGCCCGTGCTGCCGCGCCGAGCGGCGGGACGCATCGACGAACAGGTTGTGCATCAGCGTCAACAGCCAGGCCCGCAGGTCGCTGCCGGCCGCCCACAGGTGCCAGCGGGCGCAGGCGCGCTCCAGCGAGCGCAGCCGCGGGCGGGTGCGGCTCAGGGCCAGACCCGCCGCCAGACGTTGTTGAAGCCGTCGCCGCTGCGCTCGCCGGGCTTGCTGTCGCGCACCCAATAGGACACCGGCTTGCCGCGCAAGGCCCACTGGCGGGCCATCGGCGCGGTTGACGACCGTCCAGCCGCCGGACGGGTTGTCGCCCAGGCTCGCCATCAGCGGCGGCCGGTTGATGGCGCACTGGCCGTTGCAGACCGACTTGCCGAAAGCCCATTTCGTCGCGGTCGAAGGTGCAAAGCGTCATGCCGCCGGGGCCGACGTCCACGGCATCGGACACCGTGGCGGGCAAGGGCGCGATGGCGCGTGGCGGGCTCCAGGCCAGGCAACGGTCCCTGCACCCATGAACGGCGGCGCTGGCCGGTTGATTCCAGCGCCGCGAAATCGCCTATTTGTGGCGTTCCTTCATGGCGCGTTCCACTTCGCGCTTGCCTTCGCGGTCCTTGATGGTGTCGCGCTTGTCGTGCTCGGCCTTGCCTTTGGCCAGCGCGATCTCGGCCTTCACGTGGCCGCCTTTCCAGTACAGCTGGATCGGCACCAGCGTGTAGCCCTTTTGCTCCACCTTGCCGATCAGGCGCTTGATCTCGTCCTTCTTCAGCAGCAGCTTCTTGGTGCGCACCGAGTCGGGCCGCACGTGCGTCGAAGCCGTGTTGAGCGGATTGATCTGGCAGCCGATCAGGAACAGCTCGCCTTCGCGGATGACAACGTAGCCGTCGGTCAGCTGCACCTTGCCAGCGCGCAGCGCCTTGACTTCCCAGCCTTCGAGCACGATCCCCGCCTCGAACCGCTCCTCGAAGAAGTAGTTGTATGCGGCCTTTTTGTTGTCGGCGATCCGGCTTGCGTTATCTTTCTTTTGCGTCATTGCCTACAGGTGGGTACTGGCCGCTCTCTCTACAATGCCGCCGGGCCTCGCATTCTCCATGAAAAACGTTCACAAATCTGTCCTCATCTGGTACACGCCGGAAGAGATGTTCGCGCTCGTCACCGACGTGGCCCGCTATCCGGAGTTCCTGCCCTGGTGCGACCATGCCGCGGTGCTGGCGCTGGAGCCCGACGGAATGAAGGCGGAGGTGGGCATCTCCATCGGCGGTATCCGCCAGACTTTCACCACCCGCAACACCCACCTGGCGGGCCGCGAAGTGCGCATGAAACTGGTCGACGGGCCGTTCTCCAACCTCGATGGCAGCTGGAAGTTCGCGCCGCTGGGCGACGGCGGGCAGCGCGCCTGCAAGGTGTCCCTGGAAATGCACTACGGCTTCAAGAGCGGCGCGCTGGCCGCGCTGGTGGGGCCGGTGTTCGACCGCATTGCCGGCAGTCTGGTGGACGCTTTCGTCAAGCGCGCCGAGCAGGTCTATGCCTGAGACCGGCATGGTGCACGTGACGGTGGCGTATTCGCCAGCTCCGCGTGAAGTGCTCGAATGGGCGCTGGAGCTGCCCGCCGGGGCCACGGTGCGCCAGGCAGTGCTGGCCAGCGGGCTGGCGCAGGCCTGTGCGCAGCTGGACCTGGCTGGCTGCGAGCCGGGCCTGTGGGGCCGGCGCTGCGACTGGGGGCGGGTGCTGCGCGAGCAGGACCGGGTGGAGATCTGCCGCGGCCTGCTGGTGGACCCGAAGGTGGCGCGGCGCGAGCGCTTTCGCAAGCAGGGCGCGCGCGCGGTCGGCCTGTTCGCCAGGCAGCGGCCGGGCGCCAAGCAGGGTTACTGAGCGGCCTGGGCGGCCAGGCCGGGCGCCCTGCAGTCGCGCGCGATCACCGAATCGAGGTGCTTGATTTCAAGGTCGCGGGCCTTGTCGTCCATGATCTCGCGCTCGCCCTTGGCATTGGCGCGGGCGATGCGGATGCCGGAGGTCAGGTCGGCCTTGCCGCTGCGCGCGCGGCGGCAGTTGTCGGACTGCGCCTGGGCCAGCTTGGCCTCCTCGGCCTTCTTCCTGGCCGCTTCGACGGCTTCGGCCTGCTTCCTGGCCTCTTCCAGTGCCTGGTCCTTGCCGCTGGGGCGCGAAGCGGCAGCCTTGGGGGCCGATGCCGCCATGGCGGCGACGGCCGGCGATTCGGTGGCCTGGGCCTGGGCCTGGGCGTCGGCCGCACCGGGGCGTTGTCCCGGCTGGCGCAGGATGCGGCTGGCCGGCACGCTGGCCGGCGGCGGCGTATCGCTGAACACCTTGCGGCCAGCGTCGTCGCGCCATTGCCAGGTCTGGGCGCCGGCGATCAGGGGAGCGGAGCAGGCCAGGGCCAGCAGGGTGAGGCGGAGCGCTTTCATCGATCCAGTGTAGCCCGGCCGTGGGCGCGTGCCTTAGGGCAAATCCAGGGTGCAACGCGCCGCGGCACGGCCGGACGTGCGAAATTCCACGCGGGTACAATCCGTCTTTTGGAAGCCCCCGACATGCGCCTCCTCGGAAAAGCGCTCACCTTCGACGACGTGTTGCTGGTGCCGGCGTTCTCCCAGGTCCTGCCCAAGGACACTTCGCTCGCGACTCGCCTGTCGCGCAACATCCAGCTGAACCTGCCGCTGGTGTCCGCCGCCATGGACACCGTGACGGAAGCCCGTCTGGCGATCTCGATCGCCCAGGAGGGCGGCATCGGCATCGTCCACAAGAACCTCACTGCGCAGCAGCAAGCCGCGGAAGTCGCGCGCGTCAAGCGCTACGAGTCCGGCGTCCTGCGCGATCCCGTGGTGATCACGCCGCAGCACACGGTGCGCCAGGTGATCGCCATGCAGGAACAGTTGGGGATCTCCGGCTTTCCGGTGCTCGATGGCGGCAAGGTGGTGGGCATCGTCACCGGCCGCGACCTGCGCTTCGAGACGCGCTACGACGTGCCGGTCAGCGAGATCATGACCCCGCGCGAGAAGCTGGTCACGGTCAGCGAAGGCACCAGCGCCGCGGAGGCCAAGGCGCTGCTGAACAAGTTCAAGCTCGAGCGGCTGCTGGTGATCAACGACATCTTCGAGCTCAAGGGCCTGATCACCGTCAAGGACATCACCAAGCAGACCAGCTTTCCCAACGCCGCCCGCGACTCCGCCGGTCGGCTGCGCGTGGGCGCCGCCGTCGGTGTGGGCGAGGGCACCGAGGAGCGGGTCGAAGCCCTGGCCAAGGCTGGCGTCGACGTGATCGTGGTCGACACGGCGCACGGCCACAGCAAGGGCGTGATCGAGCGCGTGCGCTGGGTCAAGCGCAACTATCCGCAGATCGAAGTCATCGGCGGCAACATCGCCACCGGCGCCGCCGCCCTGGCGCTGGTCGAAGCCGGCGCCGATGCGGTCAAGGTCGGCATCGGCCCGGGCTCCATCTGCACCACGCGCATCGTGGCCGGGGTCGGCGTGCCGCAGATCACGGCCATCGACAACGTCGCCACCGCGCTGGCCGGCACCGGCGTGCCATTGATCGCCGACGGCGGAATCCGCTACTCCGGCGACATCGCCAAGGCCATCGCGGCCGGCGCCAGCACCGTGATGATGGGCGGCATGTTCGCCGGCACCGAGGAAGCGCCGGGCGAAATCGTGCTGTACCAGGGCCGCAGCTACAAGAGCTACCGCGGCATGGGCTCGATCGGCGCCATGCAGCAAGGCAGCGCCGACCGCTACTTCCAGGAAGCCACCAGCGGCAACCCCAACGCCGACAAGCTGGTGCCAGAAGGCATCGAGGGCCGGGTGCCGTACAAAGGCTCGCTGGTGTCCATCGTCTACCAGATGGCGGGCGGTGTGCGCGCGGCCATGGGCTACTGCGGCTGCGGCAGCATCGAGGAAATGCGCAGCAAGGCCGAATTCGTGCAGATCACGGCGGCGGGCATGCGCGAGAGCCATGTGCACGACGTGCAGATCAGCAAGGAAGCGCCGAACTACCGGGCGGATTGAAGCCTTCCGGCTTTTGGAAAAAGGCCAGAATGTTCTGGCCTTTTTTCCTGGCTTGGCCTAACATTCTGGTCAGATTTCCCTAATTCGGGCCATAAATGCAGACCATTCCCATCCACCAAGCCAAGAGCCAGCTCTCCGAGTTGATCCGTGCCGTGGAGCAGGGCGAGGAAGTCGTGCTCACGCGCCATGGCAAGCGGGTGATCCGCCTGATCAAGGAGCCCGAGTCGGAGCAACCCAGCATCGAAGCGCGCCGGCAAGCCATCGTGGCGGAACTCGAGGCGCTGCGTGCCAAGGTCGGCCGCGCCGAACCCGGCTTCGAGCAGCTGTGGGAAGATCACAAGCGCGAGCGCGACGGCCGCGGCGACGCCTGGACCGATCGCCCGAAGGCCCCCCATGCTGGTGGTTGACGCATCGGCCTTCGCCAGCTGGGCCTTTCCCGACGAAGGCGGCGACAAGGTCTCGCAAGCGCTGATCCGCGTCATGACGCAGGAGGAGAGTGCCACCAGCGCCTCCATCTTCCCGCTGGAAGCGCTGCATGCCGCCGGCAAGGCGCTGGCGCGCGGCCGTTTCACACCCAGCGCCCACCAGCACGTGCTGCGCCTTCTGAGCCGGCTGCCGGTGTCGCTGGCGCCCACCCGTGTCTCGCCCTTGGAATTCTGGAACTGGGCGCAGTCGCTGCAACTCACCCCCTGCGACGCCTCCTACCTGAAGGTCGCGATCGATCTGAAGGCACCGCTGGTCACCATGGACCGCGGCCTGCGACGCGCCTGCCTGCAACTCGATCATCCCGTCATCACCGACCTGGCCTGACTCCATGCAACACGACAAGATCCTCATCCTCGACTTCGGCTCCCAGGTCACGCAGCTGATCGCCCGTCGCGTGCGCGAGGCGCACGTCTTTTCCGAAGTCCATCCTTGCGACGTCAGCGACGAATGGGTGCGCCAGTACGCGGCCGACGGCCGGCTCAAGGGCGTGATCCTCTCGGGCAGCCACGCCAGCGTCTACGAAGACAGCACCGACAAGGCGCCGCAGGCGGTGTTCGAGCTTGGCGTGCCGGTGCTGGGCATCTGCTACGGCATGCAGACCATGGCGCACCAGCTCGGTGGCAAGGTCGAGGGCGGCCACCAGCGCGAGTTCGGCTTTGCCGCCGTGCGCGCGCGCGGCCACACCGAGCTGCTGCGCGACATCGCCGACTTCACCACGGCCGAAGGCCACGGCATGCTCAATGCCTGGATGTCGCACGGCGACAAGGTGGTGGAGCTGCCGCCCGGCTTCAAGCTGATGGCGTCGACCGACGGCTGCGCGATCGCCGGCATGGCCGACGAGGCGCGCCGCTTCTACGCCCTGCAGTTCCACCCCGAAGTCACGCACACCGCCCAGGGCAGGGCGATCATCGAGCGCTTCGTGCTGGGCATCTGCCGGGCGGCGCCAGACTGGGTGATGCGCGACCACGTCGCCGAAGCGGTGGAAGCCATCCGCCAGCAGGTCGGCGACGAGGAAGTGATCCTCGGGCTGTCCGGCGGCGTCGATTCCTCGGTGGCGGCGGCGTTGATCCACCGCGCCATCGGCGACCAGCTGACCTGCGTGTTCGTCGACCACGGCCTGATGCGGCTGCACGAGGGCGACATGGTGATGGACATGTTCGCCGGCAAGTTGCACGCCAAGGTGATCCGGGTGGACGCGGCCGACCTGTTCCTGGGCAAGCTGGCCGGCGTCAGCGAGCCGGAGGCCAAGCGCAAGATCATCGGCGGCCTGTTCGTCGACGTCTTCAAGGCGGAGGCGGCGACGATCAAGGAGACCCATTCGCGCCACGTGGCCTGGCTGGCCCAGGGCACGATCTATCCGGACGTGATCGAGTCCGGCGGCGGCAAGAACAAGAAGGCCGTCACCATCAAGAGCCACCACAACGTGGGCGGCCTGCCCGAGCAGCTGGGGCTGAAGTTGCTGGAGCCGCTGCGCGACCTGTTCAAGGACGAAGTGCGCGAGCTGGGCGTGGCCCTGGGCCTGCCGCCCGAGATGGTCTACCGCCATCCCTTCCCCGGCCCGGGCCTGGGCGTGCGGATCCTGGGCGAGGTGAAGAAGGAGTACGCCGACCTCTTGCGCCGCGCCGACGCGATCTTCATCGAGGAGCTGCGCGGCTTCATCGACCCGGCCAGCGGCAAGAGCTGGTACGACCTGACCAGCCAGGCCTTCACCGTGTTCCTGCCGGTCAAGAGCGTCGGCGTGATGGGCGACGGCCGCACCTACGACTACGTGGTGGCGCTGCGGGCGGTGCAGACCAGCGACTTCATGACGGCCGATTGGGCGGAGCTGCCGTATGCGCTGCTCAAGAAGGTGTCGGGCCGGATCATCAACGAGGTGCGCGGCATCAACCGCGTCACCTACGACGTGTCGTCCAAGCCGCCGGCCACGATCGAGTGGGAGTGATGCCGTCCGGGGGCTCGCCGGCCGGCCGTGCTGGTCGGCCCGTGCGGTGGAGGAGGAAGCGATGAGACCCATCTTCGGCGTCGTTTCGCTGCTGGTCGCGCTGGCGGTCGTCGGCGTGCTGGCGAAGAACCAGTTGCGGGCGGCCAAGTCCGTCGGCGCGTCGCTGCC
>NZ_JAQGLS010000243.1 GCF_028292805.1 Ramlibacter sp. | reverse complement strand
GGCAATCCAGCCAGCGCCTGATCAACCATGGATCCCGGGCCAAGCCCGGGACGACAAAGGTGCCGGGTCGCACTACGGTTAAAATCTCCGGTTGACCGGATTCGAGCGGGCGGTCGGGGGCTCCCTGCCCGCCCGCTTTTCCCTTTTCCAGTGACCGGCGCGGGTGGCGAAATTGGTAGACGCACCAGGTTTAGGTCCTGACGCCAGCAATGGTGTGGGGGTTCGAGTCCCCCCCCGCGCACCACACAGATTCCGACCCAAGAGAGATTGACCATGGCCGTGACCGTAGAGACCCTAGACAAGCTGGAACGCAAGATGACGCTGACGCTTCCCGTCACCGCCATCCAGTCCGAAGTCGATTCCCGCCTGAAGAAGCTGGCGCGCACCGTCAAGATGGACGGCTTCCGTCCCGGCAAGGTGCCGATGTCCGTGGTGGCCCAGCGCTACGGCTACTCGGTGCAGTTCGAAGTCATGAACGACAAGGTGGGCGAAGCCTTCGCGGCCGCCGCCAACGAAGCCAAGCTGCGCGTTGCCGGTCAGCCCAAGATCACCGAGAAGGAAGGCGCGCCCGCCGGCGAGCTGACCTTCGACGCCGTGTTCGAGGTGTACCCCGAGGTGAAGATCGGCGAGCTGGCCGACGCCGAGGTCGAGAAGACCAGCACCGAAGTGACGGACGCGGCCATCGACCGCACCCTGGACATCCTGCGCAAGCAGCGCCGCACCTTTGCCCAGAAGCCGGCCGATGCCCCCGCGGCCGACGCCGACCGCGTCACCGTCGACTTCGAAGGCAAGATCGACGGCGAGCCGTTCGAGGGCGGCAAGGCCGAGGACTTCCAGTTCATGGTCGGCGAAGGCCAGATGCTCAAGGAGTTCGAGCAAGCGGTGCGCGGCATGAAGTCGGGCGAGAGCAAGACCTTCCCGCTGGCCTTCCCCGAGGACTACCACGGCAAGGATGTGGCGGGCAAGACGGCCGACTTCATGGTCACGGTCAAAAAGATCGAAGCGGCCAACCTGCCGGAAGTCAACGAAGCCTTCGCCAAGTCGCTGGGCATCACCGACGCCACCGTCGACGGCCTGCGCGCCGACATCCGCAAGAACCTCGAGCGCGAAGTCAAGTTCCGCCTGCTGGCCAAGAACAAGCAGGCCGCCATGGACGCGCTGGTCGCCAAATCCGAGCTGGACCTGCCCCAGGCCATCGTCAAGAACGAAATCGACCGCCTGGTGGAAGGCGCCCGCGCCGACCTGAAGCAGCGCGGCATCAAGGACGCCGACAAGGCCCCGATCCCCGACGAGGTGTTCCGCCCGCAAGCCGAGCGCCGGGTCCGCCTGGGCCTGGTGGTGGCCGAGCTGGTCAAGGCCCATGACCTGGCTGCCAAGCCGGACCAGATCAAGACCCACATCGAGGAACTCGCGGCCAGCTACGAGCGCCCGGCCGACGTGGTGCGCTGGTACTACGGCGACAACAAGCGCATGGCCGAAGTCGAAGCCATCGTGATCGAAAACAACGTCACCGACTTCATCCTGTCCAAGGCCAAGACCGTGGAAAAGCAAGTCGACTTCGACGAGCTGATGGGCCAGCAGGGCTGATCACTTTCAAATCGCCGCGCGATTTGAAAGTGGCCTGATCAGTGCGGAGAGGAACCGGCAAAGCCGGGTCCTTCCCGCAAGTGGGACTGCACCGCGCGATGCGCGGCGCAGTCCGTTCACAAAGGGGCTTGGTGGTCTTGCCAAAGGCCGGCCGAGCCCCATCTGCATTCAGGCTAAAGTACAGCCATCCACCGGAGTCTTCCCCATGAGCGCACTTGATACCCAAGCCCTCGGCCTGGTGCCGATCGTCATCGAGCAATCCGGCCGCGGCGAGCGGTCCTACGACATCTTTTCGCGGCTGCTGCGCGAGCGCGTGATCTTCCTGGTCGGGCCGGTGAACGACCAGACCGCCAACCTGGTGGTGGCGCAGCTGCTGTTCCTGGAGTCCGAGAACCCGGACAAGGACATCTCGCTGTACATCAACTCGCCGGGCGGCAGCGTCAGCGCCGGCATGGCGATCTTCGACACGATGAACTTCGTCAAGCCGGCGGTCTCCACGCTGTGCACCGGCATGGCCGCCTCGATGGGCGCCTTCCTGCTGGCGGCCGGCGAGAAGGGCAAGCGCTTTTCGCTGCCCAACTCCAAGATCATGATCCACCAGCCGCTGGGCGGGATGCAGGGCCAGGCCACGGACATCGAGATTCACGCCCGCGACATCCTCAAGACCAAGGCCCAGCTCAACCGCATCCTGGCCGAGCGCACCGGCCAGCCGCTGGAGAAAATCGAGCGCGACACGGACCGCGACTACTTCCTGGAAGCGGAAGAAGCAAAAAACTACGGCCTGGTCGACCAGGTCATCGCGAAGCGGCCTTGAGCCGCGCAGCGGCGCCAGGCCGCTTCGCAGGGACTAGGGGCTAGGGCTTAGGGCCTAGGGAATACCGGTTTGCTGGATTTTCCCTAGCCCCTAGGTCCTAGCCCCTAGCCCCTTGTTATCATCACCCAAAGTTACGGATACACACGCAATGGCCGACCGAAAAGGCTCCTCCAGCGAGAAAACGCTTTACTGCTCGTTCTGCGGGAAGAGCCAGCACGAAGTCAAGAAACTGATCGCCGGTCCTTCGGTGTTCATCTGCGACGAGTGCATCGACCTGTGCAACGAGATCATCCGCGACGAACTGCCCGCGGGTGACGAGCAGCGCGAGGCCCGCGGCGACCTGCCCACGCCCAACGAAATCAAGGCCAACCTCGACAACTACGTGATCGGCCAGGAACCGGCCAAGCGCACGCTGTCGGTCGCCGTCTACAACCACTACAAGCGGTTGCGGCACAAGGACAAGGCCAAGAAGGACGAAGTCGAGCTGACCAAGAGCAACATCCTCTTGATCGGCCCCACCGGCTCCGGCAAGACGCTGCTGGCCCAGACGCTGGCCAAGATGCTGGACGTGCCCTTCGTGATGGCCGACGCCACCACGCTGACGGAAGCCGGCTACGTGGGCGAGGACGTCGAGAACATCATCCAGAAGCTGCTGCAGGCCTGCAACTACGAGGTGGAGCGGGCGCAGCGCGGCATCGTGTACATCGACGAGATCGACAAGATTTCGCGCAAGTCCGACAACCCGTCGATCACCCGCGACGTCTCGGGCGAGGGCGTGCAGCAGGCGCTGCTCAAGCTGATCGAAGGCACCATGGCCAGCGTGCCGCCCCAAGGCGGGCGCAAACATCCGAACCAGGACTTCCTGCAGATCGACACGACCAACATCCTGTTCATCTGCGGCGGCGCCTTCTCCGGCCTGGAAAAGGTGATCGAGCAGCGCTCGGAAGCCTCGGGCATCGGCTTTTCGGCCCGCGTGCGCAGCAAGAAGGAGCGCTCGCTGTCCGACATGTTCCGCGAGGTCGAGCCGGAAGACCTGATCAAATTCGGCCTGATCCCCGAGCTGGTGGGCCGGCTGCCCGTGGTGGCCACGCTCGCCGAGTTGACCGAGGACGCCCTGGTGCGGATCCTGACCGAGCCCAAGAACGCGCTGGTCAAGCAGTACGGCAAGCTGCTGAACATGGAAGGCGTCGACCTGGAAGTGCGGCCCAACGCGCTCAAGGCGATCGCCCGCAAGGCCCTGAACCGAAAGACCGGCGCCCGCGGCCTGCGCTCGATCCTGGAGCAGTCGCTGATCGACACGATGTTCGAGCTGCCCAACATCTCGAACGTCGAGAAAGTGGTGGTCGACGAAAGCACCATCGACGAAAACAAGCCGCCGCTGCTGGTGTACCGCGAAGAGGCGAAGAAAGCCTGATGCGGTTGCAGGACGCTCCGGCCAGGCGTCCGGCCCCCGCTTTTTTTGTTTCGATTCGACCCCACCGCCCCCATGGCGGTGCGGCCGGGTTGAAAATGTCCATATCGCCAGCCATATGGGCTGAGCCACTCTGAGGATTTCCATGTCCGGACATACCCCCCTGCCGCCCGACCCGATGGACCTGCCGCTGCTGCCCTTGCGGGACGTGGTGGTGTTCCCTCATATGGTCATCCCCCTGTTCGTCGGCCGGCCCAAGAGCATCAAGGCGCTGGAAGCCGCGATGGAAGCCGAGCGCCGCATCATGCTGGTGGCGCAAAAGGCCGCCGCCAAGGACGAGCCTTCGGTCTCCGACATGTTCGAGGTCGGCTGCATCTCCACCATCCTGCAGATGCTCAAGCTGCCTGACGGCACCGTGAAGGTGCTGGTCGAGGGCCAGCAGCGCGCCCGCGTCAGCCGCATCACCGACGGCAACGCGCACTTCACCGCCACCGTGGTGCCGGTCGAATCCGGCAGCCTGGACGGCAAGTCGGCCGAGATCGAGGCGCTGCGCCGCGCGGTGCTCCAGCAGTTCGACCAGTACGTCAAGCTGAACAAGAAGATTCCGCCCGAGATCCTGACGTCCATCGCCAGCATCGATGACCCGGGCCGGCTGGCCGACACCATCGCCGCGCACCTGCCGCTCAAGCTCGATAACAAGCAGGTCGTCCTCGACCTCGCCGACGTCAAGGAACGCCTGGACAACCTGTTCGAGCAGATCGAGCGCGAAGTCGAGATCCTGAACGTCGACAAGCGCTTCCGCGGCCGCGTCAAGCGCCAGATGGAGAAGAACCAGCGCGACTTCTACTTGAACGAGCAGGTCAAGGCCATCCAGAAGGAACTGGGCGAAGGCGAGGAGGGCGCGGACATCGAGGAGATCGAAAAGAAGATCAAGCTGGCCAAGATGCCCAAGGACGCCAGGAAGAAGGCCGACGCGGAACTCAAGAAGCTCAAGCTGATGTCGCCGATGTCGGCCGAAGCGACGGTGGTGCGCAACTACATCGAGGTGCTGACCAACCTGCCCTGGGCCAAGCGGACCAAGATCAAGCACGACCTCACGTACGCAGAGGACGTGCTGAACGAGGACCACTGGGGCCTGGAGAAGGTCAAGGACCGCATCCTGGAGTATCTCGCGGTGCAGCAGCGCGTCGACAAGCTGAAGGCGCCGATCCTGTGCCTGGTCGGCCCCCCGGGTGTCGGCAAGACGTCGCTGGGGCAGTCGATCGCCAAGGCCACCGGCCGCAAGTACGTGCGTATGGCCCTGGGCGGCATGCGCGACGAGGCCGAGATCCGCGGTCACCGCCGCACCTACATCGGCGCGTTGCCGGGCAAGGTGCTGCAGTCGCTCGCCAAGGTGGGCACGCGCAATCCATTGTTCCTGCTGGACGAGATCGACAAGCTGGGGCAGGACTTCCGCGGCGACCCGTCGAGCGCGCTGCTGGAAGTGCTGGACCCGGAACAGAACCACACTTTCAGTGACCACTATGTCGAGGTCGACTTCGACCTGTCGGACGTGATGTTCGTGGCGACGTCGAACTCGATGAACATCCCGCCGGCGCTGCTGGACCGGATGGAGGTGATCCGCCTGTCGGGCTATACCGAGGACGAGAAGACCAACATCGCCATCAAGTACCTGCTGCCCAAGCAGTTGAAGAACAACGGCGTCAAGGTCGAAGAGCTGCAGGTGACCGAGGACGCGATCCGGGACATCGTGCGCTACTACACCCGCGAAGCCGGCGTGCGGTCGCTCGAGCGCGAACTCTCCAAGATTTGCCGCAAGGTGGTCAAGGGCCTGCAGTTGAAGAAGCTCCAGCCGCAGGTGGTGGTGAACGCCGAGAACCTGAACGACTACCTGGGCGTGCGCAAGTTCACCTATGGCCGCGCCGAGCAGCAGAACCAGGTGGGCCAGGTGGTCGGCCTGGCGTGGACCGAAGTGGGCGGCGACCTGCTGACGATCGAGGCCGCGCTGATGCCGGGCAAGGGCGTCATCCAGCGCACGGGCTCGCTCGGCGACGTGATGAAGGAATCCGTGGAGGCCGCCCGCACCGTGGTGCGCAGCCGCTCGCGGGCCTTGGGCATCAAGGACGAACTGTTCGAGAAGAAGGACATCCACATCCACGTGCCCGATGGCGCCACGCCCAAGGACGGCCCGAGCGCGGGCGCGGCGATGACGACGGCCCTGGTGTCGGCGCTGACCGGCATCCCGGTGCGCGCGGACGTCGCCATGACCGGCGAGATCACGCTGCGCGGCGAGGTGACGGCGATCGGCGGCCTGAAGGAAAAGCTGCTGGCGGCCCTGCGCGGCGGCATCAAGACGGTGCTGATCCCCGAGGAGAACGCCAAGGACCTGCAGGACATTCCCGAGAACGTGAAGAACGACCTCGAGATCGTGCCGGTGCGCTGGATCGACAAGGTTCTGGAAATCGCGCTGGAGCGCCATCCGACGCCGCTGACGGACGAAGAGGCGCAGCCCGCTCCCGCCGTCGCGGAAGCGGCCGCGCCGCAGCCGACCACCGGCACCGCGGTGAAACATTGAGCGAGAGTGGGCGCGATTCAGGAACTCGTCAGGGCCACCTGAAAACTCCTATATAATTTCGTTCATCGATGCGGGAGTAGCTCAGTTGGTAGAGCGCAACCTTGCCAATGTTGAGGTCGAGAGTTCGAGACTCTTCTCCCGCTCCACATTTGCAAAAAGGCCCTTCGGGGGCCTTTTTCTTTGCTGGACACGGCGCGGTAGCAAAGCGGTTATGCAGCGGATTGCAAATCCGTCCAGGGCGGTTCGACTCCGCCCCGCGCCTCCAGGGACGACAGTCGGTTTTTTTCGCGGGAGTAGCTCAGTTGGTAGAGCGCAACCTTGCCAAGGTTGAGGTCGAGAGTTCGAGACTCTTCTCCCGCTCCACATTTGCAAAAGGGAAGCCTTCGGGCTTCCCTTTTTGCTTTGAGGGCCGCCACGCGGCATGACTTACAGTCGGGGCACGCCTCGATGGTGAAATTGGTAGACACAGCGGACTTAAAATCCGCCGCCTTTAAACGGGCGTCCCGGTTCGATCCCGGGTCGAGGCACCAGTGTGCGGGGCTTTCTGGTCACTCACAACCAGCAAGTCAGCGCCCCGGCCGCCGCCGTCACGCTGCGGTCCGATCGCCCAGGGGTGCCTGCTCCATCTCACGCCACGATTGCGGGCGACTGCGGTAGCGCTTGAGCGCTGGTCCCTGCGACAAGCGTGAAGCGGGACGTCGTGCGCAGCAGTGAATTGGCCTGCTCGCGCATCGACTCCGTGGCGGCAGTCGCCTGTTCGACCAGGGTGGCGTTCTGCTGCACGACGCGGTCCATCTGCGTGACCGCCTCGTTCACCTGGCCGATGCCGGTGCTCTGCTCCTCGCTCGCCGCGGCGATCTCCGCGATGACCGCGGTGACCTCCCTCACGGAGCCGACGATCTCTTGCATCCTGCGGCCCGCCGCGTCCACCAGTTTCGCGCCGGTGTCCACGCGGTCGGCGGAATCACCGATCAGCGTCTTGATCTCCCTGGCTGCGGCGGCGCTGCGCAGCGCCAGGCTTCTCACTTCCGCCGCCACCACAGCGAACCCGCGGCCTTGTTCGCCGGCGCGTGCCGCCTCCACCGCCGCGTTCAGTGCGAGGATGTTGGTCTGGAAAGCGATGCTGTCGATCACGCTGGTGATGTCGCCGATTTTCCGGGAAGACTCGGAGATGCCGGTCATCGTTTGAACCACGTGCCCCACCGCGTCGCCGCCCATGCGAGCCACCTCGGACGCGCCGACCGCCAGCTGGCTGGCCCGGCGCGCGCCGTGCGCGTTCTGCGTCACGGTCGCCGTCAACTCCTCGAGCGAACTGGCGGTCTGTTCCAGCGAGCTCGCCTGTTGCTCCGTGCGCTGCGACAGGTCCAGGTTGCCCTGCGCGATCTGCGCGCTGGTGTCCGCCACCGTCTGCGCGCCCGCAGAGACTTCGGCCACCAGGGTGCGAAGGCTCTGGGTCATCTCCGACAAGGCATTCATCAACTGGGCGGTCTCGCTGCGGCCGCCCGTTTGCAACTGCATCGTCAGGTCGCCGTTCGCAACGCGCCGGGCGACGCAAACGGCCTCGGTGATCGGCCGGGTGATCGACCGCGCGACCGCGAAGCCGAACAGCCCCATCGCCACGAACAGCGTGCCCATCGCGAACAGGGCCATGACCAGCGCGGCAGTCTGGCGCGACAGGCGTTCGTCGAGCATGCGCTGCAACTCTGCCATCGTCTTTGCGGCGAGCACGAACTGTGCGTCGATCGCGCGGGTCATCGCGCCGGAATAGGCTGCCGGGGAATACGTCGGCGCGCCGGCCCGGCCGATCTCGGTGTCGACCAGCGCGAGCGCTTTTGCCGTTTCCTCGGCGGCCGCGCTGGCCGGGGACGCCAGCGTTGCGCTCAGCGCGCTGTTGGTGGTGAGCGGCTTGGCGAGCGACCTTGTCAGGCGAGCGTGGAAGTCTCGGGCGCTCTGCGCCAGTGCCTGGGTCGCCGCCTTCGGTCCGGCGTCGTCCTGCTGCCTGGCCAGGTAGACGACGCCGCCGTCACGCGCCGCCATCAGCGATTCGGTCAGCGACGGTAGGTCAGCGAGCGATGCCGCGATCAGGTGGTGCGTCTCGGGCTCGCGGTCCAGGTTCAACCGGTAGTAGTCCACGGCGAGCGCCAGAACCTGCAGTTGCTGCCGCACCAGTGCCCCATGGCGCGCCCGCCACTCCAGGGCAGGAGCGTCCCGCGCGGTCTTCAGCGCGGACCATTCGGCTGCCGCCTTGGCCCACTGTTCGGTCAGGGCGGCCTCGCCAATGCCGGCTTGCACGTGCGCGGAAAACGTCTCGTAGGCACGATCCGCTTCTGCGGCTTCTGCGGCTTCTGCGGCTTTCGCCAACTGCGCCGGCCTTGACGCAGCGTCTGCGAGTCCGGCCCGTCGCTGCGTCAGGTGGATCACCCTCAGGAGCGCGGCCGCCGGTTCGATGCCAGCCTGCTCTTCCTGGATTAATCCGAGCTGGTCGCTGGCCTGGCGTACGTAGAACACGAACGGGACCAGGAACAGCACTGCGCCGACGAAGCCAAGCAGCGCGAATTTTTCCCCCAGACTGAAGTCGCGTAGCACGGACATGCTGCTCTCTCCTTCGGCCGTCAGGCAGGGACGTGATCGGTGCCGCCCTGGACGACCTGCTGGATCGCGAGGATGGCGGCGATGCCCAGGGCGAGCGAGACCACCAGCGTGGGCAACTGCAGCGTGCTGACCACGCCGAAGCCACGCGGCAGGATGGTGCGGTTTGCCGTGGTGCAGACCAGTTCCGCGGCGGCCATGCCGGTGTAGTGCATCGCGCACACGGCCCCACCCATCACCATGGCCGCTCCCCCGCGGGCAAACCAGTTGCTGGTGTTGAAGGCCAGCCAGAGCGCGGCGATTGCGGCGGTGATGGCGATCAGGACTGACAGCGCGACCACCCCCGGCGACCAGCGGAAGTAGCCGCCAAAGCGCATGCCGTACATGCCCAGGTAGTGCATGACGCAGACTCCCAGACCAAGCACCGCGCCCGCCGTCACCACGCGCGCCATCGTGTGGTTGCGGGCGACGAAGTACAGGGCGAGCGAGGTAGCCACGACGGCGGCGAACAGCGAAACGAGCGTCTCCGTCATCGCGTAGCCGATGGTGAGGTCGGCCCGCAGGGCGAGCATGCCGACAAAGTGCATCGACCAGACACCGATGCCGCCAAGGGCCAGTCCGGCGGCGAGCAGGTTCGACTTGCTGATCGACCCGTCTCGGCGGACGATGTGCCGACCGGCCGAGAGTGCGATGAAGGATCCGATGACCGAAATGACATACGCCAGGACGACATACATCGGCTCGAAGCTGGTGTTCACCAGGGGATTCATGAAGAAACTCCTTGGACTGTGATATGTGTCGTAAGGTTACTTCGGTAACTCGATGCTCGCAATCGATGCGGCCGCAGCAACGCGCAAGAGCGTGAGGTCCGTCACGACGGGACGGTTTACCCATCCCATGGCATGAAAGACTGCAGACTGGATGGATGCCCAGTGGAGCCGTCGTTCTCCACCAGGGAAGTCCACAAGGTGGGTGTTGGACTGAGCCAGGCCTACGCACGACGCAGCAGTCAGGCCGTGACTCGAGATCGCCTCCCGGCGGAAGGGGACGACGATGTCCATGTACTTCCTGCGCGTGTCTAGCGCGTGCGTAACGCCCGCCTCGAGGTCATCTGTCAGCGGTTGCGCCAACCTAGCCATCGGGCAGGGCGAAGAGAGCTTGCAGGCGGTGAGTGCGATGGCAGGGAGCTTCTGCAGCGCGGCTGCCGGCACGCTGCGGATCTTGGGGCGGAAAACCGCTGGCCGTCCGTTTCGTGGCTACCGAGTGTCTGGGATCAGAACGGCGGGCGCACACGCTTGGACATGGCAGCACGGGCATCACCGACGCACCGCACCAGCGGCGGGCATCTTCCTCAACGCGGGCAGCGACCAGCCCTGGAGAGATGTCCGCAAATCAGAAGTAGACTCCACGCTTTCCTGGCGAAGTTGGGCTCGCCTGACGCGCCTTTGCGGAACGGTTCGAGCCCTTAGGTCCTTGATTCACATGGATTAACCTTCGGACATAAAATCCGCCGCCCCTTCAAAAGGCGTGCCGGTTCAATTCCGGCGCGCGGCACCACGCAATCAACCCGGCCCGGACGGTCCACAATAGAGCCGGAGAGCATCATGTCCCAATACGACGCCCCTTTCGAGATCCACGTGCACGGCGATGTGCCGCTGCGCCCGGGTGTCGACTATGCGCAGCTGCAGGAAGCGCTCAAGCCCCTGTGGACCTACGCCGGCGCCAAGTCGCTGGCCGATGGCAGCGAAAGCGCCTACGAGGAAGAGCCCGGCATCAAGTTCGATGCCCAGGACAGCCTGCTGACCATGTGCTGGACGGTCGCCGGCGACC
>NZ_JAQGLS010000192.1 GCF_028292805.1 Ramlibacter sp. | reverse complement strand
GCGGTTGAGCCCGCCCGAATAGCTGTAGGCATCGGGATCGTTCTGCGAGAGCGTTTCGAGCTTGCGGATGTCGACCTTACCGACCAGCGACGAGATGTCCTGGTTGTTCTCGTCCCCCGGCTCGGTCTTGGCGATGCCGACCTGCTTGAGGATGGAGGGGAAGCGCTTGACGACCTTGAACTTGCGGATGTCGCCACCGTATTCCTCGAGGCGCTTGACGGCCCAAGGGGACATGATCTTCTGCGTGAAGCGGCGCGGGATGCCGTACTGCTGTTCCAGCAACGGACCGTCTTCGTCATTGCTGAACAGGCCCAGCGGCGACTCGTTGACCGGTGAGCCTTTGAGCGCGTAGAACGGCACCTGCTCCATCAGCTGCTTGAGCCGCTCGGCGATGGACGACTTGCCGCCGCCGACCGGACCGAGCAGGTACAGGATCTGCTTTTTTTCTTCCAGGCCCTGGGCCGCATGGCGGAAGTGCGACACCACCTGCTCGATCGGCTCTTCCAGACCGTAGAAGTCTTTGAACGCCGGATAGATGCGGATGACCTTGTTGCCAAAGATCCGCGAGAGCCGCGAATCGTGCCGCGTGTCGACCATTTCGGGTTCGCCGATCGCGGCCAGCATGCGTTCGGCAGCTGTCGCGTACGACAAGGGCTCGCGCTTGCACAAGTCGAGGTACTCCTCGATCGACAGCTCCTCCTCGCGCGTCTTTTCGAACCGCGTGAGGAAATTGCGGACCACGTCCATGAAGCCTCCTTCGTTTACGAGTGCAGCGGCCAGCGCGGCAGTTTCAATGTACTCCAGCGGTCTCCTGCAGGTGCAACGCGCCATGTAGGTGGAGCGCCGACTTCACTGTAGGTGAACGGTAGATAAAAACAAGGCCCGGTAAGTTTCTAGGGGGAAACACTGCGGGGCGCGAACGACAGTGCGACAGCTGCGGAAAACATTGTGTAAATCCGCACCGCACCGACAGTCGCCACGCAGAATGCAAGAGGCGCGCCATGTCATTGCGTGCGCGTGACCTTCTTCAGGTGCGGTGGGCTGTCGGGGTCGTTGCCGACCGCACGCGCCAGTGCTTCCACCATCGGATAGAAGCTCTGGATCGCGCTCACCGGGTCCAGTTCCTCGGCCGGGCTCTGCACGATGCGCAATGTCGCGCCCGGCGTGCCCTCCGGTGCGGCCAGCAGCACGCGCGCACCACGCTTGCGCATGGCCTGCGCCAGTTCGAGCAGGCCCGCCTGGGCCGGCCCGCGCGGCGCGAAGATGAGCAGCGGGTAGCCGTCGGCTATGAGCGCCATCGGTCCGTGCTGGATTTCGGCGCCGGAAAAAGCCTCGGCCTGGATGCCGCAGGTCTCCTTGAACTTGAGCGCCGCTTCCAGCGCCACCGGCAGACCCAGGCCGCGTCCGATGACGAACAGCCGGTCGGCATCACGCAGCGCCTCCACCGCCTGCGACCAGTCCGCGCGGGCGGCCTCCTCGAGCGCCTGCGGCAACCCCAGCAGCGCCTCGCGCAGTTGCGCATCGTCCTGCCAGGCAGCGGCCAGCCGCGCGCCGGCAACGAGTTGCGCGATGAAGCTCTTGGTGGCCGCAACGCTCGCTTCTTCCCCCGCATGCAGCGGGAACAGCCATTCGGCGGCGCGCGCCAGCGGCGACGCCGGGTCGTTGACGAAGGCGCAGGTGAGGGCCCCGCCTTGCCGGAAGTAATCGGTCGGTCCGACCAGGTCGGGGCTCTGGCCAGACTGCGAGAACGCGAACGACGCCAGTCCTTCGCAGCGGATGCGCGACTGGTACAGCGTCACCAGCGACATCGGCATCGAGGTGACGAGCCGGCCCATGCGCGCCATGACGAGGTAGGCGGCATAGTGCGCCGCGTGATCTGAACTGCCGCGCGCGACGGTCAGCAGCGTCGCCGGCGGCTGCGCCCGCAGCCGCGCGCCGAAAGCGGCCCACTGGTCCTGGTCCCGCTGCAGCTGGCAGGCCACGGCGGCGGGCGCTTGCCGCGCCTCAGTCAGCATGCGCGACATGGATCGCTTCTCCTTGCAGGATGACCTGCCGCACCCGCAGCGCGGCGTCGAGCACCACCACGTCGGCCCAGGCGCCTGGCTGCAGGCGGCCGCGGTCGGTCAGACCCAGGAAGTCGGCGGCGTGGGTGGCGACGCGACGCGACGCATCGCGCAGGTCCAGGCCGACCACGTCGACCAGGTTGCGCAAGGCGCGGTCCATGGTGAGCGTGGAGCCGGCCAGCGTGCCGTCGGCCAGCCGCACGCCGCCCAGGCACTTGGTCACCGGCTGCCGGCCGAGTCTGTACTCGCCGTCCGGCATGCCGGTGGCGGCGGTGGAATCGGTGACGCAGTACAGGCAGGGAATGCTGCGCAGCGCCACCCTGATCGCGCCGGGGTGGACGTGCAGCAGGTCGGGAATGATCTCCGCGTACTGCGCGTGCGCCAGCGCCGCGCCCACCATGCCCGGCGCGCGGTGGTGCAGCGGCGTCATGGCGTTGAACAGATGGGTGAAGCCGCGGGCGCCCCGCGCCAGCGCCTGCACGCCGTCGTCGTAGCTGCCGCTGGTGTGGCCGACCTGCACGCGATAGCCGGCGGCGCACAGCGCCTCGATGGCGTCCAGGTTGCCCTGCACTTCCGGCGCCAGCGTCAGCAGGCGCACCGGTGCCAGTGCCGCCAGCCGCCGCAGTTCGTCCAGCGACACCGGGCGTGCGTAGCCGGGCTGGGCACCGAGCCTGGTGGGATTGATGTACGGGCCCTCCAGGTGCACGCCGAGCACGCGCGCGGCGCCCGGCGCGCCATCGCGGCACAGGTCACCGAGTCCGGCCAGCGCGGCCTCGAGGTCTTCGAACGGCGCCGTCATGGTGGTGGCCAGCAGCGCGGTGGTGCCGTGCTGCGCATGCCGCCGCGCGACCTCGAGAGCGGCAGCGCCGCCTTCCATCACGTCGCGACCGCCGCCGCCATGCACGTGCAGGTCGATGAAGCCGGGCAGCAGCAACGGCGCCTGGCCGGCGCGCGCCTGCGCTTGGCTGACCGGCTCGCCTTCGATGGTGCCGATGCGCCCATGCGCATCCAGGTGCAGCTTGCCCTGCACGAACCCGTCCGGCGTGAGAATGCAGCCGGCCAGCGTGCGCGTCACGCGTTCTCCTTCGTTGCTTGCCGCTCCAGCCTGGCAGCCAGTGCCAGCGCACCGGCGGCGGCGCCTTCCCTTGCCGGCACCAGCCGGCCGCGCAGCGCCGGGCGCATGCGGGGTGCCAGCCGCTCGCCGATGCTGCCGCTGGCGGCCAGCGGCAACCGGCCGCGGGGGTCGATCGCAAGCGCCAGGTCTTCCAGCGCCTCGGTGGCGCGCTGCAGCAAGGCGGCGGCGACGGGATCCGCCGCCTCGGTGTCGAACACCAGCCGCGCCAGCTGCGCGAACTCGAACTGGCGCGCGCCGTCGCACCAGGACTGCAAGGCTTCGCGCTCGGCGCCGCATTGCATCCAGACATGCCGCGCCAGCGCGCTCACGTTGGCGCGCCGGTCCAGCGCTGCCTGGGCGTGCCGCATCGCGTGCAGCCCCAGCCAGGCGCCGCTGCCTTCGTCAGCCACCGGAAAACCCCATCCACCGACTGTAGCGCGGCTGCCGTCCGCGCGCAGCGCTTCGGCGATGCTGCCGCTGCCGGCGATCAGGATGGCGCCGGGCTGGGCGCCGTGCGCGCCCAGCAGCATGGCAAAGGAATCGGTCTCGGCCGCCAGGCGGGCAAAGCCGGGGTCGGCGGCCAGGAAGCTGTCGCGCAACGGCGCGTGGCTGACCCCGCTGAGCCCCGCGGCCAGGGTGCAGCGGCTCCATGGCGGCACCGCCAGGCCGGCGTCGGCAAAAGCCGCACGCACCGCCGCCTCGATGTTGCGCCAGGCCTGGGCCAGGCCCTGGCCCAGCGCCGACGGCCCGGCCTGGCCCTTGCCCAGCACCGGCCCGCCCTTGCGCCGCAGCAGTGCCCGGGTGCCGCTGCCGCCGCCGTCCACGCCGATGAGGTAGTCTGCCATCCAGCCTTTCTTGCCAGCCGTTTTCCCATGTTGGACCCTGCGGACCTGGCGCAGTTGCAGGAGAAGCGGGCGGGCCGCGCGGCGATTGGCCACTAGCCCGCGTCGGACGGCGCCGCTAAGCTTGGGGATGCCCGTCCCGTTGCTCTTCCATTTCGACTTCATCTCCCCTTACGGCTACTTCGCCAGCCTGCGCATCGAGGACATGGCGGCGCGGCACGGCCGCGAGGTCGACTGGCGACCGATGCTGCTGGGCGTGGCGGTGCTCAAGGTGATGGGCCTGAAGCCCTTGCTGGACACGCCGCTGAAGGGCGACTACGTGCGCCGCGACGTGCACCGGTATGCGCGCCGGCACGGCGTCCCGCTGGGGCGCAGCCTGGACGCGTCGATCGGCAACCCGTTGCCGGCGGCACGCGGCTTCTACTGGGTGCGGCGCCATCACCCCCATTTGCAGGCGGCGATGGCGCATGCGATCTACCACGCGTTCTGGGCCCAGGGCCGGGACCTGTCGACGCCCGAGGCGCTGGCCGCGATCGACCTGCCGCCAGGGCTGGCCGCCGCCGCGCTGGCCGAAGGCGCCGCCAGTGAGGAAGCGGCCAGCATGCTGCGCAGCGCCGTCGCTTCCGCCACGGCGGCCGGCGTGTTCGGCTCGCCGATGGTGGTCGTCGACGGCGAGCCGTTCTGGGGAGTGGATCGGCTGGACGAGGCGGAAGACTGGCTGGCGCGGGGCGGTTGGTGAAGTGATCGCTACGCTTTGAAACGAAACACCGTCCGCACCGCAATCGCCCCGAGCGCGCGCCGCATCTTTTCTTCCAGCGCCGCATCTGGCGCCGCCTGCACCGTCACCTCGGCCAGCGGCGCCGCGCCCTGCTCGCGCGCGGTCACGGCCAGCTGCGTGCCGGGTGCGGCGGCGGCCAGCACCTCGGCCAGCTTCAGCTCGATCAGCCGCAGCCGCAAGGCCGGCTTGAAGATCTTGCCGACGGCGCTGGTCGGCATCGCCTCCAGCACCAGCACCCGCCTGGGCACGGCGGGCCGCTCGTAGACTTGCGGCGTCACTTGCGCCAGCAACGCCGCGCCGCTGACGCTGACGCCGGGCATGAGCGTGACGAAGGCCGCCGGCACCTCGCCGGCATGCGAATCCGGCTCGCCGACCACGGCGCACAGCGCCACCGCCGGATGCGCCAGGAAAGCGTCTTCCACCAGGCCCGGATCGATGTTGTGCGAGCCGCGGATGATCACGTCCTTGGCGCGACCGGTCACGTGCAGGTAGCCCACCGCGTCCAGGTGGCCCAGGTCGCCCGAGACCAGCCAGCCGTCGCGCTCGAACATGCCCGCATCGCGCGCCGCGTCGGTGTAGCCGGGCCCGATGTGCGGCCCGCGCAGCACGATCACGCCGGTGGCGCCCGGCCCGCAGTCCTCCGCCAGCTGCGCCGCGCCGTCGCGCCAGGGCACCACCCGCACTTCGGTGTACGGCAGCCGCAGGCCGGCCGAGCCCGGCACCCGTGGCGCGTGCAACGGTTCGATGGACACCAGCCCGGCGCACTCGGTCATGCCCAGGATGTTGCGCACCGCGATGCCGACGCCGGCCTCGAAGCGCGCTGCCAGCTCGGTCGGCAGCGGCGAGCCGCCGGTATACGCCACCTGCACCCGCGAGATGTCGGCATCCACCGGCGTGTTGCAAAGGCCGGCCAGGATGGTCGGCACCGCCGCCAGCGCGGTGACGCCCTCGCGTTCGCAGAACTTCCAGTAGTTGCGCAGGAAGGCAGCGTTGCGCATCCCGGTGACGGTCGGCAGCACCTGGCAGCCGCCGATCGCCAGCACCGCCAGCCCGTAGACGAAGGCGCCGGCCACGTGAAACAGCGGAAAGCCGTTGATCTCCACCGTGTGCTCGTCGAAGCCGTAGAAGCGGTGCGCGAACCACGAGGTGTGCGCCTCGTTGCCGTGCGTGTGCTGCACCAGCTTGGGCGCGCCGGTGGTGCCGCCGGTGTGGAACAGCGCGGCGATGCGGTCCGGCGTCAGTTGCGGATCGAAGGTGAGCGTGGCCGGCTCGGCCTGCAGCAAGGCCTCGAAGGAGCCTGCCGCAGGAGCCGCAGTGGCATCGATGCGCAGCACCCGCCGCGCCTCGATACCGGGCACCCTCTGCAGCGTAGCCCAGACGTCGAGTTCGGCGTTCGGCCCCAGCGCCACCACCACCCTGGCGCCGCTCGCCTCCAGCAGCGAGGCGATGTGGTCAGACTGCAGCATGAAGTTGATCGGGCAGGCGCGGCCCGCAACCTGCGCGCCCCACAGCGCGTAGTGCGTGGCAGGGATGTTGGGCCCCAAAATGGCGACGGCGTCGTCGGATCCCACGCCCAGGTCGCGAAACAGGTTGGCGGCGCGGTTCACGTTGGCCAGCAACTCGGCGTAGGTCACCGGCCGCGGCGCCGTCCTCAGCTCGCCGTCCGGCAGGTAAACGAAGGCCTTGCGGCCTGGAAAGCGCGCCGCCGCGCCGGCGATCAGGGCGTAGGTGCTGCGCCCGGGGATCGCCTGGTCATACGGCGTGCGCTCCAGCGCTTCGATGTCGGCAAGGCCGCCGATGAAGGCGGCGGCGCTCATGCCGCGATGGGGGGACTGGCGACTGCCGGCTGGTCCAGCCCGAGCAGCCGCACGGCATTGCCCTTGAGGATGCCGGGCATCACCTCGGGCTTGAAACCGGCCTCCTCGAAGTCCTTCATCCAGCGCTCCGGCGTGATCAGCGGGAAATCGCTGCCGAACAGGATGCGGTCCTTGAGCAGCGTGTTGGCGTACTGCACCAGTTGCTTGGGAAAGTACTTCGGGCTCCAGCCCGACAGGTCGATCCAGACGTTGGGCTTGTGGGTGGCCACCGACAGCGCCTCGTCCTGCCAGGGAAAGCTGGGGTGCGCCATCACGATCTGCATGTCGGGGAAGTCGATCGCCACGTCGTCCAGGTGCATCGGGTTGCTGTACTCCAGCCGCAGCCCGCCGCCGCAGCGCATGCCCGAGCCGATGCCGCTGTGGCCGGTGTGGAAGATCGCCGGCATCTTGTGCGCGTTGATCACCTCGTAGATCGGCCAGGCCATCTTGTCGTACGGGTGGTAGCCCTGCACCGTCGGATGGAACTTGAAGCCCTTGACGCCTTCTTCCCTGATCAGCCGCTCGGCCTCGCGCGCGCCCATCTTTCCCTTGTGCGGGTCGATGCTGGCAAAGCACATCATCATGTCGCTGTTCTCGCGCGCGGCCTGGGCGATCTCCTCGTTGGGGATGCGGCGGCGGCCCAGCTTGGACTCGCTGTCCACGGTGAACATCACCAGCCCGATCTTGCGTTCGCGGTAGTAGGCGATGGTTTCGGGAATGGTGGGGCGGCGGCTGGAGCGGAAGTACTTGTCGGCGGCGCGGTCGTATTCCTCGCAGTAGTTGTCGAACGGGTTCCAGCAGCTGACTTCGGCGTGGGTGTGCACGTCGATCGCGATCAGGTTGGCGTGGTCCAAGGCTTGTCTCCGTCGGCTAGGCGACCTAGGGTAAGTCCTAGGCCACGGGTCTTGAATTGGTTATTGTTTATAACAAACAATACCGTCACACCGCAAATTCCCATGAGCACCCAAGACATCCAACTCGAGATCGACGGCGAAGTCGCCATCATCCGCCTGAACCGCGCCGCCAAGCGCAACGCCTTGAACGATGCGCTGGTGCTTTCCATCCGCGACACCTTCCAGTCGCTGCCGGCCACCGTGCGCGCCGCCGTGATCGACGGCGCGGGCGACCACTTCTGCGCCGGACTCGACCTGTCCGAGATCAAGGAGCGCGACGCCGGCGCCGGCCTGCACCACTCCCGCATGTGGCACACGGCGCTGGAGCAGGTGCAGTACGGCCCGGTTCCCGTCATCGCCGCGCTGCATGGCGCGGTGGTCGGCGGCGGGCTGGAGCTGGCCTCGGCCTGCCACATCCGCGTGGCCGACGAAACCACCTTCTACGCGCTGCCGGAAGGCTCGCGCGGCATCTTCGTGGGCGGCGGCGGCGCGGTGCGCATCCCGCGGCTGATCGGCGCGGCCCGCATGGCCGACATGATGCTGACCGGCCGCGTCTACAACGCCGAAGACGGCGAGAAGATCGGCATGGCACAGTACCTGGTGCCCGCCGGCCAGGCCTTCACCAAGGCGCTGGAGCTGGCCAGGCGCGTGGCGCAGAATGCGCCGCTGACCAACTACGCGCTGATGCACGCCCTGCCCCGCATCGCCGAGCAGCCGGCGGACCAGGGTTTCCTGACCGAGGCGCTGATGGCCGCCATCGCCCAGAGCGCGCCCGAGGCCAAGCAGCGCGTGCGCGACTTCCTCGAAGGCCGAGCCGGCAAGGTCAGCAAGGGATAGGCAAGCATGAGCAACACAGCCACCGACCCGGGCGTGCGCTACCGCCCCTTGCGCTTCGGCGTCACCCGCGCGGTGCTGCGCGACGGCGCCGGGGGCGTGCGCTACCTGCGCGCCGAGCAGCCGCTGGAGCCGTATGCAAGGCGGATCACTGACCGCTTCCTGCACTGGGTGGAAACCACGCCCGAGCGCAGCTTCATGGCCCGGCGCGAAAGGCTGGCCGACGGCAGCACCGGCGACTGGCAGCACATCAGCTACCGCCAGGCCATGGAAGCCGGCCGCGCGGTTGGCCAGGCGCTGCTGGACCGCGGGCTGGGTCCCGAACGCCCGGTGGCCATCCTGTGCGAGAACGGCCTGGAGCACGCGATGCTGGCCATCGGCTGCCTGATGGTCGGCGTTCCTTATTGCCCGGTGTCGCCGCCCTACGCCACCGTCAGCGTGGACTACGACAAGCTGCGCCACGTGCTGCAGACGATGACGCCCGGGCTGGTGTTCGTGCCCGACGTCGAGCGCTACGGCAAGGCCGTGCTCGCCACCGTGCCGACGGACGTCGAAGTGGTCGCCGTCGGCGGCCCCATCCCGGGCCGCAAGACGACGGCCTGGGACGACCTGCTCAAGACACGGCCCACACCCGCCGTCGAAGCCGCCATGGCGAAGACCGGCCCCGACACCATCACCAAGTTTCTGTTCACCTCGGGCTCGACCAAGCTGCCCAAGGCGGTGGTCAACACGCACGGAATGTGGTGCGCCAACCAGCAGCAGATGCGGCAGTCGATGCCGGTGCTGGCCGAGGAGCCGCCGGTGCTGGTCGACTGGCTGCCATGGAACCACACCTTCGGCGGCAACCACAACGTCGGCCTGGTGATCTACAACGGCGGCACGCTCTACATCGACGACGGCAAGCCGACACCGGCGCTGATGGGCGAGACGCTGCGCAACCTGCGCGAGATCGCCCCCACCGTCTACTTCAACGTGCCGACCGGCTTCGAAGCCATCGCCCACGCGATGAAGGCCGACCCGGTGCTGCGCCGGAACCTGCTGTCGCGGGTGCGCATGTTCTTCTATTCCGGCGCCGCGCTGGCCCAGCCGATCTGGGACTTGCTGGCCGAGGCGCAGGAAGCGGAGATCGGCGAGCGCATCGTGATGGGCACCGGCCTGGGCATGACCGAGTCGTCGCCCTTCGCCATCTTCGTGACCAGCCCCGACGTCAAGTCGGGCTACCTGGGCCTGCCCTGCCCGGGCATGGAGCTCAAGCTGGTGCCGGTCGACGGCAAGACCGAGGTCCGCTACAAGGGCCCGAACGTCACGCCCGGCTACTGGCGCAGCCCGGAATCCACGGCCGAAGCCTTCGACGAGGAAGGCTTCTTCTGCACCGGCGACGCCGTCCTCTGGATCGACGACAGCGACCCGCACAAGGGACTGAAGTTCGACGGCCGCATCGCCGAAGACTTCAAGCTGGCCACCGGCACCTTCGTCAGCGTCGGCCCGCTGCGCGCCAAGATCATCGCCGCCGGCGCGCCCTGGATCCAGGACGCGGTGCTGACCGGCATCAACCGCAAGGAAGTCGGCGCCCTGGTGTTTCCCGCGCCCGGCATCCGCAAGCTGGCCGGCCTGCCGGACAGCGCCTCGCTGCAGCAGGTGGTCGAGAGTGCCCCGGTGCAGGCCCACCTGCAGCAGGTGCTCGATGAACTGGCCGCGCAGGGCACAGGCAGCGCCAACCGCGTCGCCCGCCTGCACCTGATGCACGAGGCGCCGTCGATCGACAAGGGCGAGGTCACCGACAAGGGCTCGATCAACCAGCGCGCCGTGCTCAAGCACCGCGAGGCCATGGTGCAGGACTTCCACGAAGACCGCCTGCCGTTCACACTGCGGCCCACGAGGGCGCGCGCATGAAGATCGAAGCAATGGCCGCGCTGGTCACCGGCGGCGCCTCGGGGCTCGGTGAAGCGACGGCGCGCGAGCTGGCCCGCCTGGGCGCCAAGGTCGCGGTTCTGGACGTCAACCTGGAGCTGGCGCAAAAGGTCGCAGCCGAGATCAACGCGCAATATGGCGACGGCTGCGCCGTGGCCTGCAAGTGCGACATCACCGACACCGCCAGCGTCGAAGCCGCGCTGGCGCAGGCCGCCGCCGCCCACGGGCCGGCACGCATCCTGATGAACATCGCCGGCATCGGCTCGGCCAAGCGCATGGTGCAAAAGGACGGCAACGCCGCGCCGCTGGAAGACTTCGCCCGCGTGGTCAACATCAACCTGATCGGCACCTACAACGCCAGCCGGCTGTTCGCCGCCGCCTGCGCCCGGCTGGAGCCGCTGGAGGACAACGAGCGCGGCGTGATGCTGCTGACCGCCTCGGTCGCCGCCTTCGACGGCCAGGTGGGGCAGCAGGCCTACAGCGCCTCCAAGGCCGGCCTGGTGGGCATGACCTTGCCGATGGCGCGCGACCTGGCCCGGCATGGCATTCGCGTCTGCACCATCGCGCCCGGGCTGTTCGCCACGCCGCTGATGAAGCAGCTGCCCCAGGCGCTGCAGCAATCGCTGGCCGCCTCGATTCCCTTCCCGTCGCGCCTGGGCAAGCCAGAAGAATTCGCGCAGCTGGCCTGCCACGTCGTGACCAACACCCACCTGAACGGCGAGGTGATCCGCCTCGACGGCGCGTTGCGCATGGCGCCGCGCTGATCCGGTTTTTCCTTTCACCCCCTGGAGACAAGAAGATGAAACTCGCACGCACCCTCATCACGGCCGCTGTGGCTCTGGCCGCGGCCGGCGCCGCGCTGGCCGACATCAACATCGGCGTCAGCCTGTCGCTGACCGGCCCCGGCTCCGGCCTGGGCATCCCGATGCAGAACCAGTTCAAGCTGTTCCCCAAGGAAATCGGCGGCGAGAAGGTCAACCTGATCGTCCTGGATGACGCCTCGGATCCGGGCAAGGGCGTGAGCAACGCGCGCCGCTTCGTCACCCAAGACAAGGTCGACCTGATCATCGGCTCCTGCCTGACGCCCGTGGCCGGCGCCATGACGCCGGTGGCCACCGAAGCCAGGACGGTGCAGCTGGCCGCCTCGCCCGTCGGCGGCGACAGCCCGTGGCTGTTCCGCCTGCCGCAGGGCAACGAAGTCATGGCCCACGCCGTGGTGGAGCACATGAAGAAGCAGGGCATCAAGACCATCGGCTTCCTCGGCTACACCGACGCGTATGGTGAGCTGTGGCTCAAGGCGCTGGCGCCGCTGGCCGAGAAAGCCGGCATGAAGATCGTGGCCAGCGAGCGCTTCGCCCGCACCGACACCAGCGTGACGCCGCAGGCCCTGAAGATCACCTCCGCCAACCCCGACGCGATCCTGGTGGTTGCTTCCGGCTCCGGCGCGGCGATGCCGCAGCTGGCGCTGGCGGACCGCGGCTACAAGGGCAAGATCTACCAGACCCACGCCGCCGCCACCCAGGACCTGATGCGCATCGGCGGGACCAGGGTGGAAGGCACCTTCGTGGTGTCCGGCCCGGCGATGGTCGGCGAGCAGTTGCCCGACAACCATCCGTCCAAGAAGGTCGCGATGGACTTCTACTCCAGGTACGACAAGGCCTTCGGCGCGCCCAACCAGTTCGCCGGCCACAGCTACGACGCCGCGATCGCGCTGGAAAAGGCAGTGCCGATCGCGCTGAAGAAGGGCAAGCCGGGCACGCCGGAATTTCGCGCCGGCCTGCGTGAAGCCTTCGAGACGATGGGCCGCACGGTCTTCGCCCACGGCGTGATGAACTGGACCAAGGACGACCATTGGGGCTACACCAACGAAACGGGTGTGATGCTGAAGGTCGCCGGCGGCAAGTTCGTCGTCGAGAAATAAGCACAGCGCCTTCCTCCTTCCCCCAAAGGGGGAGGGAGCAAGAAAAAAACCCATGGACCTCTCCATCGCCAGCATCCTGGCGCTCGACGGCCTGACCAACGGCGCTGTCTACGCCCTGCTGGCCCTCGCCACCGTCCTGCTGTTCGCCGTCACCCGCGTGATCTTCATCCCGCAGGGTGAATTCGTCGCGTTCGGCGCCCTCACCCTCGCCTTGCTGCAGACCGGCAAGGTTCCGGGCACCGTCTGGTTCCTGCTGGTGCTGGCCGGCGCGGCCGCCGTGTCCGACGTTTTCACCGGCCTGCGCCGCCGCCAGCCCGCCGCGCGCATCGGCCTGCAGGTGCTGCGCACGCTGGCCGTGCCGGTGCTGGTTTCCGCCGTCGCCATCTGGGCCGCGCCCAAAGGCTTCCCGCTGGTGCTCCAGGCGCTGCTGACGCTGGCGCTGGTCACCCCGTTCGGCAACCTGATCTACCGGCTGGCTTACGAGTCGCTGGCCGACGCTTCTGTGCTGGTGCTGCTGATCGTCTCCGTCGGCGTCCACTTCGCCCTGGTCGGCCTGGGCCTGTTCTTTTTCGGCGCCGAAGGCTTTCGCAACCCCAGCTTCTGGGACGCGCGTTTTTCCAGCGGGGGCCTCACGCTGACCGGCCAGACCGTCATCATCTTCGGCGTCTCGCTGGCGCTGATCGTGCTTCTGTACCTGTTCTTCGAGCGCACGCTGGCCGGCAAGGCCCTGCGCGCCACCGCCGTCAACCGTGTCGGCGCCCGGCTGATGGGAATTTCCTCCAACAGCGCCGGCCGCCTGGCCTTCACCATGGCGGCCTTCATCGGCGCGCTGTCGGGCCTGCTGATCGGCCCGACCACCACCATCTTCTACGACAGCGGCTTCATCATCGGCCTGAAAGGTTTCGTCGCCGCCGTCTTCGCCGGACTGGCCAGCTACCCGCTGGCGCTGGTCGGCGCGCTGGCGGTCGGCCTGCTGGAAAGCTTCAGCTCGTTCTGGGCCAGCTCGTTCAAGGAAGTGATCGTGTTCTCGTCGATCCTGCCGGTGCTCTTGTGGCGGTCGCTGCGCGATCCGCACGGCGAGGAGCACTGAAATGACGACTCCCCTTCGCAGCGGCCGACGGCCGCCGCCCCCTCAGGCGGGCGATACCAGCGGCCCGGCAAAGCCGGTTCCGCGCTGTCCGCTGGAACAGACAACGAGCTCCCGCAGGCCACTGCAAGGTGCGCCGTCGAAATGAACACCATCAGAAAACTGGCCTTTCCCGCCTTCGCGCTGCTGATGCTGGCCCTGCCGGCGCTGCCGGTGCCCGACTTCTGGATCACCCAGAGCAACTACATCGGCCTGTATGCGCTGGTCTCGCTCGGCCTGGTGTTGCTGACCGGCGTGGCCGGCCTCACGTCGTTCGGCCAGGCCGCCTTCGTCGGCGTCGGCGCCTACACCGCCGCCTTCCTGGCGGTCAAGCTGTCCGCCTCGCCCTGGCTGGCGCTGTTGCTGGGCATCGGCCTGGCCGCCGGCGCCGCCATCGTGCTGGGCGCCATCACGCTGCGCATGTCCGGCCACTACCTGCCGCTGGCCACCATCGCCTGGGGCCTGGCGCTGAACTACACCATGGCCAACATGGAGTGGCTGGGCAAGTACGACGGCATCCTGGGCATCCCGACGCTCAAGATCCTGGGCCACGACCTGGGCACCGGGCGCGGCCTGCACGTGCTGATCTGGTTGTTTGCCTTGCTGGCGGCGCTGGCCTGCGTGCACCTGCTGGATTCGCGCCCCGGCCGCGCCATCCGCTCGCTCAAGAACGGCGCGACCATGGCCGAGGCGATGGGCATCTCCACCTTCCGCGCCAAGCTGACGGTGTTCGTGATCGCCGCCATCCTGGCCGCCATCTCCGGCTGGCTGTTCGCCTTCTTCCAGCGCACCGTCAGCCCCAGCCCGTTCTCGATCGCCAAGGGCATCGAGTACCTGTTCATGGTGGTGCTGGGCGGGGTCGGCCACGTGTGGGGCGCCTTCCTGGGCGCCGGCGTGGTCAAGCTGCTGGAAGACCAGCTGCAGGTGCTGCTGCCGCGGCTGATCGGCACCAGCGGCAGCTTCGAGACCATCGTCTTCGGCGTGATCCTGGTGGTCGTTCTCAAGTACGCGCCCGAGGGCCTGTGGAGCTTCGTGGCCCGCTGGATCCCGCGCGCCGACCGGGTGCGCGACTGGGAAGGCGCGCCGCCGCTGCCCGCGCGCGACAAGCCGGCCGCCGGCGAGCTGCTGCTGCAGGTGCAGGCGGTGCGCAAGGAGTTCGGCGGGCTGGTGGCGGTCAACGATGTGAGCTTCGAGCTGCGCGCCGGCGAGATTGTCGGCCTGATCGGCCCGAACGGCGCCGGCAAGTCGACCACCTTCAACCTGATCACCGGCGTGCTGGGGCTGACCTCCGGCCAGGTGCGCTATCGCGGCGAAGACATCACCGGCATGCCGTCGCGGGCCATCGCCCGGCGCGGCATCTCGCGCACCTTCCAGCACGTCAAGATGATCCCCGAGATGACGGTGCTGGAAAACGTGGCGCTGGGCGGCTACCTGCGTGGCAGCAGCGGCACGGTCAAGGCCATGCTGCGGCTGGACCGGGCCGAGGAGCGCGGCCTGTTCGCCGAAGCCGAGCGCCAGCTGGCGCGCATCGGCATGGCCGACCGCATGCACGAGATGGCCGGCAACCTGGCCCTCGGGCCGCAGCGGCTGATGGAGATCGCGCGCGCGCTGTGCACCGACCCGGCGCTGCTGCTGCTGGACGAGCCGGCGGCCGGCCTGCGCCACAAGGAAAAGCAGGCGCTGGGCAAGGTCCTGCGCCTGCTCAAGGGCGAAGGCATGAGCCTGCTGCTGGTGGAACACGACATGGACTTCGTGATGGGCCTGACCGACCGCATCGTGGTGATGGAATTCGGCACCCGCCTGATGGAGGGCACGCCGGCCGAAGTGCAGGCCAGCCCCGCGGTGCGCGCCGCCTACCTCGGAACGGAACACTAGAAAGCTGCGAATGAATTGCTCGCACCCGCGTGAGGCCGCCAAGTGACGGCTTCCCTCATCCAACACTCAGCCGCGGCCTCACCCGGGCACGATCAATCCACTCACAGCTTCCAATGGCCGACAACCTGCTCGAAGTGAGCGATCTGCACGCCGGCTACGGCCGCGCCGAGGTCCTCACCGGACTGAATTTCCAGCTGCCGCGCGGCCAGGTGGTGACGGTGATCGGTCCCAACGGCGCCGGCAAGTCCACCACCTTGAACGCGCTGATGGGTCTGCTGCCGTGCCGCGGCGTCGTGCGCTTCGACGGCGTCGACCTGGCCGGCCTCGAACTCGAGGAGCGCGTGATGCTGGGCCTGGCGCTGGTGCCGGAAAAGCGCGAGCTGTTCGGCACCATGCCGGTGGAAGACAACCTGGTGCTGGGGGGCTACCGCGCGATGAAGCTGCGCGTGCCCAACTGGAAGGGCGAGCTGGAGCGCGTCTACGCGCTGTTTCCGCGCCTGAAGGAGCGCCGCACGCAGCTGGCCGGCACCTTGTCTGGCGGCGAACGCCAGATGCTGGCGGTGGGCCGGGCGCTGATGTCGCGGCCCAAGCTGCTGATGCTGGACGAGCCCAGCCTGGGCCTGGCGCCGCTGGTGGTGCGCGACATCTTCCGCACCATCGACATGCTGCGCACGGCCGGCGTCAGCATCCTGCTGGTGGAGCAGAACGCCCGGGCCGCGCTGGAAGTGGCCGACTACGGCTACGTGCTGGAGACCGGCGAAATCGGCCTGCACGGCCCGGCACGGGACCTGGCCGGCGATGCCCGGGTGATCGAAACCTACCTGGGCGCGGCGCGCGGCACCGCGGCCTCTTGAAAAGCATGGCTGCCTACCGAGCGCCGGTCGACGACATCCGCTTTCTGCTGCTGCAGGTGCTGCGGGCACCAGACGCATTGCAGGCCGCGCCGGCCTTCGCCGAGGCCGACGCCGGACTGATCGTGCAGGTGCTGGAGGAAGCGGGCAAGTTCGTGGAACTGGCGGTGGCGCCGCTGCAGGCGGTGGGCGACACGCCCGGCTGCCGGCTGGTGGATGGCAACGTCGTCACGCCGCCCGGCTTCGCCAGCGCCTACCGCGCGTTCTGGCAGGCCGGCTGGCCGGCGCTGGCCTGCGCGCCTGAGGACGGCGGGCAAGGCCTGCCCTGGGTGCTGGAAGGCGTGCTGTACGAAATGCTCAGCGGGGCCAACCACGGCTGGACCATGGCGCCGGGGCTGCTGCACGGGGCCTACGAATGCCTCAAGCACCACGGCAGCGAGGAATTGAAGGCGCGCTACCTGGCCAAGGTCGCCAGCGGCGAGTGGCTGGCCACGATGTGCCTGACCGAGGCGCATGCGGGCAGCGACCTTGGCCTGGTCCGCACGCAGGCCGTGCCGCAGGCCGACGGCAGCCACCGCATCGCCGGCACCAAGATCTTCATCTCCGGCGGCGCGCACGACCTGACCGACAACATCGTCCACCTGGTGCTGGCGCGGGAACCCGGCGCGCCGCCCGGGCCCAAGGGGTTGTCGTTGTTCCTGGCGCCCAAGGTGCTGGCGGACGGCGCGCGCAACGCCGTCGTGTGCGAGCGCATCGAGGAGAAGATGGGCCTGCACGGCAGCCCGACCTGCGTGCTGCGCTTCGACCGCGCCACCGGCTGGCGCGTGGGCGAAGCCGGCCGCGGGCTGGCCGCGATGTTCGTGATGATGAATGCGGCCCGGCTGCACGTGGGCCTGCAAGGCATCGGCCTGCTGGAAGCTGCCTGGCAACTGGCGCACGCCTATGCGCAGGAGCGCACCCAGATGCGCGCCCCGGGCCCGCTGCGCGGTGACGGCGCGGCCGATCCGATCATCCGCCATCCGGCGGTGGGCCGCATCCTGGACACCGAGCGGGCCTGGATCGACGGGCTGCGGGTGCTGGCCTACCGCACCGGCATCGAGCTGGACCTGGCGCGGCACCATTCCGACGCCGAGCGCCGCCAGGCAGCGCAGCAATGGTGCAGCCTGGTCACGCCGGTGCTCAAGGCGGTCGCCACCGACGCCGGCTTCCACGGCGCCAGCCGCTGCCTGCAGGTGTTCGGCGGCCACGGCTACGTCAAGGAGTGGGGCATCGAGCAGATCGTGCGCGATTCCCGGATCGCGATGATCTACGAGGGCACCAACGAGATCCAGGCGATCGACCTGCTGGTGCGCAAGGTGCTGCCCGACGGCGGCGCCGCAGTGGGCGCGCTGCTGGATCGGCTGGCCGGCGAACTGCCCGGCGCCACGCCAGCCGACGCGCAGGTGCTGCGCCGCTTCGACGCCCTGCGCGCGGTGACGGCGCAGCTGGTCGCCGCGAGCGCCGGCGACCCGGTGCTGGCGTACGCGGCGGCCGACGACTACTTGCGCGCTGTCGGCCTGGCGCTGTTTGGCTGGGCCTGGCGCCTGGTGGAGGCGACGCCCGGCGCCGACGCCCCGCGCTGGAGCCGGCCCGCTGGTGCCGCCCGGTTGCGGGTGCTACCGGAATTCGAGATGCGCCTGCAGATCCTGCGCGCCCAGTGCGCGGCGCCGGGCCATTCCTCCACCGCGCCCGCCTGAACCGCATGGCCCACATTCGCCTGCCACGCCAGCCCCCCAGCACGCCGCGCCCCAGCCAGCTGGCGCCGACCGGGGAGGTCGACACCACCTTCCTGGAAAGCCTGCTGGGATACAACGCGCGCCGCGCCGCGCTGGCGGTGATCGAAGTCTTCCTGCAGCGCATGGCGCCGTTCCAGCTCAAGCCGGTGGACTTTTCGGTGCTGTCGCTGGTGGCCCACAACCCGGGCATCACCTCGCGCCAGCTGTGCACCACGCTGGGCATCCTGCCGCCCAACCTGGTGGGCATGGTCAACGCGCTGGAAAAGCGCGGACTCATCGTGCGCCAGCCGCATCCGCACGACGGCCGCGCGATGGGGCTGCACCTGACGCCGGGCGGCGGGAAGCTGGCGCGCAACGCCGAGAAGGTGGCGGCGGCGCTGGAGGCCGAAGTGGCCGGCCGGCTGAGCGCGTCCGAGCTGAAGACGCTGATGCGGCTGCTCAAGAAGGTGTACGAGCCGGGTTGAATCCGTCACCCCCGGCAGCGGCGGGGATCGAGCGCATTCGCAAGACGTCGCGTGCGGGCGCACCGGATTCCCGCCTGCGCGGAAAGGACGCGCCTCTTGCTATTGTTTGTGTAGCAGATGTTGCGTACACTGCCCCTGCCCGCAGGAGACCCGCGAATGAGTTCCAAGGAGAATGCCGCCATCCACCAGCTGCTGGCGCTGCTGGAGGCGCGCTATGCGATGCGGGTGCTGTGGGCGCTGCGCGACGGCCATCCGCAGACCTTCCGGCTGCTGCAGGACAGCGTGGGCGGCATCACCCCCAACACGCTCAACACGCGGATCAAGGAAATGCGCGAAGCCGGCCTGATGCAGCACAACGGCGACGGCTATAGTGTCACCGCCAGCGGCGTGGATCTGCTCAAGCGCCTGGGCGACCTGCAGCCGTTCGCCGCCCGCTGGACCGCCAGTCAAGCCAGAAAGAAACAGCCGTGATGGACTCGTTCCTGAAGGCGACGCTGCCCGCCGATGCGCAGCAAGCCGCGCTGGTCGGTCGGGCCTGGATCGAAGGCCAGGGCGCGGTGCTGGTGCGCGTGGACGGTGAATCATTGATCGACCTGTCGCGGCTGGCGCCGACTTGCAGCGCGCTGCTGGAGCTGCCCGACGTCGCTGCCGCCGTGCGGGCTCAGCGCGGCGAACGCGTGGCCGGGCTGCGGGAAGTGATCGCCAACAGCGCGCACGACCGCCGCGACACGACGCTGCCCTGGCTGCTGGCGCCGTGCGACCTGCAGGCCATCAAGGCAGCCGGCGTCACCTTCGTGGCCTCGATGCTCGAACGGGTGATCGAGGAGCAGGCGCGCGGCGACCCGACCCGCGCCGAGTCCGCGCGCCGCGCCGTGGTGGCCGTCATCGGCGACGACCTCGCCGCCATCCGGCCCGGCTCGCCGCAAGCGGCCAGGCTCAAGGAGGTGCTGCTCGAGCGCGGCCTGTGGTCCCAGTACCTGGAGGTCGGCATCGGCCCCGACGCCGAGATCTTCACCAAAAGCCAGCCGATGAGCGCCGTGGGCACCGGCGCCCAGGTGGGCATCCACCCCGGCAGCGCCTGGAACAACCCCGAGCCCGAAATCGTGCTGGCGGTCAACAGCCGCGGCGAGTCGGTGGGCGCCGCGTTGGGCAACGACGTCAACCTGCGCGACTTCGAAGGTCGCAGCGCGCTGCTGCTGGGCAAGGCCAAGGACAACAACGCCAGCTGCGCCATCGGCCCGTTCATCCGCCTGTTCGACACCGGCTTCGGCATGGACGCGGTCCGCCGCTGCGAGCTGGACATGCGCGTGGCCGGCCCGGACGGCTTCGACCTGCGCGGCGCCAGCAGCCTCTCGAAGATCAGCCGCGACCCGCTCGACCTGGTCGGGCAGGCCATCGGCCCGAATCATCAGTACCCCGACGGCTTCATGCTCTTTTTGGGGACCATGTTCGCCCCGACCCAGGACCGGCACGGCCCGGGCCAGGGGTTCACGCACATGGCCGGCGACCTGGTGGCCATTTCCACCCCGGTGCTGGGTACACTCGTCAACCGCGTCGAGACCTGCGACCGCATCCCGCCCTGGCGCTACGGCGCCGGCGCCCTGATGCGCGACCTGGGCCGCCGCGGCCTGACCTGAAACTCCTGAAAGAACAACATGATCACCACCCCCAGCGGCCTCCAGTACGAAGACGAACTCGTGGGCGGCGGCCCGGAAGCCAAGGCCGGCCAGGACGTGCGCGTGCACTACACCGGCTGGCTGTTCCAGAACGGCGTCCAGGGCGCCAAGTTCGACTCCAGCCGCGACCGCAAGGACCCGTTCGGGTTCTCGCTGGGCGCCGGCATGGTGATCAAGGGCTGGGACGAAGGCGTGGCCGGCATGAAGGTGGGCGGCAAGCGCACCCTGGTGATCCCGCCCGAGCTGGGTTACGGCGCCCGCGGCGCCGGCGGCGTGATCCCGCCGAACGCCACCTTGAAGTTCGACGTCGAACTGCTCGAGACGCGCTGAGCGTCCAACCCCCGGCCTTGTCGTCCGGCCGCGGAACTTTCCGTCGCGGCCGGCATCTCCGCGCTTGAAAAGCGCCGGGCTGCCCCAAGTTGCAGCCCGTCCCATCAGAACGCACGACCTGCCCGCCATGTCCGACAACGTCAACACCGACCACCAGAACGACCAGCCCGCGGCATCCGTCCCGCAGGCCCCTGCCGGCGTCATCGGCGCCGATCTGGGCGAACAGATCGCCGCCCTGCAGGCCAAGAACCAGGAGCTGGTCGACCAGTTCCTGCGGGCCCAGGCCGACATGCAGAACACCCGCCGCCGGGCCGAGGAGGAGATCGCCAAGGCCCGCAAGTTCGCGCTGGAAGGCTTCGCCGACAGCCTGCTGCCGGTCTGCGACAGCCTGGAAGCCAGCCTGGCCCACCTGGACGCCAGCCCGGAGGTGATCCGCGAAGGCGCCGCGGCGACGCTGCGCCAGCTCAAGCAGGCGCTCGAGCGCAACAAGGTGATCGAAGTCAACCCCGCCGCCGGCGCGAAGTTCGACCCCATGGTCCACCAGGCCATCTCGGTGGTGCCGGCCGAACAGGAGCCGAACACCGTCGTGGGCGTGCTGCAAAAGGGCTACGTGATCGCCGAGCGGGTGCTGCGCCCGGCCCTGGTGACCGTCGCGGCAGCCAAGCCTTGAATCCGTAACGGTTATCCACAAGTAGAACGCAACTGAATACGCGCACCGGCCGTTGCCGGGGAAGAGATTAGGAGAAACACATGGCGAAGATCATCGGCATCGACCTCGGCACCACCAACTCGTGCGTGGCGATCATGGAAGGCAACAACGTCAAGGTCATCGAGAACTCGGAAGGTGCCCGCACCACCCCCTCGATCGTGGCCTACCAGGAAGACGGCGAGATCCTCGTGGGGGCCTCGGCCAAGCGCCAGGCCGTGACCAACCCGCGCAACACGCTGTACGCGGTCAAGCGCCTGATCGGGCGCAAGTTCGCCGAGAAGGAAGTGCAAAAGGACATCGACCTGATGCCCTACTCGATCGTGGCCGCCGACAACGGCGACGCCTGGATCGAAGTGCGCGGCAAGAAGGTGTCGGCGCAGCAGGTCTCCGCCGACATCCTGCGCAAGATGAAGAAGACCGCCGAGGACTACCTGGGCGAGACCGTCACCGAAGCCGTGATCACGGTGCCAGCGTACTTCAACGACGCCCAGCGCCAGGCCACCAAGGACGCCGGCCGGATCGCCGGGCTGGACGTGAAGCGGATCATCAACGAGCCCACCGCCGCGGCGCTGGCCTTCGGCCTGGACAAGCACGCCAAGGGCGACCGCAAGATCGCCGTGTACGACCTGGGCGGCGGCACCTTCGACATCTCGATCATCGAGATCGCTGACGTCGACGGCGAAAAGCAGTTCGAGGTGCTGTCCACCAACGGCGACACCTTCCTGGGCGGCGAAGACTTCGACCAGCGCATCATCGACTACATCATCGCCGAGTTCAAGAAGGAACAGGGCGTCGACCTGGGCAAGGACGTGCTGGCGCTGCAGCGTCTGAAGGAAGCCGCCGAGAAGGCCAAGATCGAGCTGTCCAACAGCACGCAGACCGACATCAACCTGCCGTACGTCACGGCCGACGCCTCGGGCCCCAAGCACCTGAACATCAAGCTGTCGCGGGCCAAGCTCGAGTCGCTGGTGGACGAGTTGATCGCCCGCACCATCGAGCCATGCAAGATCGCCATCAAGGACGCCGGCGTGTCGGTCAGCGACATCCAGGACGTGATCCTGGTGGGCGGCATGTCCCGCATGCCCAAGGTGCAGGAGAAGGTCAAGGAGTTCTTCGGCAGGGAGCCGCGCAAGGACGTGAACCCCGACGAGGCCGTGGCCGTCGGCGCCGCCATCCAGGGCCAGGTGCTCTCGGGCGAGCGCAAGGACGTGCTGCTGCTGGACGTCACCCCGCTGTCGCTGGGCATCGAGACCCTGGGCGGCGTGATGACCAAGATGATCAAGAAGAACACCACGATCCCGACCAAGTTCGCGCAGACCTTCTCGACCGCCGACGACAACCAGCCGGCAGTCACGATCAAGGTGTTCCAGGGCGAGCGCGAGATCGCCACCGGCAACAAGCTGCTGGGCGAGTTCAACCTGGAAGGCATCCCGCCGTCGCCGCGCGGCCTGCCGCAGATCGAGGTCAGCTTCGACATCGACGCCAACGGCATCCTGCACGTGGGCGCCAAGGACAAGGGCACCGGCAAGGAAAACAAGATCACCATCAAGGCGAACTCGGGCCTGTCGGAAGCCGAGATCGAGAAGATGGTGAAGGACGCCGAGGTCAATGCCGCCGAGGACAAGAAGAAGCTGGAGCTCGTCACGGCCCGCAACCAGGGCGAGGCGCTGGTGCACAGCGTGCGCAAGAGCCTGACCGAGTACGGCGACAAGATCGACGCCGGCGAGCGCAGCAAGATCGAAGCGGCGGCCAAGGACCTGGAAGAGACGCTCAAGTCCGAGGACAAGGAGCAGATCGAAGCCAAGACCAACGCGCTGATGACGGCCAGCCAGAAGCTGGGCGAGCAGATGTACGCGGCGCAGCAGGCAGCCGGCAATGCGGCGCCCGGCGGCGATGCTTCCGGCGGCGGTGCATCGTCCGGTCCGGCCAATGACGACAACGTCGTCGACGCCGA
>NZ_JAQGLS010000188.1 GCF_028292805.1 Ramlibacter sp. | reverse complement strand
CCTGGTGGACTGGCAGCAATGCGCCGCCGGCCTGGAGCGCTCCGCGCGCGACCTGCGGCTAGTGGTCGGGCGCAGCAGCGCCGGCAATCGACTGCGCTGGACCGGGGACACGTCGCAGGGCGTGGATCCGTCGGCATGGGCCGAGGGGCTGGAGGCCGTGGAGCAGGCGCTCGATGGTGCACTCGACGCGCTGTCGACGGTCAGCGAGATCGCCCCCGACTTCGCGCGCCTGCACGAGCGCGCCGCCACCCTGGCGCAGCGCGTGCGCGGCTTCGCCGGCGCCGCCGCCGTCGGCTCGGTGCGCTGGCTGGACGTGTCCACCCACCTGCGGCTGATCGAGTCGCCGCTGGACATCGCCAAGGCGGTGCAGGAACGCTTGCTCAAGGCCGACGCCGAGCCGGACCCGGAGGCGGTGCCGCGCAGCTGGATCTTCACCTCGGCGACACTGGGCGACGACGCCCGCCTGTCGTGGTTCACCGAGCCTTGCGGACTGGGCGAGGCCGAGGTCTTGCGCGTGGCCAGCCCGTTCGACTATTCCACCCAGGCGGCGCTGTACGTCCCGCGCCAGCTGCCCAAGCCGAATGATCCGGCCCACACCGGCGCGGTCGCCGCGCTGGTGCAGCGCGCGGTGCAGCGCCTGGGCGGCCGCACGCTGGTGCTGACCACGACGCTGCGCGCGTTGCGCGCGATCGGCGAGCAGCTGCAGGCGCGCTTCGACGGCACCGGCGAGGTCGAGGTGCTGGTGCAGGGCCAGTGGCCCAAGCGGCGGCTGATCGAGCGCTTCCGCGAGGGCGCTGCCGACGGCCGCCCGGGCTGCGTGCTGGTGGCTTCCGCGTCGTTCTGGGAAGGCATCGACGTGCCGGGCGACGCGCTGGAGCTGGTGATCATCGACAAGCTGCCATTCCCGCCGCCGGGCGACCCGCTGGTGGAGGCGCGCGGCCAGCGGCTGCAGGAGCAGGGCCGCAGCCCGTTCAACGACTATTTCGTGCCGGAAGCGGCGGTGGCGTTGAAGCAGGGCGCCGGCCGCCTGATCCGGCGCGAAACCGACCGCGGCCTGCTGGTGGTGTGCGACACCCGACTGGCCACCATGGGCTACGGCCGCCGCCTGCTGGCCGCGCTGCCGCCGATGCGCAGACTGCAGGACGAGGCGGAGTTCGAGGCTGCGCTGGAGAGCCTGGCGCCGCCGGGGACAGCGTCAGAGCAGATCCTATGACGCGAGGGTGCGCAGCAAAGCTGCACACCGACGGGGTTACGGGGCTACCAGAGCTTCCACCACGGGTCGCTCGATCCCTTGCCGCCGCGCGTGAGGTACTCGCTGCCCGGATAGTTCTTCTCCATCACCCGGCGCGTGTCGTCGCGCAGCTGCGTCATGCCCAGTGCGTCGTACGCGCGCACCAGGATGAACAGCGCTTCTTCCAGCGCCGGCACGTCGCGGTAGTCGGCCAGGGCGGCCTGGGCGCGGTTGATGGCGGCCACGTAGGCGCCGCGGCTGTAGTAGTAGCGTGCCACGTGCACCTCGTACTGGGCCAGCGAGTTGACGATGTACGTCATGCGCAGGCGGGCGTCGGGCGTGTAGCGCGAATCCGGGAAGCGGGCGACCAGGTCGCGAAACGACTCGAACGATTCCTTGGCGGCCTTCTGGTCGCGCTCGGACAGGTCCTGCCGCGAGATGAACGACAGCAGGCCTAGGTTGTCGTTGAAGTTGGTGATGCCCTTGAGGTACAGCGCGTAGTCCAGCGCCGGGCTGGCCGGATGCAGCTTGATGAAGCGGTCCAGCGTGGCATGCGCCTGCGCCTGTTCGCCGGCCTTGTAGTGGGCATAGGCGCGCTCCAGCTGCGCCTGCTGCGCCAGCGGCGTGCCGGCGGCCCGGCCTTCGAGTTTTTCCAGCAGCGGGACCGCCTTGTCGTAGGCGCCCGCGTTCAGTTCGTCCCTGGCTTCGGCGTAGAGCTTGTTGGGGCTCCAGCCGGCGGTCTTGTCCTCGTCGGGGGTGGAAGAACAGCCCGCCAGCAGCAACGCGGCCAACAGGGCGGAGAACATCGATAATTTGCCTGGCAGACGCACGCGTAACTCTCTTCCTAAAGGGCCGAGCCATTATATCGACCGACCCCACCTTCTCCGCCGCGGACCTCCCCGGCGACCACGACCTGCTGGACGAACCCGGCCCCGAGCTGGAAATCCGCGCCTTCACGGTGGACCCCCCGCTGCACGGGCAGCGGCTCGACCGCGCGCTCGCCGTGCTGTTGCCCGAGTTCTCCCGCAGCTTCCTGCAACAGCTGATGGAGGCGGGTGCCGTCGCCCTGCGCGGGCAGCCCGCCACCAAGCCGTCGCACAAGGTGCGCGCCGGCGATGCCGGCCAGGTCGAATTGCGGCCCACCCCGCAAAGCCAGGCCTTCCAGCCGGAAGACCTGGCGCTGGACATCGTCCACGAGGACGCCCACCTGCTGGTGCTGAACAAGCCGGCCGGGCTGGTGGTGCATCCGGCGCCCGGCAACTGGAGCGGCACGCTGCTCAACGGCCTGCTCGGTCGTGATCCGGGGGCCCGCACGCTGCCGCGCGCCGGCATCGTGCACCGCCTGGACAAGGACACCAGCGGCCTGATGGTGGTGGCCCGCACGCGCCAGGCCATGGACCGCCTGGTCGCCATGATCGCGGCGCGCGAGGTGGCGCGCCAGTACCTGGCGCTGGTCCACCGGCCCTGGCAGGGCCCGGCCCGGCGCCGGGTCGAGGCGCCGATCGGCCGCGACCCGCGCAATCGCCTGCGCATGGCGGTGGTCGATCTGCAGCGCAACCCCGGCAAGGCCGCGGCCACGGTGGTCGACCTGCTGGCGCAGGCGCCGGAAGGCAGCGCCTTGCGCTGCACGCTGGAGACCGGCCGCACGCACCAGATCCGCGTGCACCTGGCCCACCTTGGCCACCCGATCGTCGGCGATGCCCTGTACGGTGGCGCGCCCGTCGGCGGCTTGCAGCGGCAGGCGCTGCACGCCTTCCGGCTGGCCTTCGCGCATCCGGTCACCGGGGAGCCGCTGGCCTTCCATTCGCCGCTACCGCCCGACCTGCAGCAGGCGTGGTCCGCCTGGGGGCTGCGTTACAATGAATCCGAATGGCTCACGAGCCAACCCGCGGCGGCAGCCTGACAGGCGCGTCCGTTCCAGGGTTTCCATGGCGCCACCCGGCTGAAAGGTGGCGTCTCTTGCAAGGCAAGACTCCCGGACCACCGACAAGACCATGAATACGGCGGACGCCCGGCGTGTCCTAGAGACCGCGTTGATCTGCGCGCAGCAGCCGCTGTCCGTGCGGGAGCTGCGCGTTCTGTTCGGTGACGAACTGGGGGCCGACACGCTCAAGGAGCTGCTGGCGGAGCTGCAGCACGAATGGACCCGGCGCGGCGTCGAACTGGTCTGCGTGGCCACCGGCTGGCGGTTCCAGAGCCGCCCTGAAATGCGCGAGTACCTCGATCGCCTGCATCCCGAGAAGCCGCCCCGCTACAGTCGCGCCGCGCTCGAGACGCTGGCCATCATCGCGTACAAGCAACCGGTCACGCGTGGCGACATGGAAGACATCCGCGGCGTCACCATCACCAGCCAGATCATCAAGCAGCTGGAAGACCGCGGCTGGGTCGAGGTGATCGGTCACCGCGAAGCGGTCGGCCGGCCGGCACTGTTCGCCACCACGCGCCAGTTCCTCGACGACCTCGGGCTGGCGTCGCTGGACCAGCTGCCCGAGCTGCAAAATCCGGCCCAGCAGGCCGGCGTGTTCGAAGCGCTGGCCGCCAGCCTGGAGCCGCAGGCCACCCTTGCGATCGGCGCTGGCCAGCCCGATCTCCTCACTCCTTCCCCTTCCGGCGACGGCGCTGCCCAGCCGGCGGCCGAGCCGGGCCCGGGCCCCAGCGGCGACCGCGGCGGCGCGGCGCAAGCCATCGAGACGTAAAGAATGAACGATCCCACCGAAGCCATGGCCTCCCCGCCTCCCGACGACGCCGCAGGCCGCGAGGGCACCGAGCCGCCGGCGCCGGTCGCGCCCACCAACGGCGAGGAGGGGGCACGGCCGCCGGCTGACGAACCCGCCGAACCCGCCGAATCCGCCGCCGTCGCCGCCGCCCCGGCCCGGCCGCAAGCCAGCGACGAGGACGGCGACGACGCGGATGAAGACGACGTCGACGGCCAACGGCTGCCGGCGCGCAGACAGCGTCCGCCCCGGGCGCCTGAAGTGCCGGCCTTCGAGGCGACGGACCCGTTCGAGGACGTGCTCTCGGGCCGCTTCGACGCCGAGGCCGAGGACCCGGAAGCCGTGGCGCTGGACAAGCGCGTGCTGGCGCCGCAGCCGGAAACGCCCAAGCTGCACAAGGTGCTGGCGCAAGCGGGCCTGGGCTCGCGGCTGGAGATGGAGCAGCTCATCATGGAAGGGCGCATCTCGGTCAACAACGAGCCGGCCCACATCGGCCAGCGCATCCAGTACGGCGACCAGATCAAGGTCAACGGCAAGCCGATCAAGGTGCGGATCGACCCACCGCCGGCACGCGTGATCGCCTACCACAAGCCGATCGGCGAGGTCGTCACCACCGACGACCCGCAAAACCGCCCGACGGTGTTCCGCAAGCTGCCCAAGCTGCCCACCGGCAAGTGGCAGTCGGTCGGCCGTCTCGACCTGAACACCGAGGGCCTGCTGCTGTTCACCAACTCCGGGGAACTCGCCAACAAGCTGATGCACCCGCGCTTCGGCCTGCAGCGCGAGTACGCCGTTCGCGTGCTCGGCGCGCTGAACAACGAGGAGCGCCAGAAACTGCTGGACGGCGTCACGCTCGAGGACGGCCGGGCCGCGTTTGGCTCGATCGAGGAGGGCGGAGGCGAAGGCTCCAACGTCTGGTACCGCGTCACCATCAACGAAGGCCGCAACCGCGAGGTGCGGCGCATGTTCGAGGTGGTCGGCCATGCGGTCAGCCGCCTGATCCGCATCCGCTATGGCGCCATGGTGCTGCCGCGCGGGCTCAAGCGCGGCGTGTGGATGGAACTGGACGAGCGCGACATCCAGGCGCTGGGCAGCGCCGTCGGCGCGCCCGGGCTGAGCCAGCCGCAGCAGCGGCGCGAGCCCGACAGCGCCGAACGCGGCCGCAACAAGCGCCGCCGCGGC
>NZ_JAQGLS010000171.1 GCF_028292805.1 Ramlibacter sp. | reverse complement strand
GCCGGCGGCCGGCGCGAGCGGCTGCGCCACGAGGGTCCCCGGCGCGGCCACGGGCGGCACCACGCGCAGCACTTGCCCCACCTCGATCACGTTGGCATTGGGCAGTTCGCTCCAGCGGGCGATGTCGCGCCAGTTCTGCCCGCTCTCCAGCGCGATGCGGATCAGGGTGTCGCCGGGCTTGACGGTGTAGTAGCCGGGCTTGCCGGCGTTCTCCGCGCCCGGCAGCACCAGGGCCGGCGCTGCCGGCAGTGCCTGCACGGTTCCAGGTCGGCCCATGCCACGGTCTTCGACCGGGGCGGGGGAGCGGCGTGGCGCGGCGCAAGCCGCCACCAGGCCGCACACCAGCAGGGCCAGGGTCATCTTCATGGCGCGTTCGCGCAAATGCATCGTCGTGTTCCTCATGCGATGCCCGATTTTAGGGGGACAAAGTGAACGGTCTCAAGAATGGTCTGGCGTACCTGACCTGCGTTTTTTTCCATGACCACCAGCGCCTGCTGGCCGGTGGCCGTCACCATCGGCGCCACCAGCCGGCCACCATCGGCCAGCTGATCGGTCCAGGCGGCCGGGATGGACGCACCGCCGGCTGCCGCAATGATGCCTGCATACGGCGCGCCCTTGGCGAAACCGGCCATGCCGTCGCCGAACAGCAGGTGCACGTTGGCCAGCCGGAAGTGGCGCAGATTTTCGCGCGCCTTGTCGTGCAGGCCGCGCAAGCGCTCGATGCTGTAGACCTCGCCGGCCACGCAACTGAGCACCGCGGCCTGGTAGCCGCAGCCGGTGCCCACCTCCAGCACGCGGCCCAGCCGGCCCTTGGCGTCGGTGCTGCCGGCCAGCAACAGCTCGATCATGCGGGCCACCACGCTCGGCTTGGAAATCGTCTGGCCCAGGCCGATCGGCAGGCTGGTGTCTTCGTAGGCCTGATTCACCAGGGCGCTGTCGACGAAGCGGTGCCGCTCCACCGCCGCCATGGCGGCAAGCACGCGCGGATCGGACACGCCTTGCGCGCCGAGTTTCTGCACCATGCGCGTGCGCACGGCCTGCGAGTCCATGCCATGGCCGGCGGCCGGCACATGCGGGCGCGCCGCCGGCTGCGTGGAAGCACGCGCGGCGGGCTGCGCCGGTCCGTTGGCCAGGCGGGCGGGAAAGCTGGGACGGCGCGACATCAGCTGGACGGCCCGCGCTCGATCCGCGCCGCGGCCTGGCCCCAGTAGTTCAGCGTGTCGTGGTCGGTCAGGTCCACCTTCAGCGGCGTGATCGTCGGATGGCCTTGCAGCGACGCGTGGAAGTCGGTGCCTTCCGCATCGTCCTTGGCCTTGCCGGCTCCGCCGATCCAGTACATGGTGACGCCGTGCGGGCTGGTCTGCGAGATCACCTTCTCGGCCGCGTGCCGGCGGCCCAGGCGGCAGACCTTGAACGGCTTGAGCTCGTCGAACGCGACGTTGGGGATGTTGACGTTCAGCAGCCAGTGGGCGCCGTCGGTGCGGTGGTGCTCGGCGAGGAACTGCACCAGCTCGCGCGCCTTGCGGGCCGCGGCATCCAGGTGGGCCCAGCCCTTTTCCACCTGGGAAAAGGCGACGGCCGGCACGCCGAACAGGTAGCCCTCCATCGCGGCGCCGACGGTGCCCGAGTAGATGGTGTCGTCGCCCATGTTGGCGCCGTTGTTGATGCCGCTGACGACCAGGTCCGGCTTGTAGCCGAGCAGGCCGGTCAACGCGATGTGGACGCAGTCGGCCGGCGTGCCGTTGATGTACTTGAAGCCGTTGGCCGCCTGCGTCACGTACAGCGGCTGGTGCAGCGTCAGCGCATTCGACTTGGCGCTGTTGTTGTGCTCCGGCGCCACCACCTCCACCTCGCCGAGATCGCGGATGGCCTCGTACAGGGCCACGATGCCGGGGGCCTGGTAGCCGTCGTCGTTGGAGAGCAGGATCTTCATGTTGCGGTCATTGTAGGTTCGCGGTCACCGCTGGGACATCTGCCGGCGCAGCCGGTTGCCTATGATTGGGAAATGCTGAACGGAGTCGTCACCATGCATGCCTGGCTTTGCGAGAACCCCGTCGGCGTCGCCGCGCTGGAGTGGAAGGAGCTGCCCACGCCGCAGCCCAAGGCCGGCGAGGTGCTGGTGAAGATCGAGGCGGCGAGCCTGAACTTTCCCGACCTGCTGATCGTGCAGAACAAGTACCAGTTCAAGCCGCCGCTGCCCTTCGTGCCCGGCTCCGAGTTCGCCGGTACCGTGGTGGCCGTGGGCGAAGGCGTGACGCACCTGCAAGCGGGCCAGCCGGTCGCCTGCCTGGCCGGCACCGGCGGCTTCGGCACCCATGCGGTGGCGCCGGCGGCGCTGTGCATGCCGCTGCCGCCCGGCTTTCCGTTCGTGGACGCCGCCGCCTTCATCATGATCTACGCCACCTCGCACCACGCGCTGGTGGACCGGGCCCAGCTCAAGGCCGGCGAGACGGTGCTGATCCTGGGCGCCGCCGGCGGCGTCGGCACCTCGGCGATCCAGATCGCCAAGGCGCTGGGCGCGCGCGTGATCGCCGCCGCCTCGAGCGACGAGAAGTGCGCGCTGTGCAAGGCTATCGGCGCCGACGCCACCATCAACTACACCGAGCATGGGCTGCCCAATGCCTTTCGCGACGCGGTCAAGGCGGCCACCGGCGGCAAGGGCCCCGACGTGATCTACGACCCGGTGGGCGGCGATTTTTCCGAGCCGGCCTTCCGCTCCATCGCCTGGCGGGGCCGCTACCTGGTGGTGGGCTTCGCCAGCGGCCCCATCCCCAGCCTGCCGCTGAACCTGGCGCTGCTCAAGGGCGCTTCCATCGTCGGCGTGTTCTGGGGCGATTTCTCCAGGCGCGAGCCCAAGGCCAACGCCGCCATGATGGGCGAGCTGGCCCGGTGGTACCTGGAAGGCAAGGTCAAGCCGGTGATCGACCGCACGCTGCCGATGGCAGAGTTGAAGGCAGCTTACGGACGGATGGGATCGCGGGCGGTGAAAGGCAAGCTGGTGCTGGTGAACTGAAGCTCGCGCCCTCGGCTATAATCTGCGGCTTGCGGTGGCTGTAGCTCAGTTGGTAGAGTCCAGGATTGTGATTCCTGTTGTCGTGGGTTCGAGCCCCATCAGCCACCCCAACTTCCAAAAGTCCTTGAAACTCAAGGACTTTTCCGTTTTCAGGTCCCGGCGGTGTGAATCGCCCCGGGTTCCGTGGAGGCCAGTTGGTTTAAGTCAGACCTCCACCGAGGTGGCCTGACTGGCGAGTTGCCGGTAGTAGTTTGCCTCAGCCTCCGCCGGCGGGATGTAGCCGATGGGTTCGAGCAAGCGATGGTGGTTAA
>NZ_JAQGLS010000150.1 GCF_028292805.1 Ramlibacter sp. | reverse complement strand
TCGTTGCGCAGTTCGTCCAGCGTGTAGCCCACCGCCAGCTTGGCCGCGACCTTGGCGATCGGAAAGCCGGTGGCCTTGGAGGCCAGCGCCGAGGAGCGCGACACGCGCGGGTTCATCTCGATGACGATCATGCGACCGTCCTTCGGGTTGATCGAGAACTGCACGTTGGAGCCGCCGGTGTCGACGCCGATCTCGCGCAGCACCGCCAGCGAGGCGTTGCGCATGATCTGGTATTCCTTGTCGGTCAGCGTCTGCGCCGGGGCCACGGTGATCGAGTCGCCGGTGTGCACGCCCATCGGGTCCAGGTTCTCGATTGAGCAGACGATGATGCAGTTGTCCATCTTGTCGCGGACCACCTCCATCTCGTACTCTTTCCAGCCCAGCAGCGACTCCTCGATCAGCAGTTCGCTGGTGGGCGAGGCTTCGATGCCGCGCTTGCAGATGGTCTCGAACTCTTCCGGGTTGTAGGCGATGCCGCCGCCGGTGCCGCCCAAGGTGAAGCTGGGGCGGATCACGGTGGGAAAGCCCAGCGTCTTTTGCACCACCCAGGCCTCCTCCATCGTGTGGGCGATGCCGGAGCGGGCCGAGCCCAGCCCGATGCGGGTCATCGCGTCCTTGAACTTCAGGCGGTCTTCCGCCTTGTCGATCGACTCCGGCGTGGCGCCGATCAGCTCGACGGCCTTGTTGGTGGCGCCGCCCTTGTACTTGTTCAGCACGCCGTGGCGCCAGAGGTCGAGCGCGCAGTTCAGCGCGGTCTGGCCGCCCATGGTCGGCAGGATGGCGTCCGGGCGTTCCTTGGCGATGATCTTTTCGACCGTCTGCCAGGTGATCGGCTCGATGTAGGTGACGTCGGCGGTGGCCGGGTCGGTCATGATCGTCGCCGGATTCGAGTTGATCAGGATGACCTTGTAGCCTTCCTCGCGCAACGCCTTGCAGGCTTGCACGCCGGAGTAGTCGAACTCGCAGGCTTGCCCGATGATGATCGGGCCCGCGCCGATGATCAGGATGGTTTGGATGTCAGTGCGCTTGGCCATGTCTTACTTCTTGTTCTCGTCCATCAGGCCGGTGAAACGGTCGAACAGGTAGCCGATGTCGTGCGGGCCGGGGGAAGCCTCGGGGTGACCCTGGAAACAGAACGCGGGTCTGTCGGTTCTTGCCAGGCCCTGCAGCGTGCCGTCGAACAGGCTCACGTGCGTGGCGCGCAGGTTCGCCGGCAGCGTCTTTTCGTCGACCGCGAAACCGTGGTTCTGGCTGGTGATGCTGACGCGGCCGGTGTCGAGGTCCTTGACCGGGTGGTTGGCGCCGTGGTGGCCGAACTTCATCTTGTAGGTGTCGGCGCCGGAAGCCAGCGCCATGATCTGGTGGCCCAGGCAGATGCCGAAGGTGGGGTAGCCGCCCTCGATCAGCTCGCGCGTGGACTCGATCGCATAGTCGCAAGGCTGCGGATCGCCCGGGCCGTTGGACAGGAACACGCCGTCGGGCTTCAGCTTGCGCACGGCATCGGCGCTGGTCCTGGCCGGCACCACCGTCACCTTGCAGCCGCGCTCGGCCAGCATGCGCAAAATGTTCTTCTTGACGCCGTAGTCGAACGCCACCACGTGGTACTTCGCGTTGTCCAGCGTGCCGTAGCCGGCGCCCAGTTCCCACTCGGTCTGGTCCCAGCCATAGGACTCGGTGACGGACACGTCCTTGGCCAGGTCCAGCCCGCTCATGTCGGGCGCCTTGGCCGCCGCGGCGACGGCCTGGGCTATCAGCTCCGGCGTGACTTCCTCGCCGGCCGCCAGGCCCAGGATGCAGCCGTTCTGCGCGCCCTTGCTGCGCAGGATGCGGGTGAGCTTGCGGGTGTCGATGTTGGCGATGGCCACCGTCTTTTCGCGCACCAGGTACTGCTGCAGCGTCATGTCGGCGCGAAAGCTCGAGGCGATCAGCGGCAGGTCGCGGATGACCAGGCCGGCGACATGGACCCTGGTGGCTTCGACGTCCTCGGCGTTGACGCCGTAGTTGCCGATGTGCGGATAGGTGAGCGTGACGATCTGCTGGCAGTAGCTCGGGTCGGTCAGGATTTCCTGATAGCCGGTGAGCGCCGTGTTGAACACGACCTCGCCGGTGGTGGCACCGGGGGCGCCAATCGAGTTGCCGATAAAGACCGTGCCGTCTGCGAGCGCCAGGATGGCGGGCGGGAAAGCTCCCTGAAGCGACGAAAGCACTGGGTTCTCCGGTTTTGTATGCACGGGTACGCCCAGATCGCGACCGAAAGCCGAGCTCTCGATGTTGCTTTTGTCGGGGGAGTGGCTGGCTGCGCTAGGCGTACGTGGGGTGTGCGGGAAAGCCCTTGATTATAGCGCGAGGGGGGTTTACCCTTTCTGGCAGCCTGTCATCGCGGGCCCGCCACCTGCGCCGCGCTCGCATGCAGGCAGATCGCCGCCGCCGCGCCCACGTTCAGCGACTCCTCACCGCCCGGCTGCACGATCCGCACGAACTGCGTCGCGCGCTCGCCCATGGCCGGGCCGACGCCCTGCCCTTCGTGGCCGAAGATCCAGGCGCAGGGCCAGGGCAGCTGCGCCTGGTGCAGGTAGCCGCCCTGGTGCGAACTGGTGGCCAGCAGCGGCAGTTGCAGCGCGTCCGTGGCGGTGGCTTCCAGCGACTCGACCAGCTGCAGCCCGAAGTGCGCGCCCATGCCGGCCCGCAGCACCTTGGGCCCCCACAGCGCCACCGTGCCGCGCAAGGCCAGCACCTGCTTGAAGCCGAAGGCGCCCGCGCTGCGCAGGATAGCGCCGACGTTGCCGGCGTCCTGCAGCCCGTCGAGAATGACCGTGGGCACGCCCGGCTGGAGCGCGGCGGCCGGCGGCAGCGGCATGACGAAAGCCATCTTGCCGGGCGACTCCAGGCTGCTGATGCCCTCGAACAGCACGTCGTCGATCACCACCACCTTGCCGATGGCAGCTGGCCATTGCGCCGAAGTGGCGGCCCAGCAGGATGCCTGGAACACCGCCATGGCCGGCTCCAGGCCGCGCTCCAGACCAGCGCGGCACAGGTGGTCGCCTTCGAGCCAGACCCGGCCCTGCTTGCGGTAGGCCGCGTTGTCGTGCGCCAGCCGGCGCAAGTCCTTGAGCAGCGCGTTGTCGCGCGACTGGATATGCTGCGGGCCCGACGTCACGCTAGCCGACCTGGACGCTGACGGTGGCGCCGTCGTCGGTGACGAAGGTCGCTGCCACCGGTCCGAAAAAGCGCCGGTGGTGCACGCACGGGCCGTGGGTGCGCAGCGCTTGGAGGTGCTCGGGCGTGCCATAGCCTTTGTGGGCGGCGAAGCCGTACTGCGGGAACTGCTCGTGCAGCTCGCGCAGCATCCGGTCGCGCGTCACCTTGGCAATGATCGAGGCGGCCGAAATCGACTTGACCTTGGCATCGCCGCCGACGATGGCCTCCGACAACACGTCCAGCTGGGGCAGCCGATTGCCGTCCACCAGCACCTTCACCGGCCTCAGGCGCAAGCCCTCGACCGCGCGCCGCATCGCCAGCATGGTGGCGTGCAAGATGTTCAGGGTGTCGATCTCCGCCACGCTGGCCTCGCCCACGGCGCAGCACAGCGCCTTTTCGCGGATGGCGTCGTACAGGCGCTCGCGCGCCAGCGCCGTCAGCACCTTGGAGTCAGCCAGGCCGCGGATGCGGCGCGTGTCGTCCAGGATCACCGCGGCGGCCACCACCGGGCCGGCCAGCGGGCCGCGGCCGGCTTCGTCCACGCCGGCCCACAGCCCCAGCGGGTCCCACTCCAGCCGCTTCTGGACCACCGTGGCGCGGCGGGTGCGGATCGGCTCAGGACTGGAGGACTTTTTCGATGGCATCGGCGGCAAGCGTGGCGGTGTCGCGCTGGAGCTGGGCATGCAAGCCCCGGAATTTCTCCTGCACAGCCTGCATTCTGGCAGGCGCATCCAGCCAATCCGCCAAGGCCCGCGCCAGCAACTCGGGTTTTGCGTTGGCCTGCAGCAACTCCGGCACCACGAAATCGCCGCACAGGATGTTGGGCAGCCCCACCCAGGGCTGCAGGTGGCGCGGCTTCATCAGCGCGTAGCTGAGCCAGTTGACGTGGTACGAGATCACCATCGGCCGCTGGAACAGCGCCGCCTCCAGGGTGGCCGTGCCGCTGGTCACCAGCGCCACGTCACAGGCCGCCAGCGCGGCATGCGACTGCCCGTCAACGATCACCAGGTGAGTCACGCCCGCGGCGCGGGCGGCGGCGGTGATGGCCGCGCGCCGCGCCGGAACCGCCGGCACCACGAACCACGCCTGCCGGCGCTTGCGTTGCAGCGCGGCGGCCGCCTGCAGGAAGCGCGGCGCCATGGCCGCCACTTCCGAGGCGCGGCTGCCGGGCAGCACCGCGATCACTTCGGCTTCGGCCGGCAAGCCCAGGGCGGCACGGGCGCCGGCCTTGTCCGGCGCGGCGGGAATCAGGCTGGCCAGCGGATGGCCGACATAGGTTGCCGCGATGCCATGCTGCGCCAGCAGCGCCGGCTCGAACGGGAAGATGCACAGGACGTGGTCGCAGCTGCGCCGGATCTTTTCCACCCGCTTGGCCCGCCAGGCCCAGATCGACGGGCAGACGAAGTGCACCGTCTTGACGCCGCGCGCCTTCAGCGACGCTTCAAGCCCGAGGTTGAAGTCGGGCGCGTCGACACCGATGAAGGCCTGCGGCGGCTCGGCCAGCAGCCGATCGCGCAAGGCGTCGCGGATGCCGACGATCTCCCGGTAATGCTTCAAAACCTCGACGTAGCCGCTGACGGCCAGCTTCTCGTGCGGCCACCAGGCCTCAAAGCCCTGACGCGCCATCTGCGGCCCGCCGATGCCATGCGCCTGCAGTTGCGGCCAGCGCTGGCGCATGCCTTGCAGCAGCAGGCCGGCCAGCAGGTCGCCTGAGGCCTCGCCAGCCACCATCCCCAGCCGCACCGGGGCTGCGCAGTGCCCGCTCACCGCACGATGCCGCGCTGCGGCGTCACCCGGGCCAGGAAGTCCGTCATCAGGGCGACGTCCGCCGCCGCTTCGGGCGAAGATTCGGCCAGTGCCGAGATGCGCTGCACCGACTGTTCCAGCGTCGCGCCGTCGCGGTACAGCGCCCTGTGCATCGCCTTGACCGCCGCCACGCGGGTGGGCGAGAAACCGCGCCTGCGCAGTCCCTCGTAATTCATCGAGCGGGCCCGCGCCGGCTGGCCTTCGCTCATCACGAAAGGCGGCTGGTCGGCCAGCAGCACCGAGCCCAGGCCGGTCATGCCGTGGGCCCCGATGCGCACGAACTGGTGGACCGCGGTGTAGCCGCCCAGGATGACAAAGTCGCCCACTTCGACGTGGCCGGCCAGCTGCGCGTTGTTGGCGAAGATGGCGTTGTCGCCCACCAGACAGTCGTGCGCCAGGTGGGTGTAGGCCATCATCCAGTTGTCGTTGCCCAGCCGGGTGATGCCGCCGCCCTGCACCGTGCCGACGTGGAAGGCGGTGAACTCGCGGATGGTGTTGCGGTCGCCGATCACCAGCTCGCAAGGCTCACCCTTGTACTTCTTGTCCTGGTTGGCCGCGCCGATGCAGGCGAACTGGAAGATGCGGTTGTCGCGCCCGATGCTGGTGTGGCCCTCGATCACGACGTGGCCGGCCACGGTGGTGCCGCCGGCGATCTTCACGTGCGGCCCGATCAGCGTGTACGGGCCGACGGTGACGCTGGCGTCCAGCTGCGCGCCCGCATCGACGATGGCCGTCGGATGGATGTTGGTCACGCCCACCCCGCAGTCCTCAGGCAATGGTGCGCATGGTGCACATCAGCTCGGCTTCGCAGGCAATGTCGGCGCCCACGCGGGACACGCCCTTGAACTTGTAGATGCCGGCCTTGTGTCGGATCAGCTCGACGTCCATCACCAGCTGGTCGCCCGGCTCCACCGGTCGCTTGAAGCGGGCGCCGTCGATGCCGGCGAAGTAGTAGACCGTCTTGTCGTCGGGCGCCACGCCGGCGGTGGCGAACGACAGCAGCGCGGCGCTTTGCGCCATCGCCTCGAGCATCAGCACGCCCGGCATCACCGGGCGGTGCGGGAAGTGGCCGGTAAAGAAAGGCTCGTTGATCGTGACGTTCTTGATCGCCTTGATGCGCTTGCCCTCCTCGAGCTCGAGCACCCGGTCCACCAGCAGGAAGGGATAGCGGTGCGGCAGCAGCTTGAGGATCTGGTGGATGTCCAACGTCTTCATGGTTTGTCGCCGCCGGACCGCAACAAGGCGACAAAAGCCCCCTCCGGGGGCAACGCAGTACACGTAGTGACAGGTGTGGGGGTCATATTTTCTTTTCCAGGGCCTTGATGCGCTCGCGCAATGTGTAGAGCTGCTTCAAGGTCGCCGCGTTCTTCTCCCAGGCGCCATTCTCGTCGACCGGGAAGATGCCGGTATACAGGCCCGGCTTGAGGATGGAGCGGGCGACGAAGGTGCCGGCCGAGATGTTGACGTGGTCGGCGATGCTCAGGTGGCCCAGGATCATGGCCGCGCCGCCGATGGTGCAGTGCGCGCCGATGTTGGCGCTGCCGGCAATGCCGGTGCAGCCGGCCACCGCCGTGTGGGCGCCGATGCGCACGTTGTGGCCGACCTGGACCAGGTTGTCAAGCTTGACCCCGTCCTCGATCACGGTGTCGGCCAGCGCACCGCGGTCGATGCAGGTGTTGGCGCCGATGTCCACGTCGTTGCCGATGCGCACGCCGCCGAGCTGCTCGATCTTTTCCCAGGCGCCCTGGTTGGGCGCGAAGCCGAAGCCGTCGGCGCCGATCACGGCCCCGGGGTGCAGCGTGCAGCGCTCGCCGATCGTCACGTCTTCGCCGACAAACACCCGCGCCTTGAGCACGGTGCCGGCGCCGATCCGGGCGCCGCGCTCGACCACGCACTGCGCCCCGATGCGCACGTCGGCGCCGATCACGGCCTGTGGGTCCACCACCGCGCTGGGGTGGATGGCAGGGCCCGCCGGGCGCGCATGCTCGCGCTTCCACAGCTGGGTGGCGCGGGCGAAATACAGGTAAGGATCGGCTGTGACGATGCAGGCGCCGCGGGCCAGCGCCTGCTCGCGCAGGGCCGGCGCCACGATCACGCAGCCCGCGCGCGAGGCGTCCAGCTGCTGGCGGTAGCGGGGGTTGCTCAGGAAGCTGAGGTGGCCGGCGCCGGCCGCATCAAGCGGGGCCAGGCCGTCGATCCGCAGGGACGCGTCACCCTGGAGATCGCCGCCCAGGGCAGCGACGATGGAGCCGAGCAGCAGCCCCACTGCGCGCCTCAGCGAACGGCGTTCAGCGCCTTGATCACCTTGTCGGTGATGTCGTGCTTCGGATTGATGTAGACGGCTTCTTGCAGGATCAGGTCGTACTTCTCGGCCTCCGCCACCTGCTTGACCACGCGGTTGGCGCGCTCGAGCACCTGCTGCAGTTCCTCGTTCTTGCGCGCGTTCAGGTCTTCCTGGAACTCGCGGCGCTTGCGCTGGAATTCGCGGTCCTGATCCACCAGCTGCTTCTGGCGCTGGGTCCGCTGCGCTTCGGACAGCGTCGGCGCCTCGCGCTCGAACTTGTCCGACAGGTTCTTCAGGTTGGTGCCGATGTCGTTGAGTTCCTTTTCGCGGCGCGAGAACTCCTGCTCCAGCTTCACCTGTGCCGCCTTCGCCGAGTTGGCTTCCCGGAAGATCCGGTCGGTGTTGACGAACCCGACGCGGAAATCCTC
>NZ_JAQGLS010000145.1 GCF_028292805.1 Ramlibacter sp. | reverse complement strand
GTGGCGCGCCAGGCCGCCGTGCACGCCAGGCTGAACGGCGGCCGCGTGCTGCTGGTGGAAGACAACGAAACCAACCAGGTCATCGCCTGCGCTTTCCTGCAGAAGGTCGGCCTGCGGGTCGACGTGGCGGAAAACGGCCAGCTCGCCCTGGACCGGCTGGAGCGCGAGAGCTACGACGCGGTGCTGATGGACGCCCAGATGCCCGTGCTGGACGGGCTGGCCGCCACCCGCGTCATCCGCGGCCGCCTCGGCCTGGCCGACCTGCCGGTGCTGGCGCTCACGGCGAGCGTGCTGCCGCTGGACCGGCAGCGCTGCCTGGAAGCCGGCATGAACGACTTCATCGGCAAGCCGATGGAACTGGGCGCGATGTGGGACGTGCTGCTCAAGTGGATCCCGCCGCGGCTGGCGGCCCGCGGTGCCGGGCCGGCTCCGGCCGTGGCCGCCAGCGAGGAGACGCACGCCTGGGGCGCGCACGCCGATGACGGTCGATAGCCAGTTCCCGCCGTCGCGCCTGGACCCCAACTGGGTGGCCTCCGGCCTGCGCACCCGCGTGCTGCTGCCGCTGGGCCTGGGCATGGTGCTGCTGGCGGCCAGCCTGACCGCGTACCTCGTGGCCAGCCGGATGGAAGCGAGCCGGCAGCAGATCGCCGCGACGGCCCATTCCGCCAACGCCATCCTCGCCGAGCAAACCGCGCACGAGGTGGAGGCGATGCGCACCATCATGGGCTTGCTGCTGCACGACACTGTGCTGCAGGCGGCGTTCGCCGCCCGGGACCGCGATGCCTTGCTCGCGTACGCACAGCCGATCCTGGAAGGCATGTCGGCCCGCAGCCAGGTGTCGCACCTGTACTTCCACCTGCCGGACCGGACCAGCCTGCTGCGCGTGCATCTGCCCGAACGGCACGGCGACCGCATCGACCGCAAGTCGCTGCAGGAGGCGCAGCGGTCCGGCATGCCGTTCTGGGGCTACGAGCAAGGCATGCTGGGCAACTTCACCCTGCGCGTGGTCTACCCGTGGCGCAGCGCGGGCGAGGTGATCGGCTACCTGGAGCTGGGCGTCGAGTTCGACCACCTTGCGCTGGGCGTCAAGCAGGCCTTGGGCGCCGACCTGTTCGTCGTCACCGGCAAGGCGCACTTCGATGAGGCCGCCTGGGCCGGGGGCCAGGCGAACCGCCGGCAGCCGATCGCCTGGAACGAGCTGCCGGGCGACATCGTCCTGAGCCGCACAACCGCGCAGCTGCCGGCGGCGGCCCGCGCGTACCTTTCGCTGCCGGGCCGCAGGCAGGGAACGCTCGACTTCGAGGGGCGCGAGGGCGAGCGCCACGTTCACGTGCACGTCAGCCCGTTCGAGCTGCTTGGCGAGTACATGGGCGACCTGCTGGTGGTGGACGACGTCACCGACCTCGTGGCCGGCCGCCGCCAGGGAGTGGCCACCGTGGTGCTGCTCAGCCTGGCCGTGGGCGGCAGCCTGATGCTGCTGTTCCACAGCCTGCTCGGGCGGGTGCAGCGGGACGTCACGGAGCGCACGGCGCGGCTGGACGAAGCCAGCCTGCGGCTGGCCAGCGAGCAGCACGAACGGCACCGGGCGGAACAAAAATTGGCGGCCGAACAGGAGCGCAACCAGCTGCTGGAAGCGCGCGGCCTCATGGTCGAGGAACTTGCCGCCGCCAACCGCACCTGGCGGGCCGCCCTGCGCGAGAACGAAGAGATCACCGCGCGGCTGCGGGAGACCCAGGGACAGCTGGTGACGGCGGCCCGCGGCGCCGGGCGGGCGGAGATCGCCACCAACGTGCTGCACAACGTAGGCAACGTCCTCAACAGCGTCAACGTTTCGGCCAGCGTGATCGGCGGCACGCTGCGCAAGTCGCGCCTGCCCGGACTGCCGCGGGCGCTGGCCCTGCTGCAGGAGCACCCCGACGATCTCGGCGACTTCCTCGCGCGCGACCCCAAGGGCAAGCAGGTGCCCGGCTACCTGCGGGCGATGGCCAAGGCCCTGGCCGGCGAGCAGAAGGTGATGGGCGAGGAGCTGGACCGCCTGGTCAAGAGCATCGACCACATCAAGGACATCGTCTCCACGCAGCAGACCCATGCCGGCGGCAACCACGTGGCCGAGCCGGTGCAGCCGGCGGAACTGGCGGAAGACGCCTTGCGCATGCAGGGCAGCGCCCTCGCCCGGCACCAGGTCGCGGTGGTCAGGCAATTCGAGCCAATGCCGGCACTGCCGCTGGACCGCAGCCGCGTGCTGCAGATCCTGGTCAACCTGATCAGCAACGCCAAGGCGGCGATGTCGACGGCCGCCGCCACGGGCCGGCAGCTCACCCTGAAGATCGAGCGGCCGGCCGCGGACAGGCTGCGCTTCGTGGTGCGCGACGAGGGCGAGGGCATCGCGCCGGAGAACCTGGCCCGCATGTTCGTGCCGGGCTTCACCACGCGCTCCGACGGCCACGGTTTCGGCCTGGCCAGCAGCGCGCTGGCGGCAAGCGAGCTGGGTGGCGCGCTGAGCGGGGAGAGCGCCGGCGTCGGCCACGGCGCGACCTTCACCCTCGAACTGCCGATCGTCCCGGCGCCCGCCGGTTGACCCCGCCGGGCCCGAGCGGGCGGCGGCGGCCGGATGCGACAATAGGGCGATGAGTTTCCGCCCCGAAGTCACGCCTGTTCCCGTCTCTGCCATCGAAGAGATCGTCGCCGACATGCGCGCGGGCAAGATCGTGATCCTGGTGGACGAGGAAGACCGCGAAAACGAAGGCGACCTGGTGCTGGCGGCCGAACACGTCACGCCGCAAGCCATCAATTTCATGGCCCGCTTCGGCCGCGGCCTGATCTGCCTGACGCTGACGCGCGAGCGCTGCGAGCGGCTGCAACTGCCGCCGATGGTGGCGCGCAACGGCACCAAGATGGGCACCGCCTTCACCGTGTCGATCGAAGCCGCGCAAGGCGTCACCACCGGCATCTCCGCCGCCGACCGCGCCCGCACCGTGCAGGCCGCCGTGGCGCGCGACGCCCGGGCCCAGGACCTGGTGCAGCCCGGCCACATCTTTCCGCTGCAGGCGGTGGACGGCGGCGTGCTGATGCGCGCCGGCCATACCGAGGCCGGCTGCGACCTGGCCGCGATGGCCGGGCTGACGCCGGCCGCCGTGATCTGCGAGATCATGAAGGACGACGGCACCATGGCGCGGCTGCCCGACCTGCAGCTGTTCGCCGCCGAGCATGGCCTGAAGATCGGCACCATCGCTGACCTGATCGGTCACCGCAGCCGCACCGAGAGCCTGGTCGAGAAGGTCGGCCAGCGCCCGCTGGCGACGGCCCATGGCGAATTCACCGCCCATGCCTGGCGCGACAAGCCCAGCCAGGGCCTGCACCTGGCGCTGGTCCTGGGCCAGTGGACGCCCGCCGACACGGTGCCGGTGCGCGTGCACGAGCCGCTGTCGGTGCTGGACGTGCTGGAGCCGGGGCGCTCGCTGCACTCGTGGAGCCTGGACGACAGCCTCAGGCACATCGCCGCCCACGGCAGCGGCGTCGCCGTGTTGCTCAATTGCGGCGAGACGGCGCAGCAGCTGCTGGAGCAATTCGAAGGCACGGCGCGGCCGGCCCAGGCGCCCGAGCGCGGCCGCATGGACCTGCGCACCTACGGCATCGGCGCGCAGATCCTGCGCGAGTGCGGCGTGCAGAAAATGAACCTGATGGGCGCGCCGCGGCGCATGCCCAGCATGGCTGGCTACGGCCTGGAAGTGGCCGGCTACACGCCCGGCCCGAAGAATTGAGGACGACGATGTTTGGTGCAGACAAGGGCGCCGCCGACCGGCTGGACGGCAGCGAGCTGGTGATCGGGATGGTGCAGGCCCGCTGGAACCCCGGCGTGACCAACGCGCTGGCGCAGGCCTGCCGCGAGGCGCTGCTCGCCCATGGCGTGCAGGAAAAGAACATCGACCACGTGCTGGTCCCCGGCGCGCTGGAGGTGCCGGTGGCGCTGCA
>NZ_JAQGLS010000142.1 GCF_028292805.1 Ramlibacter sp. | reverse complement strand
CCGACATCGCCCGGGTGCCGATCATGGTCGACTCGTCCAAGTGGGAAGTGATCGAGGCCGGCCTGCGCTGCATCCAGGGCAAGGGCATCGTCAACTCGATCAGCATGAAGGAAGGCGAGGCCGAGTTCCGACGCCAGGCCATGCTGGTCAAGCGCTACGGCGCGGCCGCGGTGGTGATGGCGTTCGACGAGAAGGGGCAGGCCGACACCTACCAGCGCAAGATCGAGATCTGCCAGCGGGCCTACCGCATCCTGGTCGACGAGGTCGACTTCCCGGCCGAAGACATCATCTTCGATCCCAACATCTTCGCCATCGCCACCGGCATCGAAGAGCACAACAACTATGCCGTCGACTTTCTTGAGGCCACCAAGTGGATCAAGCAGAACCTGCCGGGCGCCAAGGTGTCCGGCGGCGTGTCGAACGTGAGCTTTTCCTTTCGCGGCAACGACCCGGTGCGCGAAGCCATCCACACCGTGTTCCTGTACCACGCGATCCAGGCCGGCATGGACATGGGCATCGTCAACGCCGGCATGGTCGGCGTCTACGACGAGCTCGACCCCGAACTGCGCGAGCGGGTCGAGGACGTGGTGCTGAACCGCCGCCCGGACGCCGGCGAGCGGCTGGTGGAGGTGGCGGAGAACGCCAAGGGCGCTTCCAAGGACGAGAGCAAGCGCAACGAGTGGCGGGCGCTGCCGGTGGAGCAGAGGCTGTCGCACGCGCTGGTGACCGGCATCACCGACCACATCGTCGCCGACACCGAGGAGATGTACCAGCAGGTGCTGGCCATCGGCGGGCGCCCGCTGCACGTGATCGAAGGCCCGCTGATGGACGGCATGAACATCGTGGGCGACCTGTTCGGCGCCGGCAAGATGTTCCTGCCGCAGGTGGTGAAGTCGGCCCGCGTGATGAAGCAGGCCGTGGCCCACCTGATCCCCTACATCGAGGAAGAAAAACGGCAGCAGGAAGCGGCCGGCGAGGACGTGCGGGCCAAGGGCAAGATCGTCATCGCCACCGTCAAGGGCGACGTGCACGACATCGGCAAGAACATCGTGACCGTCGTGCTCCAGTGCAACAACTTCGAGGTGGTCAACATGGGCGTGATGGTGCCGTGCCACGAGATCCTGGCGCGCGCCAAGGTCGAGGGCGCGGACATCGTGGGCCTGTCCGGGCTGATCACGCCGTCACTCGAAGAGATGCAGTACGTGGCCGGCGAGATGCAAAAGGACGACCACTTCCGACTGCGCAAGATCCCGCTGCTGATCGGCGGCGCCACCTGCAGCCGCGTGCATACGGCGGTGAAGATCGCGCCGCACTACGAAGGCCCCGTGGTCTACGTGCCGGATGCCTCGCGCAGCGTGGGCGTGGCGCAAAGCCTGCTGTCGGACCAGGCGGCCAAGTACATCGCCGAGGTCGAGGCCGACTACGTCAAGGTGCGCCAGCAGCACGCCAACAGAAAGCAGGTGCCGCTGTGGCCGCTGGCCAAGGCGCGCGCCAACAAGACCCCGGTGGACTGGGCCGCCTACCAGCCGCCCCGGCCGAAGTTCATCGGCCGGCGGGTGTTCAAGAACTTCGACCTGTCGGAGCTGGCCCGCTACATCGACTGGGGCCCGTTCTTCCAGACCTGGGACCTGGCCGGGCCGTTCCCGGCCATCCTCAAGGACGAGATCGTCGGCGCCGAGGCCGTGCGGGTGTTGTCGGACGGCCAGCGCATGCTCAAGCGCCTGATCGAGGGCCGCTGGCTCACCGCCAGCGGCGTCATGGGCTTCTGGCCCGCCAACACGGTCAACGACGACGACATCCAGCTGTACGCGGACGACAGCCGCACGCAGCCGGTGCTGACCTGGTACGGCCTGCGCCAGCAAACCGAAAAGCACGTGATCGACGGGGTGCCGAGGCCCAGCCGCTGCCTGGCCGACTTCGTCGCGCCCAAGGGCGCGGCCGACGACTACGTGGGCATGTTCGCGGTGACGGCCGGCATCGGCGTCGACAAGAAGGAGCAGTACTTCATGGCCGACCACGACGACTACTCCGCCATCATGCTCAAGGCGCTGGCCGACCGGCTCGCCGAAGCCTTCGCCGAGGCGCTGCACGAGCGCGTTCGCAAAGACCTGTGGGGCTATGCGGCCGGCGAGCAGCTGGCCGTGCAGGAGCTGGTGGGCGAGCAGTACCGCGGCATCCGGCCGGCGCCTGGCTACCCGGCCTGCCCCGACCACAGCGTCAAGCGCGACATGTTCGCGGTGCTGCAGTGCGAGGACATCGGCATGGGCATCACCGACAGCATGGCGATGACGCCGGCGGCCAGCGTGAGCGGCTTTTACCTCGCGCATCCGGACAGCACCTATTTCAACGTCGGCAAGATCGGGCCCGACCAGGTCGCCGACCAGGCGGCGCGGCGCGGGGCCCAGATCAAGGACCTGGAGCGGATCCTGGCGCCGAACCTTTGAGGTCTGGCTTCTTGCTTCGCCTTTGGGGAGGGAGAACGAGAACGTCTCCTACCTCGCCCATGGCGGGCCGGCCCTACGATCCGCGCATGGCCCTTTCCGTTCCCCAGTGGGTGCGCACCGCGCTGCGCCCCGTCCAGCCGATCTACCGCGCCTCCCAGCTGTGGAGCGACGCCGGCGGCATGCGCATGAGCGCGGCGATGTCGTTCTACGGCATCCTCAGCCTGGCGCCGCTGCTGCTGGCCATCGTCGGCATGCTCGGCTGGTGGATGGATCGGCAGATGCTGGAAGACAACCTGCTGCGCCAGCTCGGCTCCATCGTCGGTGACCAGGGCTCGGCCGTGCTGAAAGACGCGCTGGCCAGCGCCAAGGAGCCGTCCGAAGGCATCGCCGCCGGCGCCATCGGCTTCGTCGTGCTGCTGTTCGGCGCCACCGGCGTGTTCGGTGAGCTGCAGGATGCGTTCGAGCAGGTCTGGTCGCACGGCCGCGGCAAGCAGCCCAAGGCGCCGTTCTGGCGCGTGGCCACGCTGCGGCTGCGCGGCATCGGCTACATCCTGGTGTTCGGCTTCCTGCTGCTGGTGTCGCTGATGATCTCGACCCTGCTGAACCTGTTCTCGGGCTGGGCCGGCACCTGGTTGCCGCTCGAGATCCTGATGCGTGTCGTCAACGAGGTGGTGGCCTTCGCCTTCTGCGCCGCCCTGTTCGCCGGGCTCATGCGCCTGAGCGGCGGCCCGAAGCCGCGCAACCGCTACATCGTGGTCGGCGCCTTCGTCGGCGCCATCCTGTTCACCATCGGCCGCCAGCTGATGACGGCCTACCTGTCCAGCGCCGCCGTCGTCTCGGCCTACGGCGCGGCCGGCTCGCTGATCGTGCTGCTGATGTGGATTTACTTCTCCTCGGCCGTGCTGCTGTTCGGCGCCGGATGCGCGCGCGCACTGGAAGAGCACGTCAGGGACGTGCCGCCGCCGCAGCAAGACGCCGACGGCCGGCCGCTCACCGCGGCAGCAAGGAACGGCGCTGCGCCATGATCAGCGCGACCGCTGACGCCAGCGCCACCACCACCAGCAGCACCAGGCCCCAGCGGTAGCCGGCCTCGCGCGTCCACAGCAGCCCGAGCAGCAGCGGCGCCACCGCCCGTGCCACGGCAGTGGGCATGCCCAGCGCGCCGTTCAGCGACGCCACATGCTCGCGACTGACGTACTGGGCGATCGCCGTGCCTTTGACGATGGTCAGCATGCCGTTGCCCAGGCCGTACAGCAGCACGAACACCACGCCGGCCGCCGGGTGCGCCGCGGCCACCACCAGCGCGGCCAGCGCCAGCGGGATCAGGAACGGAATCAGCCGGTTGGCCAGGTGCAGATCGAACCGGTGTTCGAAGAAATAAAGCAGCAGCCGCCCCGCCACCTGGATCACGCCGATGCTGGCCGGGATCGCGATCACCCAGGCTTCCCGCAGCCCGCCCTCGCGCAGCAGGCTGATCAGATGCGGCGGCACGGCGGCGGTGACGGCCATCATGCCGATCACGAACACGGTGATGAGCAGGAAAGGCGCGCTGCGCAGCAGGGTGGCCGGCGACTGCCCGCCGGGCGTGCGGGCCGGCGTCGGCGGCGGCGCATTGCGCAGGCAGAGCGCGTGCAGCGGCACGCACAGCACCAGGTGCAGCGCCGCCAGCAGCAGCAGCGCGGTGCGCCAGCCCCACTCGGCGATCAGCCACGCCGTCAGCGGGATGAAGACGCTGCTGGCCAGCCCGCCCAGGAAGGTCAGGGTGATGATCGCGCGCCGGAAGTCGTCGGGAAAGCGCCGCGTCACCACGGCGAACACCGGTGTGTAGAGCGTGGCGGCCAGCCCCGCGCCGAGCAGCGTCCAGGCGGCGTAGAAGCCTTCGACCGAGCGCACCTGGCTGTGCAGCAGCAGGCAGCAGGCGATCAGCAGCGAGCCGCCGGTCATGACCGCGCGCTCGTGACCGCGGTCGATCCAGCGGCCCACCGGATAGGCCAGCAAGCCCTCGGCCAGCAGCGCCAGGCTGAACGCCAGGGAGGACTGCGCCCGTGTCAGACCCAGCTCGCGCTCCACCGGCTCCAGCAGCAGCGCGAAAGTGTAGAAGACGCTGCCCCAGGTGACCAGCTGGGCCAGCGAGAGCCATACCACCAGCCGGCGGTCGTGGCCGCCCTGCGTCTTCATGCGAGGGCGGTGTCGGGTTTGGCCGGCCCCAGCTGGCGGGCCGCGGCGACCAGCCGTGGATGCAGTCGCAGCCGCTGGCGGGCGGCCGTCTGCAGCGCGACGCCGAGGCGCACCCGGTCTTCCTCCAGGAAGAAGCTGAGCACGCTGTCGCGCGGGTGCACGCCTTGCGAGTCGGCCACGGTCAGCAGGGCATCGGGCACGGTGGCCGACCCGGCCTTGACGTAGAGGATGTGGACGCCGGCGCTCGGGCTGGCGACGCCGAGCCGCGTCACCGTCACCGGGCGGCCGTCACGGTCGCGGTCGTGGGCCAGCTGGCTCAGGTCGCGCCCCGGCAGGTCGTGGCCGATCATGCCGACGCGCAGCGGCGAATCGGGTCGGGCGAAGGCGCCGGCCCGCCCCTCCACGAAGCTGGCGAACTTGTGCCGAAAGGCCGCCTTGATCAGCGTGTCGCGCGCGCTGGCCGGCAGGCTCTGGGCCACGCCCGGCAGCGGACACCGGCTGGCGGCCGCGACGGCCAGCCACAGGCGGCGCGGACGCGTTGGCGGTGGCTGTCGCAAGGTGTCCATGGCCGCTGGCTACAGGCGCCAGACCGCTTTGGTCAGGACGGTGCGCGGCACCTCAGCGCGGCCGCCGGCCGGGCCCCACTCGGGGTGGCGCGGATCGTTCAGGTTGCGCACGGTCAGCGCCAGCTCCAGGTCAGGCCGCACGCGCCAGCCCCAGCGCAGGTCGACCGCGGTATAGGCCGGCACCTGCGGCGCCGCCAGTGCGCCCATGTAGCGCACCGACAGGTCGACATCCATGCTGCGGCCCAGGTCCCAGCCCAGACCGAGCCGGGCCCGGTTGCGGGGGCTGTTGCCGAGCTGGCCGATGGTGCCCGGCACCACCACGCTGGCGGCTCGCGTGCCCAGGTGCATGCGCTCGTGGGCATAGCTGGCCTGCAGCCGCCAGCCATCGGCCAAGCGCCAGCTGCCCCAGCTTTCGATGCCGGTCAGCCGGGCTTCGTGGCTGTTGCCGAAGGCGGAGCCGCCAGGGCGCAGGTCGACCGAGCGCAGCCGGTCGAACTCGTGCCGGAACAGCGTCACCGAATACGAGACCGAGCTGCGGGGCTGCGAACGCAAGCCCAGCTCGAACACCTTGGCCACCTCGGAGTCGAAATCGGCGCCGCCCAGCGGCAAGGTGGGCAGGAACACTTCGCGGTCGATGCGCGACGGCGTGCGCACCGCGCGCGACGCCGAGGCCCACAGCAGGTGGCGGGGCGCCGCCTGCCAGGCCAGCCGGGCGGTGGGCAGCCATTCCAGCCCGGTGTAGCTGTTGTGCTCGGCCTTGATGCCGAGGGTCAGGCGCAGCGCCTGCGTCAGGCGAAATTCGTCCTGGGCGAACAGGTTCCACAGCCGCAGCCGCCGGCTGGCGGGCTGGAAGCGCAATTGGGCCGGGGCGAGGTTGGACAGATGATCGTTTTGCAGCCGGTAGCCTGCCCCCAGCAGCAGGTCGTGGCCGGCGGCCGGCCGGCTGCTTTGCTGCAGCTCGACGTCGAAGGTGTCGAGCCGGTCGTTCACCACGCCGGGCTGGGAGCGCTCGGTGCGGTCCCAGTAGCCTTGCAGCCGGGTGCTGCTGCCGGGGCCGTGGTCGCGGGTCCAGCGGCCCAGCAGGTTGGCCCCCGACAGGCCGCGCGCGCCGCCGGCCTGCCCGGATTTGCCGTCGTAGAGGTCGCCCTGGAACGTGACCTGGTCGCCGCCGCGGACCCGGTCGGCGCGAAAGCCGGCCTGGCTGCGGGCCAGGCCGGCCGGCAGCGGCGCGCCGCTCTCCAGCCGGCTGGGGTCGGTTTCGAAACGCTTGGCGTACAGGCGCCAGGGCAGATCGGTGCCGCCGCCGAAGCGGGCGGCGACCTTGCG
>NZ_JAQGLS010000121.1 GCF_028292805.1 Ramlibacter sp. | reverse complement strand
CGGCAGCAACTCCTGGACGCGGCTGGCGGGCTGCGTGGGCAAGCGCTCGAGCACGTCCTTCAAGTAGGCGTACGGGTCATGTGCGTTGAGCCGAGCCGAGTGCACCAGGCTCATGACCGCAGCTGCCCGCTTGCCCGCGCGCAGCGAGCCGGCAAACAGCCAGTTGTTGCGACCGATGGCAATCGGCCGGATCCGGTTCTCCACCCAGTTGTTGTCCGCAGGCAGGTTGCCGTCATCGATGTAGCGCACCAGCGCCGGCCAGCGCCCGAGGCTGTAATCCATGGCTGTCGCGGTGGCCGATCCTGGGGGCACCTTCTGCCGGTTTGCAATCAGCCACGCGTGGAGTGCGTCCGCCACCGGTCTGGCCTTCAACTGGCGAATGCGCAAGCGCTCGTCGCCGGCAGCTCGGCGACCTCGCGCTCCACCCCGTACAGTCTGGCGAACAGCGCGAGAGCCTGCTCTGCGAGCGTGCTCTTGTGGTTGGCCCACAGCTCGTGGAACTTCCGCCGCGCATGCGCCAGGCAGCCCGCCTCGGTGATGCCATGTGCGTATTCCGGCGAACGTGACCGACGATTCCGGCGCATCGTGACCGCCGTCACCGCGTGATGTGTTGCGCGCTCAGATTCTAGGTTGGTCGGTCACGATGGGGTGTTGGTCTTCTCCTTCTTGTTTACGTTCTCCTGCTGCCGCAGAGACTCGCCGGTCAGAGTGAACCGATGGTGTCGCTGCATCAGTCGGTCCAGGATCGCATCGGCAATCGTGGCGTCGCCGACCCAGGCGTGCCAGTGTTCGATGGACAGCTGGCTGGTGATGATGGTGGCCCGGCTGGCCGCGCGGTCGTCGATGATCTCCAGCAGGTCGGCACGCGTTTGCGAGTCGAGCGCCGCCATGCCCCAGTCGTCCAGCAGCAGCACGTCGGTCTTGGCCAGCTGCAGCAGCCACTTGCCGAAGGTGCCGTTGCCATGCCGGATGCGCAGCTCCTCGCCAAGGCGCGGCACCCGCTGGTAGACGGCGGTGTGGCCGCGGCGGCAGGCGTACTGCGCCAGCGCGCACGCTAGCCAGGATTTGCCGGCGCCGGTCGGCCCCGTGATCAGGACACTATGGCCCGCGTCGATCCAGTCGCCCAGCGCCAGGCTCATGACCGCACGCCGATCGACGCCGCGCCCCGGACGCCCGTCCAGATCTTCGATGGCGGCTTGCGGGTATTTCAGCCGCGCCTCCTTCAGCAGCCGCTCGCGCCTTTTGTCATCGCGCTGGTGCAACTCGCGTTCCACCAGCAGCGCGAGCCGCTCCTCGAAGCTCAGGGAGTGCGTTCCGCCGGCGGCCATCTGCTCTTGCAGCCCGCAGGCCATGCCGTGCAGCCGCAATCCGCGCAACTGCTCCAGGGTGGTGTTCATCATCACGGGTGTTCCTTGCTGGTATCGGTTCATGGGTAGTAGCTGGGGCCGCGCACATGGGCATGCTGGGGGCTGGTCCATTCCGGCGTGTCGGCGGCATGGACCCGGTCGCGGCCGTTGGCTAGGATGTCGCGCACGTGGCTGTAGCGCGCCGTGCCCAGCTCCAGGGCCACCAGGCAGGCTGCCTCCAGCCGCGGCTTGCCGTACTTGCGCACCAGCGACAGCAGCCCCAGGCAGGCTCGGTAGCCGTGCTCGGGATGGCGCTGCTCCTCCAGCAGCCGCTGCACCGTGCGGCCGGTGGCCACGCCAATGCTCTGGCCCCAGTGCACCAGGCGCTCCGGTGTCCACTGCAGGTGCGCCCGGTGCGCCGCCGGCAGGTGCTCCACCACCGTGGTGAAGCCGCCCCGGTGGGCGTTGCGGGCGTGGGCGGCCACCCGCTGGCCGCGATGCAGCAGCTCCACCCCACGCGTCGTCAGCCGTGCCTCCAGAACCTGCCCGACGAGCGCCTGCGGCACGCTGTAGCGGTGGCCATCGATCTCCACGTGCTGATCGATGTGCACCCGCACCGTTTTGTAGCTGGCGTACTCCCAGAGCTGCGCCGGCAGCGCCTGCAACGCCGGCGCATCCAGCTCGGCAAACGCATTCGCGCGGCTGCCGGGCAGCTTCTGGAACGGCTTGGCATTGAGCTGCGCCAACAGCGGCTCGATGGCCTCGTTGACGTCGTCCACGCTGTCCAAGCGCTGGTGCCGCAGCCGCATCAGGATCCAGCGCTCGACCACCTGCACGGCCGACTCCACCTTGGCCTTGTCCTGCGGCAGGCGCGGGCGCGCCGGCAGCACCGAGCAGCCGTAGTGGCGCGCGAAGTCCAGCACCGTGTCGTTGGCCCGCGGCTCGTAGCGGTTCGGGTTGGCGATCAACGCGCGGGGGTTGTCCGGGACGATCAGCTGCGGCACGCCGCCGAAGTAGCGCATGGCCTCGGCGCAGCCGTGCAGCCAGTCGGCCATGCGCTCGTGCGGGGTGGCACAGGCGAAGGTGTAGCTGGACGCGCCCAGCGCGGCGACGAAGATGTGGGCACGGGTGCCGTCGGCCAGTTCCACCGTCGGACCGGCGAAGTCGACGAACATCTTCTCGCCGGCCCGATGGATCTGGCGCATCGAGCGCTTCAGGCGCAGCGCGTAGCGGCGGTAGTTCTCGCAGAACTGGCTGTAGCGCCAGGTGCTCTGCTCAGGGTGGGCTTCGACGTACTCCTGCCACAGCAGCATCAGCGTCATGCCCTTGCGGCGCAGTTCCTGATGAACGCGGCCGAAGTCGGGCAGCAGGTACTGGCTGGGGCGATCGCTGCGCCCGCCCACCAGGTGCCGCTCCAGAGCGGTTTCGCTCAGGCTCTGGACGGTGGGCCAGTCCAGGCCGGCGGCCGCAGCCAGGCTGGCGTACTTGGCCACCACGCCCTTTGACAGCCCCAAGGCCTCGGCGATGCGTTCGTGCGAGAGGCGGGCTTCGAGTTTGAGACGTAGAACGTCCTTGATCTTGCGCATTGGAATCCTTGCAGCGGGCAACGCCTTCTCCGGCCAAAGGCCGGGAGGCTACCCGCCACGGGTGATTGAATTTGCGCAACACCATCACGGTGGCATACGGCACCGTTCCGGCATCGTGACCGCCGATTCCGGCATCGTGACCGGTCATTCCGGTCAGGAGTCGAAATCGGTCACGTTCAGGCCGGAATCACCGGTCACG
>NZ_JAQGLS010000113.1 GCF_028292805.1 Ramlibacter sp. | reverse complement strand
TTCCTGCCGGGAGCCATCGCCTGGACGATCATCGGCGCCTGGTACCTGTACCGCTACCTCAAGGGCTGGATGCGCTTCAGCGACAATCAGCTGCCATGAGAGCACACGCGGACGCCAACTGCCTTTTCTGCAAGATCGTCGACGGCAAGATCCCGTCGCGCAAGGTCTACGAAGACGACGAATTCCTGGCCTTCCACGACATCAACCCGTGGGCGCCGGTGCACTTCCTGCTGATCCCCAAGGACCACATCGTGTCCATGGCCCATGTCGAGGAGGCGCACGCCCCCCTGCTGGGCCGGCTGCTGGCGCTGGTGCCGCGGCTGGCCAAGCAGGAAGGCTGCCGGCCCTATCCGGACGGCGGCTTCCGGTTGGTCTCCAACACCGGCGCCGAGGGCGGCCAGGAAGTGCCGCACCTGCATTTCCACGTCATCGGCGGCCCGCGTCCCTGGCTGAAGGGCTGAGCCATATCCGCCGCGGGGGTGAACTTCCCCTGCCCGACTAGAATCCGAGCAGTAAGACAGGAGAGATTTCCATGGGTTCGTTTTCCATCTGGCACTGGTTGGTGGTGCTGCTGATCGTGGTGCTGGTGTTCGGCACCAAGAAGCTGAAGAACATCGGCGGCGACCTGGGTGGCGCCGTCAAGGGGTTCAAGGACGGCATGAAGGACGGCTCGCACCCGGACACGCCGGTGCCGCCGGCCAGCCAGGTCACGGCTTCGCAGGGTCCGTCCGCGGCTCCGGCGGACAACAAGACCACCATCGACGTCGAAGCGCGCAACAAGTCCTGAGCCGGGCTTAAGCAGTGATCGACCTCGGCATCGCGAAGATGGCGCTGATCGGCGTCGTCGCCCTGGTCTTCATCGGGCCGGAGAAACTGCCGCGCGTGGCGCGAACGGTCGGCACGCTCCTGGGCAAGGCCCAGCGCTATGTTGCCGACGTCAAGGCGGAAGTGAACCGGTCGATGGATCTCGACGAGCTCAGGAAGATGAAGGACACGGTGGAAAGCGCCGCGCGTGACGTGGAGAACTCCGTGTCGACCGCCGCTTCCGACTTCGAGAAGCAGTGGCAGGACGCGACGACCCACTCCACCGCCCTGTCCGAGCCGCCCGCGTTTCCCGAATACAAGCACCCGAAGAAGAAGTGGCGCCTGAAGCAGGGCGCCGTGCCGCACTGGTACAAGGCGCGGCAGGGCGTACGCACCCGCGCCTTGTCGGGTGCCGCCCGTGTGGCAAAGTACCGCCCGCAGAAGTTCAACTGAAAGCGGGGCCGGCAGCAGCGCCGGCGGCCGATCCCCTATGTCCACATCTCCCAACGACCAGGACGACGAACTGGCCGGCACCGAGCAGCCCTTCGTTGCGCACCTCGTCGAGCTGCGCGACCGGCTGATCAAGGCCGTCATCGCCATTGCGATCGTGGCCGGCGCGCTGGCGGTCTACCCCGGCCCGGCCGCGCTGTACGACATCCTGGCCGCGCCGCTGATCTCGCACCTGCCCAAGGGCGCGACCCTGATCGCCACCTCGGTCATCTCGCCGTTCGTGGTGCCGCTGAAGATCCTGCTGATGGCGGCCTTCCTGGTCGCGCTGCCCGTGGTGCTCTGGCAGGTCTGGTCGTTCGTGGCACCCGGCCTCTACTCGCACGAGAAGAAGCTGGTGCTGCCGCTGGTGGTCTCCAGCACGATCCTGTTCTTCGTCGGGGTGGCGTTCTGCTACTTCTTCGTGTTCGGGCAGGTGTTCTCGTTCATCCAGAGCTTCGCGCCCAAGAGCATCACGGCAGCGCCTGACATCGAGGCCTACCTGAGCTTCGTGATGACGATGTTCCTGGCGTTCGGCGCGGCGTTCGAAGTGCCGATCGTGGTGATCGTGCTGGCGCGCATGGGCATCGTGTCCATCGAGAAGATGAAGGAGTTCCGCGGCTACTTCATCGTGCTGGCCTTCATCATCTCCGCCGTCATCACGCCGCCGGACGTGGTCTCGCAACTGGCGCTGGCCGTGCCGATGTGCCTGCTGTACGAAGTGGGCATCTGGGCGGCGCAGATCTTCATCAAGCACACCAAGGCACCGGAAGACGCGAGCGAGCCGGCGAAGTCCTGAGCTCACCGTCTTCCCGGCGGAGGGGGGCCCAAGGCGACCGCATTCGCGACCTGAACGCCAATGCCTTGGATCCCCGCCTGCGCGGGGATGACCCGATCAGCGTTGCGGCTGCGGCACGCCGCCTTGGCCGGCTTGTTGTCTCGGCTTGGGTCGCTTGCCCGGCGTGACCGTCACGTCGACGTGGTCCTCGCGACGCTGCAGCTTGAACTGCGTTGCCGTGCCGGGCTTGAGGGACGCGACAGTCGACAGCAGCTCGGACACGTTCGCCACGTCCTTGCCCGAGACCTGCACCACGACGTCGCCCGGGCGCACGCCCGCCTGTGCGGCGGGGCCGTTCTGCAGCACGCCGGTGATCAGCACACCTTTGCGGGCCCGCACGCCGAAGGTTTCCATCAGTTCCGGCGACAGGTCCGCCGGCTCCACGCCGATCCAGCCGCGCGTGACCACGCCGTCCTTGACGATGCCTTCCAGCACCAGCTTGGCGGTGGAGACCGGGATGGCGAAGCCGATGCCCATGCTGCCGCCGGAGCGCGAATAGATCGCGGTGTTGATGCCCATCAGGTGGCCGTTGACGTCGACCAGCGCACCGCCCGAGTTGCCCGGGTTGATCGCGGCGTCGGTCTGGATGAAGTTCTCGAAAGTGTTGATGCCCAGCTGGTTGCGCCCCAGCGCGCTGACGATGCCGCTGGTGACGGTCTGGCCCACGCCGAACGGGTTGCCGATGGCCAGCACCTGGTCGCCCACCTGCAGCGCATCGGAATTGCCCAGCGTGATGATGGGCAGTCGGTCGAGGTTGATCTTGAGGATCGCCAGGTCGGTTTCGGGGTCGGTGCCGATCACCTTGGCGCGCGCCTTGCGGCTGTCGTTGAGCGCCACTTCGATCTCGGTGGCGCCCTCGACGACGTGGTTGTTGGTCAGGATGAAGCCGTCGGGGCTGATGATCACCCCGCTGCCCAGGCCGGCCTGCGGCTGCGCGCCCTGCTCGCCGAAGAAAAAGCGGAACCAGGGGTCGTTCGAGGCCGGCCGGTCGGCTGCCTTGCTGGTGTTGATGCTCACCACCGCCTGCGACGCCTTTTGGGCCGCGGCGCGGAAGCTGCCCGCCGGCGCCGGGGCGCTCGGGCTGGTGGGGGCTTCCACCAGCGCGATGCCGGTGCTGCCCGTGAGCACCGCCCGGCGCGCCGCCAGCCAGTCGGGCTTGAGCGTCGCCACCACGAAATATGCCGCAAGCAGCACGGTGACGGCCTGCGAGAAGAGCAGCCAGAAGCGACGCATGGTGAATGTCTTGGGAGAAACCCCAAGTGTAGACGCGGCCGGGCTTGCGCAGTGGTCAGGATGCGGCTCGCGGCGGCGCCACGACCTCGGGCGGCGCCCCCGGCCGGCGCGGTCGCCGCGGCCCCAGGTCGGCCTGTTCCACTGGCATCACCAGGCCGCTCGATCGGTCGTAGATCGCGGCGCGTGAGCGCATGTGGCGGGCCGCCTCCGCCAGCTCCTGCGCCTCGTCCAGGACGTCTTCGACCTCGGCCGCGGTGCCGGCCAGCCGCACCACGCCCACGCCCACGTCGAGGTGCACCTGCATCCGCTCGCCGCCCAACCCGATGACCTCGAGCGGCTGACGCAAGCTGGAGGCCACCCGCAGGCCCAGGGTGCGCAGCGCGGCTGGTGCGGGGATGGTTTCCACCAGCACCACGAAGCAGCGGTCCCAGTAGCGGCCGACCGGGTTGACCACGCCCACCCGGCGTTGCAGCCGGCCCGCCAGCGCCAGCCACATGTCGTTGACGCCGGCCACCCCCACATGGGTGGCGATGCGCTGCACATCGAACACGATCACTGCCAGCAGGGCGCCTTCGCGTCCGGTGCGGCGGCGCCGCTGCTGTGCCCGCAGCAGCTTGCGCACCAGCGCCGCGCCGCTGTGCAGGCGGGTCACGGGGTCGATCGCGCCGGACTGCGCGCCCTGGTGCAAGGTTCGCCATTGGTGCCGGTCGCGCCGCCACAGCACCAGCCCGGTCAGCCCATTGCTGAAGGCGGCGCACAGCGCCAGCAGGGCCTGCGCCCGGGAGTCGAAATCGCCCAGCTGCATGGCCATGGCATACAGGCCGGCGATGGCTGGCAGCGTCAGCAGGCAACCGGCGGCCATCGCCAGCGCCATGCGGTCGCCCATCAGCCAGCCGCGCAGCGTCAGCCACAGAGTCAGCCCGCCGCCCAGCAGGGAGACGGCCGCCGCCGCTGGCAGCTGCTGTTCGACCGGCAGCAGCAGCGCCAGCAGGCCGAGCAAGGGCAGCAGCAGTGCGCAGGCACCCAGGGCGATGGCCATCAGCCGGTCGCGGTGGGCCGCGCGCAGCCAGCCGCTGATCCAAAGGCTGGAGAGGCCGACGCACAGCGGCCCGGCCAGCACCTGCATCGCCTGCAGTCGGGCGGCGCCGGGCGGCCTGGCGTGCGCCAGCACACCGCTGAGCACCAGCACCAGCAGGAACACGCTCAGGTGGTAGCTGACCGCCCGCAGGCGCGAGGCGGCCGGCCGCGCCAGCAAGTCGCCGGCCCGCGCCAGCGTCACCGCGCCGATGGCGCCCAGGGCCATGCTCCAAACCACCAGTGCCAGTGCGTCCATCGCGCCTCCTGTTCGGCCAAGGGGGTTGATTGGGCGGTCCAGGGCCGGCCGGCGCCCGTAGGAGAATGCGGGCTGATCCTGTGCCCTATTCCCATGCCCCATCGCCATCACCTGCTGCAAGCCTTGGACGACCTGCTGGTCCCCGCCCGGTTCAAGGACTACGGCCCGAACGGCCTGCAGGTGGAAGGCCGCGAGGAAGTGCGCAAGCTGGTCTCGGGCGTGACGGCCAGCCGCGCGCTGATCGAGCTGGCGATCGACGCCGGGGCCGACGCGATCCTGGTGCACCACGGGCTGTTCTGGCGCGGGCAGGACGGGCGTGTCACCGGCTGGATGAAGCAGCGGCTGGCCCTGCTGCTGGCGCATGACATCAACCTGTACGCCTACCACCTGCCGCTGGACGCGCACCCGCAGCTGGGCAACAACGCGCAGCTCGGCCAGCGCCTGGGCCTGGTGGCCGATGCGCGCTTCGGCGAGCAGGACCTGGGTTTTCTCGGTCAGCGCGCCGACGGCGCCGGCTTCACCGACGCGCCGGCGCTGGCCGCCCACCTGGAGCAGGCGCTGGGCCGCGGCGTCACCTGCGTGCCGGGCGCCGCCGGGCCGCTGCGGCGGATCGGCTGGTGCACCGGCGGCGCGCAGTCGTATTTCGAGGCCGCCATCGCGGCCGGCGCGCAGGCCTTCATCACGGGCGAGATCTCCGAGCCGCAGGCGCACTACGCGCGCGAATGCGGCGTCGCCTACCTGGCCTGCGGCCACCACGCGACCGAGCGCTACGGCGCGCCGGCGGTGGCCGGCCACGTGGCGGCGCAGCTGGGCCTGGAGCACGTCTTCATCGACGTGGACAATCCGGCATGAGCGCCGCCCGACCGCCAGCAGGCACTCGCCCCCGCCCCCGCCATTTGCGAAGGGGGCAGGCGCGGGCCGCGGAGCGGACCAGCCCGGGGGCGGTCCAATGAGCGCCCGGCTGCCGCTGGCGCTCACCATGGGCGACCCGGCCGGCATCGGCCCGGAAATCGTCGCCCTGGCGTTCCGGCGCGCTGCGCAGTTGAGCCGCGGCTGCTTCGTGGCCGGCGACGTCGCCTGCCTGCGCCGCGCCGCCGCCTGGACCGCCGGCGAGGATCTCCCACTACCGGTGGCCGTCATTGTCAGCCCGGCGGATGCATTCGACGTGCCGCCGGCCTGCATCCCCGTGCTTCAGGTCGGCGCAGTCGCGGCATTGCCGGCAGTCGGGCGCGTCAGCGCAGAGGGCGGGCGGATGGCGGCCGAGGCCGTGCTTTGGGCCGCCGGCGCCGCCTTGCGCGGCGAGGTCGCAGGCCTGGTGACGGCGCCGCTGCACAAGGAAGCCCTGGCCGCCGCCGGCCTGCCGTATCCCGGCCACACCGAATTGCTGCAGGCCCAGGCGGCAGCGCATGCCGGGGTGCCGGCAGCCAGCATGCCGGTGCGGATGATGCTGGCCAACCACGAACTGCGCACCGTGCTGGTCAGCATCCACCTGTCGTTGCGCGCGGCGATCGAGGCCGTGACCCACGACAACGTGCTGCAGACGCTGCGCATCGCGCACGCCGCGTTGCACGCCATGCTGGGCCGGCCGCCGCGCATCGCCGTGGCGGGCCTGAATCCGCACGCCGGCGAGGCCGGTATGTTCGGGCGCGAGGAGATCGAGGTGATCGCCCCCGCCATCGCGGCGGCACGGGCCGAAGGCTGCGACGTGCAAGGGCCGTTCGCGCCCGACACCGTCTTCATGCGGGCGCGGCGCGGCGAGTTCGACGTGGTGATCGCGATGTACCACGACCAGGGGCTGATCCCGGTGAAGTACCTGGGCGTGGAGCGCGGCGTCAACGTGACGCTGGGCCTGCCGCTGGTGCGCACCAGCCCGGACCACGGCACCGCCTTCGACATCGCGGGGACCGGCCGGGCCGACCCGGCCAGCATGGTCGAGGCGATCCGGGTGGCGCGCGGCCTGCTGGGCTACTGAACCGGCTTGCCTTGCAGGCTGTCGCGGATTTCGCGCAGCAGCAGCACGTCTTCCGGCGGCACGGCCGGGTCTGCAGCAGCCTGGGGCGGCGCGTGCTTGCGGCGGATGCGGTTGATCTGCTGGACCAGCAGGAAGATCACGAAGGCCAGGATCAGGAAATTTACCGCCACGGTGACGAAGTTGCCCCAGGCAAGGACCGGCACGCCGGCCTTCCTCAGCGCCTCCAGGGTCATGGCGGTGCCGGCCGGCACGTCGCCCAGCAGCCAGTATTTGTGGGAAAAGTCGAGCTTGCCCACCAGCATGCCCACTGCCGGCATGATCAGATCGCCCACCAGCGACTCGACGATCTTGTGGAAGGCACCGCCGATGATGACCCCGACCGCCAGGTCGACGACGTTGCCCTTGACGGCGAATTCCCTGAACTCTTTCAGGATGGACATGGCTGCATGTTTCGTTTGTTCCGGAGGGCCAGAGTATCGCCGCGGCCAACCGTGCCGAATTGGCGCGTAAACGCTCCGCTACAATCGCGGGTTGACCCTAAACAGCGAGAGATCCTCGAGGACCCCATGAGCAACTCCACGGTGGACGCCAGCAAAAGGACGTGGCTGATCGCGTCCAGTTGCGCCGGCGCGGTAGGCGCAGGCTTCGTCGCCGTGCCTTTCGTCAGCAGCTTTCAGCCTTCCGAGCGCGCCAAGGCCGCCGGTGCCCCGGTCGAAGTCGACATCACGGCACTGCGACCCGGCGAGAAGATGACGGTGGAGTGGCGCGGCAAGCCGGTGTGGATCATGCGCCGCACCCCCGAACAGGTCGCCGCGTTGCCCAAGCTCGACGCGCAGCTCGCCGACCCGATGTCCGAGCGAACGGCCTACCCGACGCCCGAGTACGCCAGGAACGAGGCGCGCTCGATCAAGCCCGAATTCTTCGTCGCCGTCGGCATCTGCTCGCACCTGGGCTGCTCGCCCAGCGACAAGCTGCAGCCCGGCCCGCAGCCGTCGCTGCCGGACGACTGGCAAGGCGGCTTCCTCTGCCCGTGCCACGGCTCCACGTTCGACCTGGCCGGCCGGGTCTACAAGAACAAGCCCGCCCCTGACAACCTGGAAGTGCCCCCGCACATGTACCTGTCGGACACGCGCCTGGTCATCGGTGAAGACAAGAAGGCTTGAGCCATGGCTGAATTTCACGACATCTCCCCCAACGCCAGCGTGCCCGCCAAGGTCGGCAACTGGCTGAACAACCGGTTCCCGTCCGCCTTCGTGTTCTACAAAGATCACTTGGCCGACTACTACGCGCCGAAGAACTTCAACTTCTGGTACTTCTTCGGTTCGCTGGCGCTGCTGGTGCTGGTGATCCAGATCGTCACCGGCATCTTCCTGGTGATGCACTACAAGCCGGATGCCGCGCTGGCATTCGCGTCCGTCGAGTACATCATGCGCGACGTGCCGTGGGGCTGGCTTATCAGCTACATGCACTCCACCGGCGCCAAGGCGTTCTTCGTGGTGGTGTACCTGCACATGTTCAAGGCGCTGATCTACGGCAGCTACCAGAAGACGCGCGAGCTGGTGTGGATCTTCGGCTGCACGATCTTCCTGATGCTGATGGCCGAAGCGTTCTTCGGCTACCTGCTGCCGTGGGGCCAGATGCCCTACTGGGGCGCCCAGGTGATCGTGAACCTGTTCGCCGCCGTGCCCTTCATCGGCCCCGACCTGGCGCTGCTGATCCGCGGCGACTTCGTGGTGTCCGACGCCACCCTGAACCGCTTCTTCAGCTTCCACGTGATCGCCATCCCGCTGGTGCTGCTGGGCCTGGTGGCCGCGCACATCCTGGCGCTGCACGACGTCGGCTCGAACAACCCGGACGGCGTCGACATCAAGGGCCCGAAGGCCCCGAAGGACGCCAACGGCAAACCGCTGGACGGCATCCCGTTCCACCCGTTCTACAGCGTGCACGACATGGTCGGCGTGGTGGTCTTCCTGATGGTGTTC
>NZ_JAQGLS010000084.1 GCF_028292805.1 Ramlibacter sp. | reverse complement strand
ATGGCGCCCAGTGCGCAGAGGGTGGGCGCGCCGGGCAAGGCTCAGGCAGCCGCGCCGGCCACGCCCGCGGCGTGCGCCTGCTGATCGGCGTGGTAGCTGGAACGCACCATGGCGCCCACCGCTGCGTGCGTGAAGCCCATCCCGGCCGCCTGTGCCTCGAACATCTTGAAGGTGTCGGGGTGCACGTAGCGCTTGACCGGCAGGTGCGCGTTGCTCGGCGCCAGGTACTGGCCGATGGTCAGCATCTCGACTTGTGCTCGCGCAGGTCGCGCATCACCTGCCGGATTTCTTCGTCGGTTTCGCCCAGGCCCACCATGATGCCGGACTTGGTCACCGACAGCGGGTACAGCGCCTTGAACTTCCTGAGCAGGTTCAGGCTGAACTGGTAGTCGGAGCCGGGCCGCGTTTCCTTGTACAGGCGCGGGATCGTCTCCAGGTTGTGGTTCATCACGTCTGGCGGCGCCGCCTTGAGGATCTCCAGCGCGCGGTCGTCGCGGCCGCGGAAGTCCGGCACCAGCACCTCGATGGTGGTCTGCGGCGACAGCTCGCGCGTCTTGCGGATGCAGTCGACGAAGTGGCCGGCGCCGCCGTCGCGCAGGTCGTCGCGGTCCACGCTGGTGATCACCACGTATTTCAGCTTCAGCGCGGCGATGGTCTTGGCCAGGTTCTCCGGCTCGTCCACGTCCAGCGGATCCGGCCGGCCGTGGCCGACGTCGCAGAACGGGCAGCGGCGGGTGCACTTGTCGCCCATGATCATGAAGGTCGCCGTGCCCTTGCCAAAGCATTCGCCAATGTTGGGGCAGCTGGCTTCCTCGCACACCGTGTGCAAGTTGTGCTCGCGCAGGATCTGCTTGATCTCGTAGAACCGCGAGGACGCACTGCCGGCCTTGACGCGGATCCAGTCGGGCTTCTTGAGGATCTCGCCTTGCTCCACCTTGACCGGGATGCGCGACAGCTTGGACGCCGCCTTGTGCTTGGCGCTGGCCTGGTAGGTCGCGACGGTCTGCGCCTCGCGCACGACGGGGTTGGAGCTCATGGATTTCCTTCAGGGTGCCAGCAGTGCCTGGAGCCTCTCGCCCAGCCGCATCGCCGCATCGTTCCACGTGGTGGAAACCCCGATTGTAGAAAGATCGACGGTCGCCAGCCCGGGATAGCCGCAAGGGTTGATCCGCGAGAAGGGTTCCAGCTCCATCGCGACGTTCAGCGCGACCCCGTGGTAGGTGCTGTGGCGGGAGACCTTGATGCCCAGGGCGGCGATCTTGCCGAGGCCGGCGAAAGGGTCTGAATCTGGGGCCGCCCCGATGCGCGCATGCGCCGCAGGGTCTTGCAGCCGCACATAAATCCCCGGCGCCCCGCGCACTCTGTGCCCGGTCACACCGTACCCGAACAGCGTTCGCAGCACCGCCTCCTCCACCCGGTACACGTATTCCTTGACGAAGTAGCCGGCGCGCTGCAAGTCGACCAGCGGATAGGCCACCACCTGGCCGGGTCCGTGGTAGGTGACCTGGCCGCCGCGGTTGGCGCAGATGACTGGAATGTCGCCGGCATCCAGCACGTGCTCGGGCTTGCCAGCCAGCCCTTGCGTGTAGACGGGCGGGTGTTCGCACAGCCAGAGCTCGTCGGGGGTGGCCGCCGTACGCGCCTGCGTGAAGGCCTGCATGGCCTGGTACGTAGACAGGTAGTCCACCCGCCCCAGCACCTTGAGCTGCATCTAGAGGACGACCTTGACCAGCGGGTGCGCGGTCAGCGCCCGGTACAGGTCGTCGAGCTGCTGGCGGCTGGTGGCGGTCACCGTGATGGTCACACCCAGGTAGTTGCCGGCGGAGCTGTCGCGCAGCTCCACCGTCGCCGCGTCGAAGCCCGGGTCGAACTCGCGCGCGATCTGCGTGATGGCATGCACGAACCCCTCCACCTTCGCGCCCATCACCTTGATCGGGAACTGCGAGGGGTACTCGATCAGCGATTCCTTGCGCGGATCGGCGGACGGCGGCGGCGGATGGATGGAGGCGGTCATTCAGGAGGAGCGTCGTTTGGCTTGCTGATAGCCCTGGAACAGCTTGTCGTAAATGGGGCCGGGCATGCCGTTTCCAACCGGCCTGCCGTCCAGCCGGGTGCAGGGCAGCACCTCCTTGGTGGCCGACGACAGGATGATTTCATCGGCCGCCAGCACTTCCCCGCGCGTCACCCGGCGCAGCGCGAAGGGAATGCCCGCCTGCTGGCACAGCTGCTCGATCAAGCCGTAGCGGATGCCTTCCAGCACCAGGTTGTCGCGGGGCGGGCCGAGCACCACCCCGTCCTTGACCACCCAGACGTTGGAGGCCGCGCCTTCGCTCATGAAGCCGTCGCGGAACATCACCGTCTCGTTGGCGTCCTCGTCGGCGCTCATCTGCCGCGCCAGCACGGCAGCGGCCAGGCTGGTGGTCTTGATGTGCGCCTTCTTCCAGCGGAAGTCGTCGGCCGTCACGCAAGCCACGCCCCTGGCGCGTTCCTCGGCGCTGTAGATGGACAGGCGGTTGACCATGGCAAACACCGTGGGCTGCAGATCCGGCGGCATCACGTGGTCGCGCATTGCCACGCCGCGCGTGACTTGCAGGTAGACCAGCTGGTTGGTCTCTTCGGGCGGCTTGCCGGCGTATTGGGCATAGGCCGAAATCAGCTGCTCGACCACCGCGCGCCAGCCGGCGCGGTCCATCGGGTTGGCGATGCGCAGCTCGCCCAGGCTGCGGTCCAGCCGTGCCATGTGCTCCTCGAAGCGGAACGGCCGGCCGGCATAGGCGGGCACCACTTCGTAGACGCCGTCGCCAAAGATGAAGCCGCGGTCGAGCACGCTCACCTTGGCTTCGCGCACGTTGCTCAGCTCGCCATTGAGCCAGCAGGGCAGGGCAGGGATGGGTTCGGTCATGACCGCATTGTCACTTTTTCGCGGCCCTCAGCCCAGCAGAACAACCGCGCCGATCGCCAGCCAGCCCAAGGTCAGGTTGATCTTCACCAGCAGCGCGATCTGGTTCATGCGCTTGCCGCCTTCGGGCCAGTCCTGCGCCGCCACCGCCGCGCGCAGCCGGCGCCACGGCGCGAAAAAGATGTGCGCGAACACCAGCATCATCACGATGCCCAGCCCCGCCATGATGTGCCAGCCGATCGGCGCGCGGCCGCCCGGCACCTGCAGCATCAGCCACACGCCGGTGGCCAGCAGCAGCGCGATGCTGATGCCCACCACCAGGAAGAAGCGCCGCAGCACGTCGACCATCAGCTGCAGCCGCACCGGCGGCTGCAGCTTGGCGTGGGCGGCGGGCCGCAGCGCCAGCACCATGAAGGCCATGCCGCCCATCCAGAAGATGGCGCCGGCAAGGTGCAGGAAGAGAAAGAGGTTGCGCATGGAAGTCCTTGTTGGAGCGTCGATTGTGGTGTGCAAATGCAAGAGTGTCGGCGGCGCTTGACGTCTTCTTGTCAGGCGGCGGGCGGACCGGGCTGGGTTTCTACTTATAATGAGCGGCTTTCCGAATTTCCCGGCCTCGACGCGCGGCACATGCCTTACAAAAACATCGCCCCGTTGCCTGAGGACCTGGAAGAAGCCTCCCCTGTCCAGCCGCTGAGCGCCGAAGAGGCGCGCAGTGTGCGGGAGCGGAACCCTTCGTTGTCTCCCTGGTGGGTCGTCGCGGGGCAGGTGGGGGTGGGGCTGGTGGCGGCATTGCTGGCCTGGGCCCTGACCGGAAGGCAAAACGTGGGTTGGTCCGTTGCGTACGGTGCATTGGCTGTGGTGATCCCCGCGGCGGTGTTCGCACGGGGACTGACCGGCAAGGTTGCTTCGCTGAATGCGGGCACCGCGGCGATCGGGTTCCTGGTGTGGGAGGTGGTCAAGATTGCCTTGACCCTCGCCATGCTGGCGATGGCGCCGCGGATGGTGGCGGGACTGGTCTGGCCGGCATTGCTGGTCGGGCTGGTCCTGGCGATGAAGGTGTACTGGGTGGCCCTGGCGTTCGCGCCGCGGCCCAAGACGAATCGAAGCTGAATCTACTCACAACATGGCTGCTGCATCCGGACCCACCGCAGGCGAGTACATCGTCCACCACCTGACGTTCCTGCAGAACCACCCTGCGAAGAACGTCGTCGATTTCTCCGTCTTCAACTGGGACTCGCTGTTCTGGTCGATTTCGCTGGGCATCGTCACTTGCCTGCTGCTGTGGAAGGCCGCCCGCAAGGCGACCGCCGGCGTGCCGGGCCGGTTCCAGGCCGCGGTCGAAATCCTGGTCGAGATGGTCGACGCGCAGGCCAAGGGCATCGTGCACAACGCCCAGAGCCGCAAGTTCGTGGCCCCGCTGGCCTTGACCGTGTTCGTCTGG
>NZ_JAQGLS010000082.1 GCF_028292805.1 Ramlibacter sp. | reverse complement strand
TTTTCCAGCTCGCCGCGGTCCAGGCCGTCGACCGTGTCGATCAGCCTCAGGCCCTGCGGCGTGCATTCCAGCGTCGCGAGGTCGGAGTAGATGCGCTTGACGCAGCCGATGCCGGTGAGCGGGTAGGTGCAGCGCTCGACCAGCTTGCTCTCGCCCTTCTTGGTCAGCAGGTCCATCATCACCCAGGTCTGCTTGGCGCCGATGGCCAGGTCCATCGCGCCGCCCACGGCGGGAATGGCGCCGGCCTCGCCGGTGCTCCAGTTGGCCAGGTCACCGGTGGCCGAGACCTGGAACGCGCCGAGCACGCAGATGTCGAGGTGGCCGCCGCGCATCATCGCGAACGAGTCGGCATGTTGGAAGTAGGCGCCGCCGGCCAGCAGCGACACCGGCTGCTTGCCGGCGTTGATCAGGTCGTAGTCTTCGGCGCCGGCGGCCGGCGCCGGGCCCATGCCCAGGATGCCGTTCTCGCTTTGCAGGATCACTTCGCGGCCGGCCGGGATGTGGTTGGCCACCGTGGTCGGCATCCCGATGCCCAGGTTGACGTAGGCGCCGTCATGGATGTCCTGGGCCACCCGGGCGGCCAGCTGGTCCTTGGTTCGTCTCTGGTAAGCCATCATGCTGCCTTCTTGAAACCGCCGGCCTGGGTGGCGACGCGGGCGATCTTGACGATCTTGCTGACGTAGATGCCCGGCGTGACGATCGCCTCCGGGTCCAGCTCACCCAGCTGCCTGATCTCGTGCACCGTGGCGACGGTGTGCCTGGCGGCGGTGGCCATCACCGGGCCGAAGTTGCGCGCCGACATCCGATACGTGAGGTTGCCCCAGCGGTCACCGGCCTCGGCCTTGATCAAGGCCACGTCGCCGTAGATGGGGAACTCCAGCACGTAGGTCTTGCCGTTGATCTGGCGCGTTTCCTTGCCCTTGGCCAGCTCGGTGCCGGCGGCGGTGGGGCAGAAGAAGGCGCCGATGCCGGCGCCAGCGGCGCGGATGCGCTCCGCCAGGTTGCCTTGCGGCACCAGTTCCAGCTCCAGCTTGCCGCTGCGGTACAGCTCGTCGAACACGTAGCTGTCGACTTGGCGCGGGAAGCTGCAGATGATCTTGCGCACCCGGCCGGTCTTGAGCAGCGCCGCCAGGCCCTGGTCGGCGTTGCCGGCGTTGTTGTTCACCACGGTGAGGTCCCGCGCGCCGTGCGCGATCAGGCCGTCGATCAGCTCGCCCGGGATGCCGGCCGTGCCGAAGCCGCCGATCAGCACGGTGGAGCCGTCCTGCACGCTGGCCAGCGCCTGGGCGATGGAGGGCGCGATCTTGTCGATCATGGTGAGTCCCCTGGGAATTGTTCGCATACCGAACAAGAGTTCGTATAATGAATTCTACCAAGCCCACCGCCATGCCGCTCGATACCCCCATAGACAGCCCCCGGCCGGGTGATGCCTACGTCCAGTCGTTCGCCCGCGGGCTGGAGGTGATCCGCTCCTTCAGCGCCGCCACGCCGCGCCAGACGCTGACCGAGGTCGCCGGCCGCACCGGGCTGACCCGCGCCGGCGCCCGCCGCATCCTGCTGACCTTGCAGACGCTGGGCTACGTGGAATGCGATGGCAAGCAGTTCACGCTGACGCCTCGCATCCTGGATCTGGGTTTCGCCTACCTGTCGTCGATGCCGATGTGGAACGTGGCCGAGCCGCTGATGGAGGCGCTGGTGGAGCAGGTCCACGAGTCGTGCTCCGCCGGCGTGCTGGAGGGCACCGACATCATCTACGTGCTGCGCGTGTCGACCCGCAAGATCATGCGCAACTCGCTGGGCGTGGGCTCGCGCCTGCCGGCCTATTGCACCTCGATGGGCCGCGTGCTGCTGGCCGGCCTGCCCGACGAAGAGGTGAAAGAGCGGCTGCGCGCCACCGCGCGCGAGGCGCGCACCCGCCATACCCTGACCGACGTGGCGGCGCTGCTGGCCAAAGTGCAGCAGGCGCGCCGGCAAGGCTGGTGCCTGGTCAACCAGGAACTGGAGGAAGGGCTGGTGTCGATGGCGGCGCCGGTGCTCAACCGCGCCGGCCGCGCCATCGCCTCGATCAACATCAGCGGCCAGGCCAACCGCACGCCGCCGCGGCAGATGCAGGAGGCGATGCTGCCGCAGCTGCGCGAGGCGGCGCGGCAGATTTCGCAGCGGTTGTCGGGCGGTTGAGCCCCTATTTCTTCCAGGCCTCGTAGCGCGCCTTGTTCTCGGCGTTCGGCGGATACAGGCCCGGCAGCGCCGCGCCCTTGTTCACCTCCTCCATGATCCAGCCTTCCAGCCGCTCCTGCTCTGGCGCGTGCTCCAGCACGTGATCGAGCATGGCGGCCGGAATCAGGACCGCGCCGTCGTCGTCGCACACAACCACGTCGCCCGGGAACACGGCGACGCCGCCGCAGCCGATTGGGCGCTGCCAGTCGACGAAGGTCAGGCCCGCGACCGAGGCCGGCGCGGCGGCGCCGCTGCACCAGACGTTCAGGCCGGTGCCCAGCACGCCGTGCAGGTCGCGCACCACGCCGTCGGTCACCAGCGCCGCGATGCCACGCCTGGCCATCCGCGCGCACAGGATGTCGCCAAAGATGCCGGCGTCCTGCACCCCCATGGAATCGACCACGGCGATGCAGCCGGCCGGCATGTCTTCGATGGCGGCGCGGGTGGAGATCGGCGCCGACCAGGATTCGGGCGTCGCCAGGTCTTCCCGCGCCGGCACGAAGCGCAGCGTGAAGGCGCGGCCCACCAGCCGCGGCTGGCCGGTGCGGATCGGCCGGGCCCCGCGCATCCACAGATTGCGCAGGCCCTTCTTGAGCAGCACGGTGGTCAGGGTGGCTGTGGTGACCCGGGAGAGGACTTCGATCGCTTTGGCGTCCAGGTCCAGGTTGGGCTTGTCGGTCATCGGGGTCTCCGTAGCAAAGTCATCCAAGCTCGGCCAGCCGCTTGTCTTGCCGGCGCGTGAGCAGCGCGATCTCGGCGATGTCCTGGGCCGACAGCTTGGGGCCTGGCTTGCGGATCGCCCCGGACGCGATCACGCCCCGCTTTGCCAGGATGTGCTTGCGCACCGCCAGGCCGACGCCGGCCTGCTGCTCGTAGCGTGCCAGCGGCAGGTAGGCGTCGAACAGGTCGCGGGCGCGCTCGATGTCACCACGCGCGTGCGCCGCGACCACCTCGACCATCATCTCGGGATAGGCGAAGCCGGTCATGGCGCCGTCGGCGCCGCGGCTCAGCTCCTCCGGCAGGAACAGGCCGCCGCCGTTGCCGGTGAGGATGGACACGCGCGGCACGTCACCGCGTCCGGCCGCCGCCCGGATTGCCGACAGCTTGGCCAGCCCCGGCCAGTCTTCGTGCTTGAGCATCACGCAGGTGGGCGAGTTCTTCAGGATCCGCAGGATCACCGCGGTCGACATCTGCACGCCGGTGGACACCGGATGGTCCTGCAAGGCCCAGGGCACATCCTGGCCCAGGGTCTCGGACACCATGTCGAAGTAGGAGGCGATCTGGTCGTCGGTGCGCACCGTGGACGGCGGCGCCACCATCACGCCGGAAGCGCCCATCTCCATCACGGCCTCGGCCAGTTCCTTCATCGGCGCGAAGCCGGCCGCCGAGGCGCCGACCACCACCGGCACGCGGCCGACGACGCGGGACAGCACCTGCCGCACGTACTGGCGGGATTCTTCGGCGGTGAGCTTGGTGGCCTCGCCCATGATGCCCAGGATGGTCAGGCCGGTGACACCCTTGTCCAGGCAGAAGTCCACCATGCGGTCGGTGCTGGGCAGGTCGAGTGCGCCCGCCTCGGTGAACGGCGTGACGGTGATCAGGTAGACGCCCCTGGCGTCGCGGGTGAGCGGTTTCATGCCGCCATCATGCCAATTGCGGCGTCCGCCGTCGTCTCAGGAACTGCATCGCCAGCACCAGCGCCACGCCGCCCAGCCCGACCAGGTCGGCCACCATGCTCGGGTAGGCCAGCGCGAGACCGGCCACGATCAGCAGCGTCCTCTCGACCTTGTTGGTGCGCAGCAGCGCCCAGCCCTGGAAGCCCGCCGCCAGCGCCGCGACACCGATGGCGCAGGTGATGCTCACCTCCGCAATGGACCACCAGTTGGCGCTGGCCAGCGCCTTCGTCGACCCCATCAGCAGCAAGCCCAGGCCGCTCGGGTCGAGCACGAACATGAAGGGCACCAGGAAGGCCGGCATGGTGTACTTCCAGGACTGCAGCGTGGTCTTGTACGGGTCGCCGCCGGTGATGGCGGCCGCCGCGAACGGCGCCAGCGCCGTTGGCGGCGACACCTCGGACAGCACCGCGTAATAGAAGATGAACATGTGCGCCGCGAAGTCCGGCACGCCCAGCTTGATCAGCGCCGGCGCCGCGATCACCGCGCAGATGATGTAGGAGGCCGTCACCGGCACCGCCAGCCCGACGATCCAGACCACCAGCGCCGTGAACAGCGCCGTCAGCAGCAGCGAGCCGCCAGCGTAGTCGATCACGATGGCGCTGAACTTCAGGCCCAGGCCGGTGAGCGTGACCACGCCGACGATGATGCCGGCGCCGGCGCAGGTGGCCGCCACGTTCAACATGCCGATCGAGCCGCCTTCCATCGCCTTGACCAAGCCCGAGCCGGCCAGCCGGCGCCAGAACGAACCGGCGCCGGTGAACAGGTCGTACGGCAGCAGCGCCGTGTCGCGCCGCAGGAAACTGGTGAAGAACGAGACGATGGTGGCGCAGAACACCGACATCACCGGCGAAAAACCCCAGAGCATGAAGGCCACGATGGAGACCAGCGAGAGGAAGTGGAACCAGTACTTGCGCGTCAGGTTCCAGACCGAGTCGACCTTCTCGAAGGCCACGTTGCCCATGCCGTACTTGCGCGCGTCGATCTCCACCATCAGGAACAGCGCAAAGTAGAACAGCAGCGTCGGGATCACCGCCATCAGCAGCACGTCCAGATACGAAATCTTGAGGAACTCGGCGATCAGGAAGGCCGCCGCGCCCAGCACCGGCGGCGAGATGATCGCGCCGAGGCCGCCCGCGGCCAGCAGCCCGCCGGCGGCGTTGCGCTCGTAACCCACCTTGGCCAGCATCGGATAGGCCACCGCGCCCAAGGTCACCGTGGTGGCGACGCCGGAGCCCGACGGCCCCCCCAGCAGGAACGACGCCAGCACCACCGTGCGGCCGGCCCCGGTCGGCTTGCCGCCCATCGCCGAGAACGAGAAGTCGATGTAGAACTTGCCGGCCTGCGAGTACTGCAGGAAGGCGCCAAAGATGGTGAACAGGATGATCAGCGACGAGGAGACGTCCACCGCCACGCCGAAGATGCCTTCCAGCGTCATGTACATCACGCCGACCAGCCGTCCCACCTCGTAGCCCTTGTGGGTCCACGGCGCCGGCAGCCACGGGCCAGCCAGCGCGTAGGCGATGAAGGCGCTGGTGATGACCGGCATGATCCAGCCGTTGGTGCGCCGCATGGCTTCCAGCACCAGCAGGATCAGCGCGATGCCGAACACGATGTCCCAGGGCAGCGGCGAGGTGTTGCGGTCGGTGATGTCGTCGCCGCCCTGGATCAGGTACACCACGACGGCGATCGCCAGGGCCCCGGCCAGCCAGTCCCACCACATGATGCGATGTCGGAAGCGCGCCGCCACCGGGAACAGCAGGAAGGTCAGGAACAGCACGAAGGCCACGTGCACCGGGCGCAGCGTCTGCGTCGGCACGATGGCGTAGGCCGTGTAGAGATGGAAGGCCGACATCGCAATCGCCACCAGCATGACGAACACCGCCAACGGGCCTTTCAGCTTGTTGGCGGCGCCCTCTTCGGCCTCGATGAACTCCTCGGCCCGGTGCAGCGCCTCGGCGGAGATCGACAAGCCTGCCCCAGGATTGCCCGCTTCGCGGCCTGCTCCTGCCCCCTCCGCAAGCGGACGGGGCCGAGCGGCGCTGGTTGCGGCGGGCGCCACCGTGGTCGCGATCGGATCGCTCATCCGGTCAGTTCAGCTTGATACCTTTTTCGGCGAAGTACTTGACCGCGCCGGGGTGGAAGGGAATCGGCGAGGCGGCGCTCTTCTGGTTTTCCAGCTTGAAGTTTTCGGCTTCCTTGTGCACCGCCACCAGCTCGGCCTTCTTGTCGAAGATCGTCTTGACGATGTTGTAGGCCGTCTTCTCGTCCATGGTTTCGTGCGCCACCAGGATGTTCATCACCGTCGCCTGCTTGTTGTCGGCGTCCATGCCTTTGTAGATCGACTTGTCGATGTGGTCTTCCACGTACAGGTTGCCGTACTTCTTGTTCATGGCGGCCACCAGGTGGCCGTGGTCGATCATCTTGAGCTTGGTGCCCGGCGTGTTGGCCAGGTCGGACACGGCGGCGGTGGGCAGGCCACCGACCCAGAAGAAGGCGTCGATCTTGCCGTCCTTGATGGCGTTGACCGATTCGGCGGCGCCCAGGCGCTCGCGCTTGAGGTCCTTGTCCTTGTCGAAGCCGGCCGCCTCGATCACGCGGAAGGCCATCACCTCGGTGGCGCTGCCGGGCGAGCCGGTGGAAACCCGCTTGCCCTTGAGGTCGGCAAACTTGCTGATGCCCTTGCCTTCGATCGTCACCACATGCATGCGGTTCGGGTACAGCACCATCAGGGTCTTGAGCGGGACCTTGTTGCCCTTGAACTTGTCCTCGCCTTTGGCGGCATCGAGCGCGGCGTCGGTCATGGTGAAGCCGACGTAGGGCTTGCCGCTGCCGATCAGCTTGAGGTTGTCGACCGAACCGCCGGTGACTTCGGCGGTGGCCGCCATGCCGGGCACGTGCTTGGACAGCACGGCGGCGATGCCGCCGCCCATGGGGTAGTACACCCCGCCGGTGCCACCGGTGGCGATGGAAATGTTCTGCGCGCCGGCCGCCAGGGTCACGCCCGCGAGCAGTGCGAGGAGGGTCGCTTGGATGGACTTCATGGGTTTTGTCTCCGTAGGAAAAAGCACTCACGCCGCGCGCCGTGGGCACGGGTCAGGGTCATTCTGGCGGCGCCGGCCGGTCAGGTCACTCCAGACTTACCCACAGTCCGGGCGCCCCGCGCGAGGGCATGATCGGGCTGAACTCCAGGGCCGACCGATGAGCCAGCACCTCCCCAAAGACGACCAGCCCCCTGCGGCCGCCGGCATGCGCAAGGGCCTCACCAGTTACGGCGACGAAGGCTTTTCGCTGTTCCTGCGCAAGGCCTTCATCAAGGGCGCCGGCTACACCGACGCCGCCCTGGACCGGCCGGTGATCGGCATCGCCAGCACCGGCAGCGCCTACAACCCTTGCCACGGCAACGCGCCGGCCCTGCTGGAGGCGCTCAAGCGCGGGATCATGCTGGCGGGCGGGCTGCCGATGGAATTCCCGACCATCTCGCTGCACGAGAGCTTCGCCTCGCCCACCAGCATGTACCTGCGCAACCTGATGGCGATGGACACCGAGGAGATGGTGCGAGCCCAGCCGATGGACGCCGTGGTGTTGATCGGCGGCTGCGACAAGACCGTGCCGGCCCAGCTGATGGGCGCGGCGTCGGCCGGTCTGCCCGCCGTGATGCTGATCACCGGCTCGATGCTGACCGGCTCGCACCGCAGCGTGCGGGTGGGCGCCTGCACCGACTGCCGTCGTTACTGGGCACGCTTTCGGGCCCAGGACGTGGACGAGCAGGAGATCGCGCAGGTGAACGACCAGCTGGTGGCCAGCGTGGGCACCTGCTCGGTGATGGGCACGGCCAGCACCATGGCCTGCATTTCCGAGGCGCTGGGCATGACGGTGCCGGGCGGCGCCAGCCCGCCGGCAGTGACGGCCGACCGGATGCGGGTGGCCGAGGAAAGCGGCCGCATCGCCGTGCAGGCGGCGCGCCAGCGGCTCACCATCGACAGGATCCTGACGCCGCACGCGTTCGAGAACGCGATGCGCGTGCTGCTGGCGATCGGCGGCTCCACCAACGCCATCGTCCACCTGACCGCGATGGCGGGCCGCATGGGCCTGGAGATCGACCTGCAAGCCCTGGACCGCATGGGCCGCGAAACGCCCGTGCTGCTGGACCTCAAACCCAGCGGCGACCACTACATGGAAGACTTCCACCACGCCGGCGGCATGGCCACGCTGCTGCGCGAGCTCAAACCGCTGCTGCACCTGGATGCGCTGACCGTCACCGGTCGCACGCTGGGGGAGGAACTGCAGGCGGCGCGGCCGGCCTTTTCGCAAGACGTGGTGCGGCCGTTCGGCGACCCGATCTATCCGCAGGGCGGCATCGCCGTGCTGCGCGGCAACCTGGCCCCGGGCGGCGCGATCATCAAGCAGTCGGCCGCCAGCCCGGCGCTGATGGAGCACGAAGGCCGGGCCGTGGTGTTCGAGGACGCTGGCGACCTGGCCGCACGCATCGACGACCCGGACCTGGACGTGCGGGCCGACGACGTGCTGGTGCTCAAGCGCATCGGCCCCAAGGGCCACCCCGGCATGCCCGAAGCCGGCGCCTTGCCGATGCCGATGAAGCTGGCGCGGCAGGGCGTCAAAGACATGCTGCGCATCAGCGACGGCCGCATGAGCGGCACCGCATTCGGCACCGTGGTGCTGCATGTCACACCCGAAGCGGCGGTCGGCGGGCCGCTGGCCTGGGTGCGCAACGGCGACCGGATCCGCCTGAGCGTGAGCAAGCGCGAACTTTCTCTGCTGGTCACGGCCGAGGAGCTGGCAGCGCGCCAGCAGGCCGCGCCGGTGGTCGAGCCGAGCGCCGAGCGCGGCTACCGCAAGCTGTTCCTGGAGAACGTGACGCAGGCGGACAAGGGCGTGGACTTCGCCTTTCTGGTGCCCAAGTCCACCGGACAGCGCATTCCCGACTTCAAGTAGGGCGACGGCCTGCATGCTAAGGTCGCCGCATGTTCAATCCTTCCCAGGAAGACGTGCGCCGGTTCTTCTGCGGCGTCCATGCCAAGGCCCGCTCGGGGCAGCTGCTGGACGCGCTGGAAACGCTGGCCCATGAATGGCTCAAGGAACACCCGGAGTACGACCCCGACCTGGCTGATGCGCAAGCGGCGGTGGCCCGGGTCTACGACGGCTCCGGCGGCGCCAGCAACCCGTTTCTGCACCTGTCCATGCACCTGTCGGTCAGCGAGCAATGCTCGATCGACCAGCCGCGCGGCATCCGCCAGGCGGTGGAGCTGCTGGCGGTGCGCCGCAACTCGCTGCACGACGCCCACCACGAGGCGATGGAGTGCCTGGGCCAGATGCTGTGGGAAAGCCAGCGCTCGGGCCGGCCGCCGGACGGGCAGGCATACGTGGAGTGCGTGCAGCGACGAGCGACGCGGGATTGACGGCAACGAAAAAGGCCCTCGCGGGGCCTTTTTCATGGAGCGCCAAGCGCCGACGGCCTACCGGAACTTCGGTTCCGGCTTGATCGTCAGCTCGCCGTCCAGCGACGCCATGTAGTTGGCCAGCACCTTCAGTTCGGCGTTGGAGAACTGCTTGGCGATCGCGCCCATCACGCCGTTGTTGCGGCCGACTGCCGGGTTGTTCTCGGTCTTGTACGCCTTCAGCGCGACGAACAGGTAGTCGGCGTGCTGGCCCGACAGCTTGGGGTAGCTCGGGTCGATCGGGCTGGAGAAGTTGGCGCCGTGGCAGGAGGCGCAGGCCGCCTTGTTCAGCAGGGCGGTGACCTGCGCGCTCGGCTCACGGCTGGGCTTGTCGGCCAGCGGCGAGCCGCCGTCGTCGTGCGAGGCGTACCAGTTGGAGATGTCGGTGACGTCCTGCTCGCTCAGGCCCTCGGCGATGCTGCGCATCGTCGGGTGCTTGCGGTCACCGTTCTTGTACGCCGTCAGGGCGGCGGCGATGTACTTGGCGCTCTGACCCGAGATCATGGGCACCTTGTACACCTCGGGAAAGCTGGACTGGTAGCCCTTGATGCCGTGGCAGCCGATGCACATGGCAACCTTGGCCTCCAGCGACTTGGGACCGGCCGGCTTGGCCGCCGCTCCAGGGGCCGCGACAGTCGCCGCGGGTGCAGCGGCGGGAGCCGTTGCGGCAGGCGCCTGGGCCTGGGCCAGGCCGGTCGCGCAAGCGACAGACAGGGCGAAAAGCGTGGTCAACAACTTGTTCATTTTGCGCGCACAATCCGACAGAGGTCCGTTTCGATCAACCGGCGATTATATCGGGGGCCATCCTCCGTGCCGACTTCCATCTCCGCACCCATGAAGTTCCAAGGTTCCCAGAACTACGTCGCCACGCAGGACCTGATGCTGGCGGTCAATGCCGCCATCACCCTCAAGCGCCCCCTGCTTGTCAAGGGCGAGCCGGGCACCGGCAAGACGATGCTGGCCGAGGAAGTGGCCCAGGCGCTCGAGCTGCCCCTGCTGCAGTGGCACATCAAGTCGACCACCAAGGCCCAGCAGGGACTGTACGAGTATGACGCCGTCAGCCGCCTGCGCGACTCGCAGTTGGGCGACGAGAAGGTCAAGGACATCCACAACTACATCGTCAAGGGCGTGTTGTGGCAGGCCTTCACCGCCGACCAGCCGGTGGCGCTGCTGATCGACGAGATCGACAAGGCCGACATCGAGTTTCCCAACGATCTGCTGCGCGAGATCGACCGGATGGAGTTCTACGTCTACGAGACGCGGGAACTGGTCAAGGCCAAGCACCGGCCGCTGGTGTTCATCACCTCGAACAACGAAAAGGAGCTGCCGGACGCGTTCCTGCGCCGCTGCTTCTTCCACTACATCAGGTTCCCCGACGCCGACACGATGAAGCTGATCGTGGACGTGCACTTCCCCGGCCTGAAAAAGGAACTGCTGGCCGCGGCGATGAAGACCTTCTACGACGTGCGCAACCTGCCGGGACTGAAGAAAAAGCCCAGCACCTCCGAGCTGCTGGACTGGCTCAAGCTGCTGGTGGCGGAAGACCTGCCGGTCCAGGCGCTGCAAAGCAGGGACGACAAGGTGGCGGTGCCGCCACTGGTGGGCGCGCTGCTGAAAAACGAACAGGACGTGACGCTGTTCGAAAAGCTCGTCTTCATGCAGCGCCACAACAGATAAGGGCGCCGGATGAACAAGCTGCTGGTCGAAGGCCTCACCGACGCCGCCGGCTTCCTGGGCGGCGCCCTGCTCGGGTTCTGGATCGGCCGCCTGATCGGCTGGGACATCTTCTCGCCGGGCTACGGCAATGCCACCATCTTCGCGCTCGCCCTGTGCGGCATCGGTGGCGGCGCCGGGGTGCAAGTGGCGCGGCGCCTGCGCAGCCGGGTGCGCAAGGAGCAGTGATGCGCAAGCCGGAACCGGTCACGCTGCAATCCCCGCGGCTGCGGCTGGAACCCCTGGCGACCGACCACGCCACGGCGCTGCAAGCCGCCGCCCGCGACGGCGAGCTGTGGAACCTGCGCGTCACCTCGGTGCCGGCGCCGGCCGACACCGGCGCCTACATCGAAGCGGCGCTCCAGGGCCAGGCCGACGGCCACATGCTGCCGTTCGCGGTGGTCGACGTGGCCAGCGGCCGTGTCATCGGCAGCAGCCGGTACCACGACATCGTGCCGGCGGTGGAGCGGCTGGAGATCGGCCACACCTGGTACGGCAGGAGCTGGCAGCGCAGCCACGTCAACACCACCGCCAAGCTGCTGCTGCTGACGCATGCATTCGAAGTGCTGGGCGTGCAGCTGGTGGGCTGGCGCACCGACAACTACAACCTCGCCAGCCAGCGCGCCATCGAGCGGCTGGGCGCGCGCCGCGACGGCGTGCTGCGGCACCACGCGCTGCGGCGCGACGGCAGCGTGCGCGACACCGTGATGTACAGCCTGGCGGCCGGCGAATGGCCGGAGGTGAAGGCGCACCTGCAGGACCAGCTGGTCCGGCCGCGCGGCGAGGCGTTCAAATGACCTTCTTTGTTGTTGACTTGATGGCCCGCCAATCGAGCACCGGGTGGAGCATCGCGCAGTCAGTGGTGTCACCATGCTGATCGACTTTTTCTACACGCTGCGCAGCGCCAAGCTGCCGGTCTCGGTCAAGGAATACCTGACGCTGCTCGAGGCGTTGAAGGAAGGCGTGGTCGGCCCCGCCAGCGAGGATGCCTGGAGCATCGACGACTTCTATTACCTCTCGCGCACGGCGCTGGTCAAGGACGAGAAGCACTACGACAAGTTCGACCGCGCCTTCGCCGCCTACTTCAAGGGCGTGGAACTGGTCGCCGACTTCACCAAGGACGTGCCGCTGGAGTGGCTGCGCAAAAACCTCGAACTCGAGCTGTCGCCCGAGGAGAAGGCGAAGATCGAGAAGATGGGCTGGGACGAGCTGATGGAGACGCTCAGGAAGCGCTTCGAGGAGCAAAAGGAGCGCCACGAGGGCGGCAGCAAGATGATAGGCACCGGCGGCACCTCGCCGTTCGGCGCCTACGGGGTCAACCCGCAAGGCATCCGGATCGGCCAGGACAAGAGCCGCAACAAGAGCGCGGTGAAGGTGTGGGACCAGCGGGCCTACAAGGATTACGACGACACCCAGGAGCTGGGCACGCGCAACATCAAGGTGGCGATGCGGCGCCTGCGCAAGTTCGCCCGCGAAGGCGCGGCCGACGAACTGGACCTGGACGACACCATCCGCGCCACCGCGGCCAATGCCGGCTGGCTGGACATCAAGATGGTGCCCGAGCGGCACAACAAGGTGAAGGTGCTGCTGCTGATGGACGTGGGCGGCACCATGGACGAACACATCCACCGCGTCGAGGAAATGTTCTCGGCGGCCAAGGCGGAGTTCAAGCACCTGGAGTTCTACTACTTCCACAACTGCGTCTACGACTTCATGTGGAAGAACAACCGGCGCCGCTTCAGCGAGAAGTTCCCGACCTGGGACATCATCCGCAAGTACAACAAGGACTACAAGCTGATCTTCGTGGGCGACGCGACGATGAGCCCCTACGAAATCCTGCAGCCGGGCGGCAGTGTCGAATACAACAACGAGGAAGCTGGCGCCGAGTGGATCCAGCGCCTGACCGGCGCCTTCCCCAAGTTCGCCTGGATCAACCCCGAGCCGCAAGGCGTGTGGCAGTACCGGCAAAGCATCAGCGTGATGCAGCAGCTGATGTCGCACCGCATGTACCCGCTCACGCTCAAGGGGCTGGAAGACGCGATGCGGCTGTTGAGCAAGTAGCGGCTGCGCTAGCGGCACAAGAACCAGGCCACCCAAAATCGCTCCAGCGATATCGGAGTGATGTCTTTGGTGCCACCGACAGGAATCGAACCTGTATCTAGCGCTTAGGAGGCGCTCGTTCTATCCATTGAACTACGGCGGCGCAAGCCGCCATTGTAGAGGGCGCGGGCGGGGCGCCACGTCACGGCCGAGCTGTCATCAAGCTGTAGCACCCAGGGGCGTCAATGACTGCACCGCACTGGCAATGGTGCCCGCGGTCGGGGCACCATTGCCAAGGGCAGCGGCTTCGGCCCTGGCACGGCCTATGCGCCGTCCAAGCGCACGCGCCTGTATGGCGCCATGCCGGATGGCGATGTCGAGAATTGCGCAGGCGCCGCCATACCGACCGCAAGCTGTTCGCGCTGGGCGTGCGGCACGACTTCCAAGCGCCCCGCTCAACCTCTCCAAGGTTTTGATGCCCGTCGTCCGCCGAAATCCGGCAGGAGGCAGCTGCGGCACAGGATGCGGCCGGCCAGCGCCAAGATCTGCGCGCCGTTCATGCCACCGGAGTGGCTCTTGCGCGCTGCAGCGAAGCCCTTGTCCTACAGACTCGGCGTCGGTCTCCTACAGACGAAAGGAAGCTCATCGTTAAGGTGACGCAAAGCACCATTGCATGCGTTACAGGCCAGACCGTGCTTTTGCAATGGCTGTCACCGGGCTGCCACGCGGCACGCCCAGAATGAAGCAACCGCCATCCAAGGCGGCGCCCAGGGACGAGACAAGGAGAAGGTCGATGACCGCCGCCGACTACCGCATCGAGAGCAGCCAGCCGATCGCCGGAGGCCTCTGGCCCGCCGCGGGCTCCATGCAGTTCGCCGTCAGCAACCGCGCCCTGGCGGTCAGCCTCGCCGTCAAGAGCTTCACTCCCAACAGCGAAATCCGCGTGGTGCACGTGCCCACTGGCGAGGTCGTGTTTCGCAAGCCGGCCGACGCGCAGGGGCGCTGGACCGACGAGCTTTGATGGCAACTCCCGCGCAGGCGGGACCCAAGCGCGGCCCAGGCACGCATGCCTGCAACGCCCTGAAATTGCGCCTGCGCGTGGCTCCGGGGCCGGCACCGTCAGCCGCCTGGGCGTGTGGAGAGCAGGCGCATTGAGCGTTGTCGCGCACACAAGATCTTGCGGCGGACGTAAGCTGCCGGTTCGTTGGCAGGAGCACTGATGCACGGTCCTTCTTCTTTCACTGTCGCCAACCGGCCGATGCGCTGGGGTGCTTTCCTGGTGGGCATCGCACTGGGTGGATTCTTCGACGGCATCCTGCTGCACCAGGTGCTGCAGTGGCACCACTTCCTCAGCAACGTGCAGGCGGCGGCGCTGCAGGACATTCGCATGCAGCTGTTGGCCGACGGCCTGTTCCACGTCCTGATGTATGTCGTTGCAATGGTCGGCCTGTACCAGCTGTGGCGGGCGCGGGAACAATGCGCGCAGCCCGGCTCGAAGACGCTGCTGTGGGGCAGCGCGCTGCTGGGGTTTTGCATCTGGCATTTCATCGACATCGTGGTGGCGCACTGGATCGTGGGCATCCACCGCGTGCGCGTGGACTCGCCCAACCCCTTGCTGTGGGACCTGCTGTGGGTCGCCATCTTCGGCGTGCTGCCGCTGATCTTCGGCTGGAGGATGGTGCGCCGGGGACCGGGCAGCGGTGGAGGTGGAGGCGGGGGCCAGGCGGCGGCAAGCCTGGGCATCGTTGCGCTGCTTGCCGGCCCGATGGCGGCCTGGCCGGCGGCACAGACCGATCAGGTCATGGTCGTGTTCACGCCCGGCACCAGCAGCACGGCAGCCTTCAACGCATTGGCGAGCGTGGACGCGAGGGTGCTGTGGGTGGACCGCTCGGGCGGCCTGTGGGCCGTGCAGATGGCGCAGCCGCGACTTGCGCGCTCCCTGTACCGCCGCGGCGCCTTGTTGGTGAGCAACTCGCCGGTCGCGCTGGGCTGCCTGACCTGGACCAGGGCGCGCACCTGAGGTCGCGCGCAGGACCGCGGCCCGGCGCAGGGCAAGAGCGGGAGTTCTGGGTCGCCGCGCAGCGGCGGGAGAACTGCGCCTGGTTGTTCAGGCCGGCGCAGGTCTGACCGCCGGCGCCTGCGAGCCGCCCACCTCGTCACGCCGGTTCGTTTCCAGCAGCAGGCGCAGCGTGGCCGCCTCTTCCCGCATGATCTGCAAATGCCGCTGCCACAGCAGGTAGATGGGATCTGGCTCGGTCGGGCCCGGCTCGACCTCGAACTCCCGAAGCCGCTGCTCCAGCAGTTCCAGGGCACGCATGGTTTCGGCCTTGTCATAGTGCATGCCACCATTGTCGGGCAGCTTTGTTCACGGCGTGTGGAGAAACGTATGCGTGTCGTGAAGTTCTGCCCGGTCGGGCGGCCGAGACAAAGATCCATTCTTCATCCACCACCGCAGGCGAATACCCGATCTTCTTTTCGGTTTCCGAGTTCGAATTGAATAGCTGACGCATTCAAATCTCCTGGTCGTTGCCGCAGCTTGTCGCCAGGAGTGACGCCGCCGCGCCAGACCGATCTGCAGCGACGGAGGAACGGCTCACTTGCGCCGGCGACCATGTCGCCGCGCGAGCAGCTGCGCGCGTTCGGCGCAACAGCACGGACCGGGAGGAGCAACCCGACGAAGGCCGCCGCCTCGTCTGCGCATAGGAGAAAGACCGCAGCACGGAATTGGCCAACCGGGACGCGAACGGCCGTCGGAAAATCGAGCAACCGAGCCAGCCGAGACGAGGACGTCCAATGGAAAATCTTTCGAGAAGATCCATCATGGTGGCCGCCGCTGCCCTGCTTTCGCTGCAGCGCGCCGCAGCCCAGAGCGCTGCCGCGCGCGGCGACTGGTTTGCGACGATCAAGGCGCACGACGCCATGATCGCCAAGAGCTTCGAGGCGCTCATGACCAGCGAGAGGCGCACCCAGCTGCAGCGCGAGCGGCTCATCGCAGTCACCGGATACCAGCTGACCGCGCACTCCGTTGCCGAAGAAAACGTGATCTATCCCGCTTTGGCCATGGTCGGGATGACGGCGGAATCGGACCGGCTGTACCTGGACCAGGCACACGCCAAGGTCATGAACGGGCAGCTGGAACTGGCGGTCGGGACAAATCGCGCAGGGAGCACCTGGACGGAGCCCGCCCGAGCCTTGCAGACGGCCGTCCTCGAGCATGCCAAGGAGGATGAAGCGGCCCAGCTTTACCCGCAGCTGCAGCAGAAGCTCACGCCCGAACAGAACGCGCTGCTGACCGCCGGCTACCAGCGCGAGTTCGCCTCGGTGAAGCCGCGTCGCGGCTGAACGCCAGATGCGCCACCCTGGAAAGGAACACCATGCCTGATTTGCCGACGTATGCCTATGCGTTCATCCTTGCCATCGTCGCGGCGGCCGCGGCTTGGGTCCTGGGCGGAAGGCCCAGGGACGACCCGGGGTCCATGCCGCTGTGGATCCTCTATGGGGTGGCTGCCGGATGCGTCGTCATCGGCCTGGCCATCCTGTGGCTGGAAACTCAGGCGTAGAACACGCCGAACGCGCGCGCAGCGTTTCGACCGCATCCGCGGCAAGCGGTCGATGCGCATCTGGCGCGCACGTGACGCTGTCGCGCTGCCGAGCCTGCGGATGGCGTCAATTGTATCTTTTGGGTTAAGCAATCCGCTGACGCCTGGCTCCGGTTCACGCCGGTCGTCTGCCAAACCATGCACTGAAGGACTTTTCCTACAAACAGGAGCGACGAATTCCCCGAGCATCGATCCCTGTCCTGGGAGGAAGTGATTGTCTGCTTCACAACGCCGCGCCATCCAAGCCATTGCCTTCGAGCTGGTGGCGGCTCTCGAAAACTACGAAGAGGCGGCGGACCAACTCGTCGCCACCTGGCTCGACATGGAGCTGTACCAGTCGGTGAGCCGGCAGGTTGACCACATGAAAACACTTTGTGCGTCCTTGCCGCAGCTCGCGGTCCCATGGGTGGGGCTGTTGATTTCCCATTCCGAGCTCGTGCACTGCCTCTGGAAGTGCGGCGAGACGTTCCTGCCGTCAAAAGACTTTGAGGAATGCCGCGCCCGCCACTCTCGAGCCATCGTGGCCCTGCGGGAGAGATGCACCTGGCTGTTCACCAGCATGGACCGCTGGTGACCCACCGGCGCCGGGGCACCGTCATCTGGTGCGCAGCGTCCGGCTCAGGAGCACCACCGGGATCAGGCCCACCAGGACCAGGGCCAGCGACGGCAGCGCCGCCTCGCCCAGGCGCTCGTCGCGCGCCAGCTGGTAGGCCACCACCGCCAGCGTGTCGCTGTCGAAGGGGCGCAGCACCATCGTCGCCGGCAGCTCCTTCATCACGTCCACGAACACCAGCAGGCCGGCCGCCGCCGACGCGCGCCGCAGCAGCGGCCAGTGCACTCGCGCCAGCAGCGCGACGCTGCCGGCGCCGAGCATGCGCGCCGAATCGTCCAGGGAGGCCGGGATGCGGGCGTAGCCGCTTTGCACCGACTGCAGCGCCACCGGGACAAAGCGCACCAGGTACGCCCAGACCAGGCCCAGGATGGTGGCCGTCAGCCAGTAGCCGACGCCGCTCTCCGGCCAGGCTGCCTGCAGCCAGCCCAACGGCAGCAGCAGGCCCACCACCAGCACGGTGCCCGGTACGGCATAACCCAGGCCGGCCAGCTGCACCACCCCGCGCGTCATGCGGTCCGCCGCGCGGCGCAGGCGGAACGCCAGCACCACGGCGACGGCCACGGCCAGCGCCGAGGTGATGGCGCCCAGCCGCAGGCTGTTGAACGACCATTCCAGGAAGCGGTCCCAGGGCAACACCGACCAGTCCGCCGCCAGCGGCCGCAGCATGAAGGCCACCGGCAGCACGAAGCCGGCCAGCACCGGCACCGCGCAGACCGCCCAGGCCGCCAGCCGGGCGCCGCCGTGCAAGGGCACGGGCTGCGCCTCGCTGCCGCCG
>NZ_JAQGLS010000080.1 GCF_028292805.1 Ramlibacter sp. | reverse complement strand
ACCGCCGGCTCCGGCGCCAAGTGAGCCACCCGCTCCCGCACCAGGCGAGCCGCCTGCGCCCGCTCCCGCGCCGGCGCCCGGATCCCCCCCGGCACCTGGGCCAGCACCGGCGCCGGCTCCCGGGCCGGCACCTGCACCCGGCGCCACACCGACCCCGGCGCCGCCGCAGCGTTCATCGCTGGAGCGCGTCAACAGCGAAGTCGTGGCCCACATGCAGGGCGCCGCCTTGCTGGAAGCGGAAAGTTCGCAGCCGGGCAAGCCGGCGCGCAAGCGCGTGGGGCTGACGGCCGCCCAGTGCGTGGTGGGGCGCTGAGCCTCAGGCCGTGAGCCAGTCGCTGCCGCGGGCCGCATCCGCCACGTGGATGTCGGCCGGCGCGCAGCCCAGGGCATTGGCCAGCGCCTGCCGCGCCAGCTCCGGCCGGTTGTTCTGTTCGCTCAGGTGCGCGGCCATCACCTGCCGCAGCTTGCCTGCGGCCAGCAGCGACCGCGCCAGGCCAGCGGCCGCGCTGTTGGCCAGGTGGCCGTAGGCGCCGGACACGCGGCGCTTGAGGAACGGCGGGTAGGACGAGGCCGCCAGCAGCGCCTCATCGTGGTTGCACTCGAGCAGCAGGCTGCCGCAGTCGGCCAGCTGCTGCAGCACGTGCGCCGAGGCATGCCCCAGGTCGGTCAGCACGCCCAGGCGCACCGCGCCGTCGGTGCAGGTCAATTGCAGCGGTTCGCGCGCGTCGTGCGGCACCGTGAACGGCTGCACCTGCAGCGGCCCGATGTCGATCGGCTCGCCGTCGAAGGCGATCCGCAGCATGCCGCCGAAGTCGGGGTGGCCCAGGGCCGCATGCGTGCCTTCGCTCATCCAGACCGGGATGCGCTCGCGCAGCGCCAGCTGGCGGGCGCAGCCGATGTGGTCGCCGTGTTCGTGGGTGATGAAGATGGCATCGACCTGGTCGGCCAGCATGCCGGCGGCGCCAAGCCGCTTGTCCAGCTCGCGGATGCCCAGGCCGCAGTCGACCAGCAGGTGGGCGATGCCGGTGCCGCTGCGGGCCTGCACCACGGTGGCATTGCCGGAGCTGCCGCTGCCGAGGTTCTTGAAGCGGATCAAAACAAGTCCAAGCGCTGGCGGCGCCGGGCCGCGCGGAATCCCATGGAGCGCGGTCCCTCTTGTGAGAAGGATCCTGCTTTGCCGGCCCTTCTCACACGGATCGGGCCACCTGAAAAAGTCGGCACGACCTTTTCAAGCGCGCCTATTTGAGGTCGTCCGCAATGACCTGCACGATGCGCTGCGCATCGGCCGAAGTCTCCGGCGCGCCGGTGGCATTGAGCACCGACACCGTGGTGCTCGGGCCGTCGCTCTTGAGGTTGATGCGGTACTTGAGCGGCGCTTCGGCCGGCTTGGCGCGGCTGAAGATGCGGCCCAGCAAGCCCGGCTCCTTCTTGTCGGCATTGGGCGCGACGTAGCGCACGAAGTAGGTGCCCTGGCTGCGGTCGCGGTCTTCCACCGTGAAGCCCGTGCGGTCCAGGGCCAGGCCGACCCGGCGCCAGGCGCGGTCGAAGCCTTCGTCGATCACCACCACCGGCAGGTTGTTCACGCTGGCCACGCGCGAGACCGGCTTGTCGGCGCCGGCCGCCGTGGCGGCGCGGGTCTGCTCCGCCGGCACGCCCAGCTTGACCATCAGGCGGCGCAGGAATTCGGCTTCCAGCTCGGCGTCGTTCGGGCGGGGCTGCCAGACCGTCTGGTCTTTTTGCGTGTTGTTGTACACCTCGATCATGCCGCGGTGGCTGATGTAGACCTCGGTGCCGCCGGTGGGCGTGCGCTCCAGGCGCGTGCGGAACTTGTCGCGCTCGGAGGTGGAGTACACCGAGTCGATCAGGCGGCCCAGCGTGGCGCGCACAAAGTCATGCGGGATCTTGGCGCGGTTCTCGGCCCAGTCGGTGTCCATGATGCCCAGGTTGGGCTGGTCCATGGCCAGCAGGAAGCCGCTTTCCTGCCAGAAGTCGCGCACCGGGCCCCACAGCTGGTCGGCCGGCCGGTTGACCACCAGCCAACGCTGGTTGCCGGCGCGCTCCACGCGCACGTCGCCCACGGCGGTGGCGGCGGTCGGCACCCCGGGCAGCGACTGGCCCAGCTGCAAGCTGCTGGCGGTGACCGGGCCGCCGGGCACGACGTAGCGCGAATCGCGCGACAGCTGCGTCAGGTCGGGCGGCACTTCGAGCGACACGCCCTTGCTGGCGCTCTTGTAGTCGACCTTGTCGGTCTCCAGCACCGAACAGGCGGACAACGCGGCGACCACGGCCAGCAGGCCGTACTTCAGGAATGACTTCACTTGGGCTTACCTCTCTCGGATTCGTGGGGACGCGCGCCGGTTCAGGCGAGCAGGCCGGCGGCGCGCAGCGCGCCTTCGACCACGGGCTCAGCGGCCCGGGACAGCGGCGTCATCGGCAGGCGCAGCGCGCCTCCCATCAGGCCCATGCGGGCCATGGCCCATTTCACGGGGATCGGATTGGACTCGACGAACAGGTGCTTGTGCACCGGCAGCAGCAGGCGCTGGATCTCCATCGCCTTGCGCGCGTCGCCGGCCACCGCGGCCACGCACAGCTCGTGCATCAGCCGCGGCGCGACGTTGGCCGTCACGCTGATGTTGCCCTGGCCGCCGCACAGCATCAGCGCCACGGCGGTCGGGTCGTCACCCGAATAGATGGCGAAGCTGCGGGGCACGTCGCGGATCAGCCATTGCGCCCGCTCGATGTTGCCGGTGGCTTCCTTGATGCCGATGATGCCGGACACCTCGGACAGCCGCAACACGGTGTCGTGCAGCATGTCGCCGACGGTGCGGCCGGGTACGTTGTACAGCACGATCGGCAGGTCGCCGGTGGCCTCGGCGATCGCCTTGAAGTGCTGGTACTGCCCTTCCTGGGTCGGCTTGTTGTAGTAGGGAACGACCTGCAGCTGGCAGTCGGCGCCGACCTTTTGCGCGTAGCGCGCCAGCGCGATCGCCTCGAGCGTGGAATTGGCGCCGCAGCCGGCCATGATCGGCACCCGGCCGTTGGCCTGCTCCACGGCCACGCGGATGATCTCGCGGTGCTCGTCGACGTCCACGGTGGGCGACTCGCCGGTGGTGCCGACCACGCCGATGCAGTCCGTGCCTTCGGCGATGTGCCAGTCCACGAGCTTGCGCAGCGTGGGGTAGTCCACACTGCCGTTGTCGTGCATCGGCGTGACCAGGGCCACGATGCTGCCAGTAATCGGTGTCATTTGACGCTGCTTCCGGGGAATAGGTGATTGTAGCTAGAGCTGGTAGCGCGGCGTTGCGGGCTGCGGTGCATCGCGCACGGCGGCGATCCGCTGCACGAAACGCGGCGGGGCATCGAGGAAGCCGTCCTCGTAAGCCACCACCCGCAGGCCGGCGCAGGCCCGCAGCAGTTCCCCGGGCGCCAGCAGGAAGTCCGGGCGCGACGGCCTGCCCACGCTTTCATTGCCCTGGGCAAAGGTTTCGTAAAGCAGCACGCCAGCGGGCGCGACCGCCGCCAGCAGCTGCGGCAGCAGCGGCCGCCACAGGTAGTTGGTGACGACCACGCCTGCGAACCGGCGCCCCGCCAGGGGCCAGGGGCCGTTCTCGATATCGGCCAGGACGGTCTCGCCGATGCCGTCCAGCGTGGCCAGCGCGTCCGCATCGCGGTCGACCCCGGTCACGGGGTGTCCGCGCTGGGCGAACCAGCGCAGGTGCCGGCCCCGCCCGCAGGCCACGTCCAGCACCGCGCCAGCGGCCGGCAGCAGGTGGCTCCAGCGGGCGATCCAGGGGGAGGGCGCTTCAGTCCCGTGCACGCGGCTTGACCTCGTCCTTCAGCACCGCCATGGCCAGCCGCTCCACGATGCCGGGCGTCAGCAGCTTCATGAAGCGCCCCAGCCTGCCCTTGGCGGTCATCACCACTTCACGCCGGCGGGCGTCCATGCCTTCGATGATCAGCCGCGCGCATTCCTCGACCGACATCGCCTCGTCTTCCTTCAACCCGCTGGCGCCGGCCGGCCGGCCACGCGCATTGAAGCCGCGATGGCGGATGGCGGTGGCCACCACGCCCGGGTAGGCGCTGGTCACGCTGACGCCTGCGCCCTTGAGTTCCGGCCGCAGCGCCTCGAAAAAGCCCGTCATCGCGAACTTGGTGGCGCTGTAGGCGGTGCGGCCCGGCACGCCGACCAGCCCCGCCAGCGAGCTGACGGCGACGATCCGGCCGCCGCTGGCCACCAGGTGCGGCAAGGCGGCATGGGTGCACCAGACGGCGCCCCAGAGGTTGACCTTCATCAGGTCTTCGTACCAGTGCAGGTCGTCGGCGGTCACGTCGGCGAACAAGGCCTGGGCCGACATGCCGGCGTTGTTGACCAATGTGTCGAGGTGGCCGAACTGCTGCAGCGTCTGGTCGACCAGCGAGCGGCACTGCGCCTCCTGCGCCACGTCCATGGCGACGACCAGCACCTGGGCGCCGTGCGCGCGGCACTGGGCTGCCACCCCTTCGAGCTTTGGCTGGCTGCGCCCGGCCAGCACCAGAGCCAGCTGCGCGCCATGCCTGACGGCCAGCTGGCGCGCCATCTCGGCGCCGATGCCGTCGGAGCCGCCGGTGATGAGGGTGACGTTCAATTGAAGCAAGCCCAGACGAAATCCCCCAGCACCACCATCGCCTCCGGCCGGGTGTACAGGCCGAACACCGCCAGCAGCAGCGCGATGGCGACCCCGTAGGCCAGCAGTTTCCTGGCGCGAATCGCCATGCTCAGGCCGCCTGCGGCGCCGGGCCGCGCACGATCGGCGTCTCGCGCACCGGCAGATTGACGATCGCCGCGAAGATGCCCAGCGCGATGGAGATGTACCAGACCACGTCGTAGCTGCCGGTGCGGTCGTACAGCACGCCGCCCAGCCACACGCCCAGGAAGGAGCCGATCTGGTGCGAAAAGAAGACGAAGCCGCCCAGCATGGACAGGTGCGCCACCCCGAAGATGCCAGCGACGGTGGCATTGGTGGGCGGCACCGTGGACAGCCACAGCAGCCCGATCACGGACGAAAACAGGTAGACCGACAGCGGCGACAGCGGCGCCAGCAGGAACAGGGCGATGGCGATGGAGCGGCCAAGGTAGATGCCGGCCAGGATCTTGCGCCTGGCGATGCGCTGGCCGAGCGTGCCGGCGATGTAGGTGCCGACCACGTTGAACAGGCCGATCAGGCCCAGCGCATAGCTGGCGATCTCGGGTGACAAGCCTTTGTCCTTCAGGTAGCTGGGCAGGTGGACGCCGATGAACACGACCTGGAAGCCGCAGACGAAGTAGCCCGCCATCAGCAGCTGGAAGCTCGGGTATATGAAAGCCTCGCCCAAGGCCTGCAGGATGGTCTGCTCGCGCCTGACCGGCGCCGCGCCGCTGGCGAAGCCCGGCTCGCGCAGGAAGAAGGCCAGCGGCACGATCAGCAGCGCCACCAGGGACAGCGCCAGCAGCGCCTGGTCCCAGCCCAGCTCGCGGATCAGCGCGCCTTCCACCGGCACCATCAGGAACTGGCCGAACGAGCCGGCCGCAGCCGCCACGCCCATCGCCCAGGACCGCTTCGAGGGATCGATCTGCCGGCCGATGACGCCGTAGACCACCGCGTAGGTGGTGCCGGCCTGGGCCGCCCCGATCAGCACGCCGGCGGCCAGGGTGAAGGTCAGCGCGTCCTTGGCCAATGCCATGCCCACCAGCCCGAGGGCGAATGCGACGCTGCCCCCGAGCAGCACCCGGAAGGCGCCGAAACGGTCCGCGATCATGCCGGCGAAGATGCCGATGATCCCCCACGACAGGTTCTGGATCGCCAGCGCGAACGAGAAAGTGCCGCGGTCCCAGCCATGGGCCTGCGTCACCGGCAGCAGCCACAGGCCAAAGCCGTGGCGGATGCCCATGGACAGGGTGACGACCATGGCGCCTGCGACGAGGACCTGGGTCATCGACAGCTTGGTGGCGGCGGCGGACTGCATGGCGCGAACTGTAGCGAGAAGGCAGCGCCGTTGCTGACGGCGACGTTGACAACCCCGTTGCCATCTTCGGGCTTGACTGATGACGGCGCGGCATGAATTGGGTGTAACTGGATGTCCATCCAGTGAACTTGCCGGACGGGACTACAATCCGCCACCCTATGGCCACCAAACCCTCGCCCGCCTACTCGGAAGGTTCGATCCGGGTGCTCAAGGGCCTCGAGCCCGTCAAGCAGCGCCCGGGGATGTACACGCGCACCGACACCCCCTTGCACATCTTGCAGGAGGTGCTGGACAACGCCGCGGACGAGGCGCTGGCCGGCCACGGCAAGCGGCTGCGGGTGTTCCTGCACCCCGACGGCTCCACCAGCATCGAGGACGACGGCCGCGGCATCCCGTTCGGCCTGCACCCCGAAGAGAACGCGCCGGTGCTCGAGCTGGTGTTCACCCGGCTGCACGCCGGCGGCAAGTTCGACAAGGGCAAGGGCGGCGCCTACAGCTTTTCCGGCGGCCTGCACGGCGTCGGCGTGTCGGTGACCAACGCGCTGTCCAGGCGGATGGAAGTGACCAGCTACCGCGAAGGGCAGGTCGCCACCATCGTGTTCGCCGGCGGCGACGTGGTCGAGCCGCTGCAGTTGCGCAAGGCCGGACCGGAAGACCGCAAGCAAGGCACCACCGTGCGGGCCTGGCCCGACGCCAAGTACTTCGAGACCACCGCCTTGCCGATGGCGGAGCTGGCCCACCTGCTGCGCAGCAAGGCGGTGCTGATGCCCGGCGTGACGGTGCAGCTGCACGACGAGAAGAAAAAAGACGTCCAGAGCTGGCAGTACAAGGGCGGCCTGCGCGACTACCTGATGCAGACCCTGAACGGCGATCCGGTGATCCCGTTGTTCGAGGGCGAGGGCTACGCCGCCGACAGCAACGACAACTTCGCCGAAGGCGAGGGCGCCGGCTGGTGCGTGGCCTTCACCGAAGACGGCCAGCCGGTGCGCGAGAGCTACGTCAACCTGATCCCCACCACCGCCGGCGGCACCCACGAAAGCGGCCTGCGCGACGGCCTGTTCAACGCCGTCAAGAGCTTCATCGAGCTGCACAACCTGCAGCCCAAGGGCGTCAAGCTGCTGCCCGAGGACGTGTTCGCGCGGGCCTCCTACGTGCTGTCGGCCAAGGTGCTGGACCCGCAGTTCCAGGGCCAGATCAAGGAGCGGCTGAACTCGCGCGACGCCGTGCGGCTGGTCTCCAGCTTCGTGCGGCCGGCGCTGGAGCTGTGGCTGAACCAGCACGTCGAATACGGCAGGAAGTTGGCGGAGCTGGCGATCAGGGCGGCCCAGTCGCGCCAGAAGGCGGGCCAGAAGGTCGAAAAGCGCAAGGGCTCCGGCGTCGCCGTTCTGCCCGGCAAGCTGACCGACTGCGAAAGCAAGGATCTGGCGCACAACGAGCTGTTCCTGGTGGAGGGCGACTCCGCCGGCGGCAGCGCCAAGATGGGCCGTGACAAGGAGTCCCAGGCCGTGCTGCCGCTGCGCGGCAAGGTGCTCAATACCTGGGAGGTGGACCGCGACCGGCTGTTCGCCAACAACGAGATCCACGACATCTCGGTGGCCATCGGCGTCGATCCGCACGGGCCGAACGACACGCCCGACCTGACCGGCCTGCGCTACGGCAAGGTCTGCATCCTGTCGGACGCCGACGTCGACGGCTCGCACATCCAGGTGCTGCTGCTGACGCTGTTCTTTCGCCACTTCCCCAAGCTGATCGCTTCGGGCAACGTCTACATCGCGCGGCCGCCGCTGTTTCGCGTCGACGCGCCGGCGCGCGGCAAGAAGCCGGCCGCCAAGATGTACGCGCTGGACGCCGGCGAGCTCACGGCCACCCTGGACAAGCTGCGCAAGGAAGGCGTCACGGAAGGCGCCTGGAGCATCAGCCGCTTCAAGGGCCTGGGCGAGATGAGCGCCGAGCAGCTGTGGGACACCACGCTCAACCCCGACACGCGCCGACTGCTGCCGGTGGCGCTGGGCAAGTTCGACTTCGCCGGCACCGAAAGCCTGATCACCAAGCTGATGGGCAAGGGCGAGGCGGCGTCGCGGCGCGAGCTGATGGAACTGCACGGCCACGACGTGGACATCGACGTCTGAGCGAGATGGCCAAGCCGCGCTGCATCGCCCTGCCGCCCCGATTGCGTCGCTTCGGCGCGCTGGCGGCCCTGCTGCTCGCATGCGCGGCTGGCCCGGCGCGGGCTGATATCTGGGGCTTCGTCGACGAGCGTGGCGTGGCGCACTTTGCCGGCGAACAAGTCGACGAGCGCTACCAGCTGTTCTTTCGCGGCGGCGAGAGCTTCGACACCAGCGCCGGCGTGCAGATGCCGCGGGCCGAGGCGGCGCCGCCGGCGCCCGCCAGGCTGCTGGCCTTTTTCGACGTATCGCCCAGTTACAAGCAGGTCAGGCACCACCTGCGCGCGGCGTCCGCCGAACACGGCGTCGAGTTCGAACTGCTGCAGGCGCTGATCGCCACCGAGTCCGGCTTCGACGCCCGCGCGGTTTCGCCCAAGGGCGCCATCGGCCTGATGCAGCTGATGCCCGCCACGGCGCAGCGCTACGGCGTCAGCAGCGACCGCAAGCTGGCGCTGGAGCAGAAGCTGACCGACCCGCGCACCAACATCCGCGCCGGCACGCGCTACCTGCGCGACCTGATGCGCCGGTTCCCCGGGCAGCTGGAACTGGCGCTGGCCGCCTACAACGCCGGCGAGGGCGCGGTGCAGCGGGCCGGCAACCGGATCCCGAACTACCGCGAGACCCAGAACTACGTGCGCACCGTGATGCAGCTGTACACCTTGCTCAAGCCGCCGGCCATGGTCCAAGGCGGCCAGCCGCCCAATCGGGTGCGGATGCATTTGGCTGGGCCGGGCGGCGCCCTGGGCCGCGGCAACATGCCGCCCGCCCTCGCGGCGGCACCGGCCGGCGCCGAATGAGCCGGATCCGGGGCGGCCGCCCATGAACGGCTTGATCGATCCCCAGGCGCTCTGGCTGGGCGCCCTGGTCGGGGCCCAGGTGCTCGTCGTCTTCTTCTGCGTCATCAAGGCCAACGCCTACCGCGAGCGCGCGCTGCTGCTGCACGCGGCGGCGACGCTGCTGTCGGTGCTGACGATGCAGTCGCTGATCGGCCGTCAGCCCATGGTCCAGGCCGGCGCGGTGTTCCTGCTGGTGCCGGCTCTGGCCGGCCTGCAGCTGCTCGACCTCATGAGCCACGCCGGCGCGCTGCGGCGGGCCCGGCGCCTGCTGCTGTTCACCAGCGCCGTGGCGCTGCCGCTGCTGGCGGTCGCGGCCACCTTCAGCCGCGTGTTCGTGCTGGCCGGGTTGCTGCTGTGGGCTGTGGTGGTGGCCATCCTGCTGGCGCGGGCCTGGCGCCAGAGCCAGCCCTGGGTCTGGTGGCTGGCGCCGGCGTCGGCGGCGCTGCTGCTGGCCGGCGCCGGCATCGTGGCGCCGGTGCTGGCCGACGAACTGGAGTCGGCTCTGGCGGTGGGTGCCCTGCTGACAGCCTGGAGCGCCTGCGTCTACCTGGCCACCGGCTGGCGCGGCCGCATCCACGGCGAGACGCGGGCCCGCATCAAGGCGCGCAACACCATCGACCCGCTCACCGGGTTGGCCACGCCGCTGGTGCTGAACGAGCGGGTCGTAGCGGCGCGCCACCTGACACGCCGCTACGGCCACCCCAGCGTGCTGATGCTGGTCCACATCGAGAACCTGGCGTCGCTGTCGCAGGAGTTCGGCCCCGAAGCCGGCGAGTCCGCCGTTCTGGCCGCGGCCGAGCGGGTCCGCGATTCCATGCTGCGCGACGGCGACGTGGTGGCGCGCCTGAGCCACACCCGCATTGGCGTGCTGGCCGAAGGCGTGGCGGCGGGCGAGGCGGCGTCGTCCGTGGCCAGCCGCATCCTGGTGGCGGGCCTGAAGGAGCCGCTGCCGGCGGTGCGCTCCGAATTCCTGCGCTTTCGGATCGTGCTGTGCGCGGTGCCGGCCGACGACACCACGCCCAAGCAGCTGCTGCACAAGCTCTCGCAGCGGCTCGACCACGAGGTCAAGGGCGGCTCCGAGCGCCGTATCGTCACGTTGAGCCATGAAGACCTGCTGGCCGCAGCCCCCTGATCCCTTTCCCTTTTTCGCGAATCCATGGAGCAAGAACTCACCACCTTCGCCGGCGACGGCGACGACACCAGCCTGGACCTGGCCACCTACGCCCAGCGCGCCTACCTGGAATACGCGCTGAGCGTGGTCAAGGGCCGGGCGCTGCCGGACGTGGCCGACGGCCAGAAGCCGGTGCAGCGGCGGATCCTGTACTCGATGTACCGCATGGGCCTGGGCTTCGGCACCGGCAGCGGCCCCAGGCCGGTCAAGTGCGCGCGGGTCGTGGGCGACGTGCTGGGCCGGTTCCACCCGCACGGCGACCAGGCCGCCTACGACGCGCTGGTGCGCATGGCGCAGGACTTCGCCCAGCGCTACCCGCTGATCGACGGCCAGGGCAACTTCGGCAGCCGCGACGGCGACGGCGCGGCGGCGATGCGCTACACCGAGGCGCGGCTGGCGCGCATCAGCAACCTGCTGATGGACGAGATCGACGAAGGCACGGTGGAGTTCACGCTGAACTACGACGGCAGCACGCAGGAGCCGCTGGTGCTGCCGGCGCGGCTGCCGTTCACGCTGCTCAATGGCGCCAGCGGCATCGCGGTCGGCCTGGCCACCGAGATCCCCAGCCACAACCTGCGCGAAGTGGCCGAGGCCTGCGTGGCGCTGGTCAAGAACCCCAAGCTGTCCGAGGAGGACCTTCTCAGCTTGCTGCCGGGCCCGGACTACCCGGGCGGCGGTCAGATCATCAGCAGCGCCGGCGACATCGCCGACGCCTACCGCAGCGGCCGCGGCTCGCTCAAGGTGCGGGCCCGCTGGAAGATCGAGGAACTGGCGCGCGGCCAGTGGCAGCTGGTGGTGACCGAGCTGCCGCCCGGCGTCAGCACCCAGCGGGTGCTCGAGGAGATCGAGGAGTTGACCAACCCCAAGGTCAAGGCCGGCAAGAAGGCCCTGTCGGCCGACCAGGTACAGCTCAAGCAGACGCTGCTGTCGGTGCTCGACACCGTGCGCGACGAGTCGAGCAAGGACGCGCCGGTGCGCCTGGTGTTCGAGCCCAAGACCAGCCGCATCGACCAGGGCGAGCTGATCACCTCGCTGCTGGCGCACACCAGCCTGGAAACCTCGGCGCCGATCAACCTGACCATGGTGGGGCTGGACGGCAAGCCGGTGCAGAAGTCGATCCGGCTGATGCTGACCGAGTGGATCGAGTTTCGCCAGCGCACCATCGAGCGGCGCTCGCGCCATCGCCTGGAAAAGGTGATGGACCGCAGCCACATCCTGGAGGGCCGGCAGCTGGTGCTGCTGAACATCGACGAGGTGATCGCGATCATCCGCGCCGCCGACGAGCCGCGGCAGGCGCTGATGGCGCGCTTCGCGCTGTCGCAGCGGCAGGCCGAGGACATCCTGGAAATCCGGCTGCGCCAGCTGGCGCGGCTGGAAGCCATCAAGATCGAGCAGGAGCTCAAGGAACTGCGCGCCGAGCAGGGCAGGCTGGAGGACATCCTGGGCTCGCCCGCTGCCCTGCGCCGCCTGATGATCAAGGAGATCGAAGCCGACACCAAGCAGTTCGGCGATGCCCGTCGCACGTTGATCCAGGCCGAAAAAAAGGCGGTGGCCGAAGTGAAGGTGGTGGACGAGCCGGTGACGGTGGTCGTCTCGCAAAAGGGCTGGGTGCGGGCGCGCCAGGCCCATGGGCACGACGCCGCCAGCTTCGCCTTCAAGGCCGGCGACGGCCTGTACGCCACCTTCGAGTGCCGCACCGTCGACACCTTGCTGGCTTTCGGCAGCAACGGCCGGGTCTACTCGGTGCCGGTGGCGCTGCTGCCGGGTGCGCGCGGCGACGGCCAGCCGATGACCACGCTGGTCGAACTGGAGGCGGGCACGCAGCTGCTGCACTATTTCGCCGGTGCCGCCAGCGCCTGGCTGCTGCTGTCCAACTCGGGCGGCTACGGCTTTCTGGCGCAGGTGGAAAACATGGTGTCGCGGCAAAAGGGCGGCAAGACCTTCCTGTCGCTGGGCGCCGGCGAGACGGTGTGCCGGCCGTCGCCGGCCAACGTGCCGCCAGCGGCGCCGGCCACGCACGTGTGCTGCGCCTCCACCGGCAAGCGCATCCTGACGTTCGAGATCGGCGAGCTCAAGCCCATGGCCAATGGCGGCCGCGGCCTGATGCTGATCGACCTGGAGCCCAAGGAGGAACTGGCGGGCGCCGCCGCCTACACGCGCTCGGTGCGCATCACCGGCATCGGCCGCGGCGACAAGGAACGCGAGGAAGTGCTGGAGATCCGCTCGCTGAACAACGCCAAGGCGGGGCGCGGGCGCAAGGGCAAGGCGGCGGATCTGGGGTTCAAGCCGCTGGCGGTGACGCGGGTGGAGTGACCGTCCCCCCCGCGCAGGCGGGGGCCCCGGGCTTTCGTGTGGCGTGGTGGGGACGTGGCCTTTTTGCCGCGCCGGTCCGGGCGACCTGCCTTGGCGAATGTCCCCCGCGCGGGCTGCGCCCGCGCCTCCTCCTTTATTTCGCCAAGGCGGGCCGCCCCGGGCTGGCGCCAGGTCGTGCGGATCCGGGAGCCGCGCTCACTGCGCATTGTTCGGCGGATCCAAGTCCCTCCGCTTCGCCCCGGTGCGGATTGCGACCGTGAGTGCCTTGACCTTTCGTTTCCTACGGCCAGGGCCAGGGCTTGGCGGGCTTGGCCTGCTTCATGCGCGGCGGGGCCCCCGGCCAACCCAGGTCGTGGGCCGCTTCGCGTTCGGCACCCCGAAAGGGGAAGCCCAGCTTCTCCCGGGTGCGGCGCAGCTGGAAGTCGGACGTGTTGGCAGAACGATCACGGCTGCCGCCACGGCCCGCGCAAGGCCAATACTTGCCCCGCATCGATCTGGTGGCCAGCGGCGGCGCGCGCCGCCGTGCTGGTGCTGCCGCCGCCCTCAGACTTCCACGATCAGCTCGATCTCCACGCAGGCCCCGGTGGGAATCTGCGCCACGCCGAAGGCACTGCGCGCATGCGCGCCTTTCGAGCCGAACACTTCGGCCAGCAGCTCGCTGGCGCCGTTGACCACCAGGTGGTGCTCGGTGAAGCTGCCGGTCGAATTGACCAGTCCGAGCAGCTTGACGATGCGCTTGACCTGGTTCAGGTCGCCCACGGCGGCGTGCAGCGTGCCCAGCAGGTCGATGGCGATCGCGCGCGCGGCCGCCTTGCCTTCCTCGGTGGCCATGTCCTGGCCCAGCTTGCCGGCCCAGGTCTTGCCGTCCTTGCGGGCGATGTGCCCGGACAGGAACACCAGGTTGCCGGTGCGCACGAACGGCACGTAGGCCGCGGCCGGCGTGGCCACCGGCGGCAGGGTGATGTTCAGTTCCTTCAGCTTGTCGTAGACGCTCATTGGATGCTCCTTGGAATGCGACCGATTCTAAGGAGCGGCTTCGGCCGCGAGGGCGTGCGGCTCCGCCGGCGCCACCGTCACCGCCACCCGCAGCCGGTGGCTGGCGCCGCCGTGGATCACGCCGCGCATCGGCGAGACGTCGGAAAAGTCGCGGCCCCGGGCCAGCGTCACGTAGTCTTCGCCGGGCGCGCGATCGTTGGTGGGATCCAGTTCGGTCCAGCTGCCGGGCGCATCGTCCGCGGCCGGCAGGTACAGCGACACCCAGGCGTGCGAGGCGTCGCTGCCCACCAGCCGCGGCCGCCCCGGCGGCGGCTGCGTCAGCAGGTAGCCGCTGACGTAGCGCGCCGGCAGGCCCAGGCTGCGCAGGCAGCCCAGCATCACGTGGGCGAGGTCCTGGCACACGCCCTTGCGCAAGGCCAGCGCCTCCAGTGCCGGCGTGTTCTCGTCGGTGGCGGTGGTCTCGTACGCGAAGTCGGCGTGGATGCGCCGCATCAGGTCGCGCGCCGCCTCCGGCAACGGCCGCCCGCGCGGAAAGCTCGCCGCCGCATAGGCCACGAAGTCCTGGTGGCGCGGCACGTAGGGCGAGGCGAAGGCGAACTCCGAGGCCGGGTCGTAGCGGCTGGCACGGTGGTAGCGCATGCGCTCGCGCACTTCCTCCCACGGCAGGCCGGGCGCAGGGCCGGGCGGCGCGCTGGTCGCCACCAGGCTCTCGGCCACCACCTTCAGGTCTTCGTGCGCGCCTTGCAGGCTGAAGAAGGCGCGGGTGTTGCCGTACACGTCCACCGATTCGTTCTGCTGGGCGGGCGTGGGGCTGACCGTCAGGCGGTGGCTGAGCAGGCGCTGGCCCTGGCCGTGCAGCGGCTTCATGTGCGTCATGTGCTGCGCGGTTCGAACCGGCGGCACGTAGTCGTAGCTGGTCTCGTGCCGGATGTGCAGCAGCATGTCAGGCTCCCACGCTGTAGCGGGCGTCGCCGGAGTGGGCGAAGTAGCGGGCGGTCAGGTCGTCGGAGAGGCGATAGGCGGCGTCCACGCATTGCTGCAGCAATTCGACCAGCTGCGGGTAGTCGCCGTCTTCGTCGCGCTCGCACAGCGCTTCCAGCGTCCAGCCTTGCGGGTCGGGCACCGGCAGGGCCAGCAGCGGGATGCGCCCGGCCGGCAGGCCGGCCAGCTTGCCCAGGCGCGCGCGCAGGGTCTGCGCCACCCAGCCGAGCGAGCGTGGGTTGTCCTGGTCCAGCACCAGTAGGTCGAGCAAGGCGGCCACGTCGTGCCGCTGCTGGTAGTGGGCATGGAAGGTGATGGTGCTGTCGAACAGGGCCACCACGGCCTCGAAGCCGGCTTCGTCGTGGACGGCGCCGGTCTCGAACGCCAGCAGCAGGGCCTGGCCCAGGAACCCCAGGCGCTCCAGGTGGCGCCCCGTGGACAGCAGCCGCCAGCCGTCGTCGCGCGTCATGCGGTCGGTCTGGGCGCCGGTCATGGCGGCCGTGTGGCCCGACAGCGTCTCCAGCACCCGCAGCGCCTCGACCGAGGAGTAGTCCGTTTCGCCGGTGCAGGCGGCGCAGCCCTGGCTGAACTCCTGCTCGGCGCGCACCATCAGGTTCCACTGCTCCTGCGACAGCCGCTCGCGCACGGCGGCGGCCGCCTTGCGCACGCCGCACAGGTTGAAGCCGACGCTGCTGGCCTGCCGGCCGTCCGCCAGCCCCGCCACCAGCGAGCGCTCGAACACGCGGCGCGACTGCGTCGCCGGCGGCACCGCGGCCAGCACCAGCGCGTTGGCGGCGGCCATCTCGCTCAGCCAGGCCAGCAGCGGCTGCGAGGACTGGTCTTCGCCATTGAGTCCCTCAATGGCCAGGCGCGCCAGCCGCGCGGTGTTTTCGGTGCGCTCGGTGTAGCGGCCCAGCCAGAACAGGTTTTCGCCGGCGCGGCTGGTGACCGGAGCCCGGCGGTGCGGCGTGTCCATCGAAGGATGTTCGTGCTGCAGCAGGCTGGTGGTGTCGACCTCGCCCTCCGTCAGTGCCCAGGTGTCGGCACTGCTGCCGCCGCGCTGCATGGAGGCGATCTCGCGCTCGCCGCCGGTGATGCGGGCCAGCCCGCCGGGCAGCACCCGCCAGCCGTCGGCGCCGTCCGAGACGGCGAACACGCGCAGCAGCAGCGAGCGCGGCAAGATGTGGTCGCCCGAGCGCGCGCTCTTCCAGGTCGGCATCTGCGACAGCGGCAGGTAAGCCTGCACCGCGTACTGGTCGGGCTCGCGCACGATGCGCTCGGCCATTTCGTCGAGCTGGCGCCGGGTCTGGCTGCGGCCCAGCACCGTGCCGGCGCCGTTGCTGGCGTAGGTGCGCTTGATGACCGAATGGTCCAGTTCCGGCAGCGCTTCCTCCATCGCCGCGCGTTCGCCGCACCACCAGGTGGCCACGGCCGGCAACTGCAGTTCCTCGCCAAGCAGCTTGCGGCTGAGCGCCGGCAGGAAGCCGAGCAGGGCCGACGACTCCAGAAAGCCCGAGCCGGGCGCATTGCCGATCAGCACGTTGCCGGCGCGGATCGCCTGCAGCAGGCCGGGCACGCCCAGGCGCGAGTCGGCGCGCAGCTCCAGCGGATCCAGGAACTCGTCGTCCAGCCGCTTGAGCAGCCCGTGCACCGGCTCCAGCCCGCGCAGCGTCTTGAGGTACAGCTTCTGGTCGCGCACCGTCAGGTCGCTGCCCTCGACCAGGGTCAGGCCCAGGTAGCGCGCCAGGTAGGCGTGCTCGAAGTAGGTTTCGTTGTACGGGCCGGGCGTCAGCAGCACGATGCGCGGCTCGCCGTCGGCGGCCGGGCACATGGCCTTCATGCTCTCGAGCAGCGCGCGGTAGGTGGCGGCCAGCCGCTGCACCTTCAGGTCGCTGAAGGCTTGGGGAAACAGGCGCGAGGTGATCAGCCGGTTTTCCAGCAGGTAGCCCAGGCCGGACGGTGCCTGCGTGCGCTGCGCCAGCACCCACCAGGCGCCGGACGGATCGCGCGCCAGGTCGAAGGCGGCGATGTGCAGCCGCCGCCCGCCCGCCACCTTGACGCCGTGCATCGGCCGCAGGTAGCCGGGATGGCCTTGCACCAGCGCCGGCGGCAGCAGGTTGGCCGCCAGCAGCTGCTGCGGGCCGTAGACGTCGTCCAGGATGTGTTCGAGCAACCGCACTCGCTGCAGCACGCCGGACTCGATCTGCTGCCAGCTGCCCGGCGAGATGATCAGCGGGAACAGGTCCAGCGACCAGGGTCGCTGCGGGCCGCCGCCTTCGGCGTAGACGTTGTAGGTGATGCCGTTGTCGCGCACCTGCCGCCGCAGGTTGGTGGTGCGCCGGTTCAGGTCGGCAAAGCCGTCCGGGCCCAGGTGCTCGAAAAAGCGCGCCCAGTCGGCGGTCGGCAGCGAGTCGGCGGCGACTGCCCGAGTGCCGGGCACCGGCGGCCCGGCGACGCCGCCGCGCAATTCGTCGTAATGGCCGGCGGCGGCGGGCGGCGCCATCGCCGCGGCGAGCGCGGCTTGCGTTTGTCCGGCATGGTGGCCGAACAGCGATGGATGGGTAGGTTGCA